>NZ_JBQEQB010000004.1:0-309532 GCF_052046055.1 Pseudomonas sp. 22082
CGCTTGTATGTTTAGACTTGAAGGGGTGGGCGGGACTAAAAGCTCGATTCCGACTCTAGCCAGTACGGACCGTGGGAGACTTCTCGTCCCGCCCTTTCTACCTAAAGCGCCGATAAGGAATTCATCGGTAAAACCGACGATAGAGGCAAGCCAGCGCTACGGTAGACCCCGACAAGCTCTTAAACCCTAGCTCCGAGGATTCGTCATGACAATCCTTACCTCGCCAACGGTGATTGGTGTCGATGTGGCCAAGGCCGAAATCGTCGTTTATCGCGAAGATCTGAAAATCATCCAGGCCATCAACAACGACCGCACATCTGTAGGTCATTGGCTGAAGACCCTGCCCGCCCAAAGCTCAATCGCCCTGGAAGCCACTAATCTCTACCACCTGGACACGGCCGAACTGGCCCATGGTATGGGGCATCGGGTTTACATCGTGGACCCTTACCGGGTGAGCCATTACCGCGAAAGCATCGGTCAGCGTGCAAAAACCGACCCTTGTGATGCACGTCTTCTGGCGCGTTATCTAACCAGTGAACAGCATCGGCTGCGGGTCTGGAACCCACCACCGCGGCACTACACAGTGTTGAAAAGTCTGCTTAACAAGCGTGCACAGCTGATGAAGGTCCGAGTCAGTATCAAGCTGAGCTGGTCAACCGAACCTCTTCTTGAAGATCTTTTGGCCGATGGGTTGAAGCATTTCAAACAGCTGGATCAGGCCATTCAGGAGTTGCTTCGTAAAGTCAGCCAAGAAGCCGGAATTAGTGAAAACATCAGACGCTGCAAAGCGATTGAAGGAGTTGGTGAACTCACGGCAACGGGCCTGGCAACTACATACATGCGAGGTGAGTTCGCCAGCGCCGATGCGTTCATCGCCTTTCTGGGAATGGACTTGAAGGCAAAAGACTCAGGTAAGAAACACAGTCCTCGCCACTTGAGCAAAAAAGGTGACGGGGAATTACGGCGTCTTGCACACAATGCAGCTATGGCAGCTTGTCGGTCCCCTGTCTGGAAACCGTTCTATGAGTCCTATCTGGCAAGAGGTCTAGCCAGAACCCAAGCCTTGGTCATCCTCGCCCGCAAGCTTTGCCGGGTGGCATTCGCCCTCATGAAAAACCAGAGCGAATACCAACCGAATTTAAGGTTGCAGGGTTCCCCTGCAACATAGAATCTCCCACACTGGATCGCATTCACAACGTAAATCCCTGTGGGAGCTGGCTTGCTCGCGAAGGCGGTCTCCCATTAAGGGAAAATCTCCATGACACAACTCAAAGACTTGCTGATCGTCGGCGCCGGCATCCTGGGGCTTTCCCACGCCTATGCCGCCGCCCGGCGCGGTCGCAAGGTCACGGTTTTCGAACGCACTGCCACGCCACTCGGCGCGTCGGTGCGCAACTTCGGCCAGGCGCTGGTCACCGGCCAGCCACCGGGCCCGATGCTCGAACTTGCCAAGGCCAGCCGCGACATCTGGGGCCAGTGGGCGCAGCTCGCCGGCCTGCAACTCAAGCGCAACGGCTCGTACCTGTTCGCCCGCACCGAGGCCGAAGAGCACTTGCTCGAAGCCTTCTGCGCAGGGCGGGCCGTGGAGCACGACTACCGCGTCGAACTGCTGCGCGGTGCCGCGCTGCGCGATCTGTACGGCGGCCAGTTCAGCCATCACCGCGCCGCGCTGCACGGGATGGACGATCAACAGCTGTATTCCCGGGAAGCGATTCCGGCGCTGATCGAATACCTGCGCCGCGAACTCGACGTCGAGTTTCACTTCTCCACGCTGGTGCGCGACGTCGAGCCTGGGCGCCTGCAAAGTACTGCCGGCACATTCTCCGCCAAGCAGATCATCGTCTGCTCCGGCCACGATTATCAGACCCTGCTGGCCGAGCCGATTGCTGCCCTCGACCCGCAAATCTGCCGCCTGCAAATGCTCCGCGCCCGGCCGCAGATCGACCTGAACTTGCAACACGCCTTGCTCACCGGTCTCAGCTGTGTGCATTACGGCGCCTTCGCTGACTTGCCGGAAGCGGCCGCAGTGCAGGCGCAAATCCTGCGCGAGCAACCGCACTTGCAGGAAAACGGCATTCACCTGCTGATCAGCCCGACGCCGTATGGCGAACTGATCATTGGCGACTCGCACCATTACGGCAGCGATCCATCGCCGTTCAACGCCGAGCAAGTCGACAACTGGATGCTGGAGCTGGCCGAACAGACCCTCGGCTGCAAAGTGCAAGTGGTCGAGCGCTGGCAGGGTGTCTATGGTTCCCGGGGGCCGGGGCCGTTTTCGTTTCTGCGTCCGGCGCCGGGGCTGAGTGTGGCGTTGATGCACAGCGGCGTCGGCATGAGCGTCGGCCCGGCCATGGCCGAGCGCAATGTTGCACAGCTTTTTGGAGAGAACGGATGTTGAGTCACGAACAAGTCATTGAACGGGTGTTCGGCCTCTACGAGCGGTTCGGCGCCAGCGACTACATCGGCGAACCGGTGTCGCAGATCGAGCACATGTCCCAGGCGGCGCAACTGGCCATCGCCGAAGGCTTCGACGACGAAGTGGTGCTCGCCGCGTTCTTCCACGACATCGGCCACTTGTGTGCCGAAGGCGCGGAAAACATGGGCGGTTACGGCGTGGTCAGCCACGAACGCCTCGGTGCGGATTATTTGCGTGAGGCCGGATTCAGCGAGCGCCTGGCGCGGCTGGTGGAATATCACGTCCAGGCCAAGCGCTATCTGACGCTGAGGGAATCGGGTTATTACGAGCGCTTGAGCGAAGCCAGTCGCCGCACTCTGGAGTATCAGGGCGGGGTGATGACCGAGGCTGAAGCGGATGTTTTCGAGCAGGATCCGTTGTGCGCCGTCAGCCTGCGAATGCGCCAGTGGGATGAGCTGGCGAAGGAAATGGCGGTGCCGGTAATGGATCTGTCTGTTCTCAAGCGCAAGGCTGAAGTTTTGTTGTCGACCGGGTGAGGGCGCGGATCTAAAGCTCAAGCACCTTCCCGACCAACAACTCAATCTGCTCCTGCCGCTCCGCCTGATTCAGCTTCGGATGCGGATTCAGCGAAGACCATTGCGGATGCGCGCGCGCCTTGTTGAGTGCTTCCGGCAACTTGCCCTCGCGCCAGGTCTTGTCCTGCGGCGTCGCCACCTGAACGGCATCCATCGCCGCATGGCCTCGGGTATTCAGCGCTTGCAGCAGTTGCCGCTGACGCAGGGCCAGCAGGCGCAGCACGTTGTCGTCGACCGTCAGTTCCCGCTGCCCTTTGATCTTGCCGAGCAGGCGGTTGCCATAGCTGCGGGCGGTTTGCAGGGCGCCGCCGGCAATGGCACCGGCCAGCGCGGCGGCGCCGAGGGTGATGCCGCCGACCAGCAAATCCACACCCGCACCGGCTGCGGCACCGGCGGCAATCCCGCCGCCGACCCGCACGCCGAGTTGCTTGAGGGTTTCCGGGTTGAACAGGTCATCGCCCCAGCGCCCGTCGAGCAGCGGCAGATCACTGGCGGCGGCGTCCTGCGGGCGGAAGGCGTAGAGCTTGAGCAGCGCTTCGACGCAGCGTTGTTCGCGCTGGCGCACGGCTTTGCGCAATTCGCTGATGGCCTGTTGTTCCTGTTCGGCGTTGCTCGCCACACTGCATCGGCACGCGGCGCAGTCGATCAACAATTCGGCAATCAGGCGCGCGGCGCTTTGCTCGCGGGCAAGGCGTTGCGCTTGTTGATCGGCGATCAGCCGTTCAAGTTGTGGGCGGGCGTTTTCCAGCAACAGTGCGAGGCTTTCATACAACCGCCGCTCGCCATCTTCCGGCGGGGCGACGCTGTCGAAGCGCACCAGCGCGTGCAGGCCGAGACGCGCCAGTGCTTCGCGCCAGTCTGGCTCGCGGTGGTTGGCACTGCTGACGAAATTCAGCACCGGCAGCAACGGCTTGCCGCAACTGGCCAACACTTCCAGTTCGTCGCGGTACTTGGCCAGCACCGGTTCGCGGGCGTCGATCACGTACAGACCGGCATCGGAATCGAGCAGTTGTCGCAGCACCTTGGCTTCCTGTTCGAAACGCTGACGAGCCTCGCTGCCGTCGAGAAACCGCGCCAGCCGTGCCGGGCCGTCGAGGCGTTCGCCGGGGCGTTCCAGGCGTTCGAGAAAATCCAGCAGGGCGATGGCATCTTCCAGACCGGGTGTGTCGTAGAGGTCGAGCAACGGCTCGCCATCCACCGACAACCGCGCGCCTTCGACATGCCGCGTGGTGCTCGGGCGATGAGAGACTTCGCCGAAGCCGACGTCGCGGGTCAGGGTGCGCAGCAGCGAAGTCTTGCCGACGTTGGTGTGGCCGACCACCGCCAGTTTCAGCGGCGCTTTCCAGGCATCAGTCATGTCCGTGCTCCAGCCAGTTCAACGGGGCGCAATCGGCGAACGGCAGTTCCAGCTGTTGCAATGCCACGTGCCAGTCACCGAGGCGTTCGGCGTCCAGCGCCTGTCCTTGTGGCGCCTGCAACAGCCAGACCCGGGTCGCGGCGGCATTGCGCGCCAGCTCGGCAATCAGCGCCAGGCTGCCGCGATCCGGCGAACGCCGTGGGTCGCAGGCAATCGCCAGGCGCGCCGGCGGGAAGCGGCTGAGCTGTTCGAGCAGTTTGTTGCGCGATTCCCGACTGTCGAGGATGCCGGCGTTGCTGACGTTTTTCGGCAGCGTCGGCGGCCATGAGTGTTGGTCGTCGAGTTCGATTGCCACGAGCAGCGCGCCGTCGCTGGCGTGTTCGCCCACGGTGCTTTCGACGTGGTGCAATTGCGCAGGCTCCGGGTCGGTGATGCCGAGGCGTTCGCTGGTCGGCATCAGGCGTTCGCGCAGTTGGGCGTAGCCGGGCAGGTTCAGGTCCAGGCGCAACGCAGCCTTGCCGCTGTTCCAGCGCCAGAAGCAAAAAAGCGCCAACAGCAGACGCGGCAGCACGCCGTACACCACCAGCACGCCGACCAGCCAGGTCGCCCAGGCCTGACGGGCGCTTTCGATGTTCAGCGCGGTGTCGCCGCTGGCGCGGATCATGTCCACGGTCGGCACGTTGAAGCCCAGCAGCGCGGGCAAGGCGCCGAGGGCCTGGGTCATGTTGATGAACGTGTCGGCGCTGAGAATCGTGGTTTCCCAGACGAAACCGTAGCGCCGGGTCGCCATCAGGGTCAGCAGCAAAACCAGCGCGCTGAACATCGCCAGCAACCACAGGCCATTGACCAGCGTACCGAGTGCCCAGCGATTGAGTTTCTGGCGTTGCAGCATCAGCAGCAGGGCCGGCGCCAGTTGCGCCGCCTTGGCGTCGCGGGCGAGTTTTTCACTGAGCCACAGCCACAAGCGGCCGAGGGTGGCGCCATGTTCGCCAGCGAAGATCAGCCCCAGCGCCCAGCTCAGCAGCAGAATCAGGTTCAGCCCGAGCAGACTGCCCAGGGCCCAGAACACATTGACCGGCGTCTGGCCCAGTGCGGCGAAGGCCAGACCGGCACCGCTCAGTACCGCGAAGATCGCCAGCAACACCAGCGCGAGGCGTGCGCCTTGCAACCAGTGCTTGAGCGCGGCGGTCAGGCCGTCGCGCTCGGCCAGCCACAGGGCGCGGCGCTGAATGCGTCCCGGCAGATCGCCGCCGGCCGCGCGGGCCAGGCGATTGGCTTCCAGATCGTCCAGCGGGCCTGCGTGTTCTTCGCGCAGGCGCACGGTTTCGGTGAGCCAGAGGTTTTGCAGTGAAGTCAGTTCAGTCACGCGGCATCCCGTTGCTTGATTGAGCCGTGAGCATAACCGCTGTGGCGCTTATCGGGGTAAGGGCGGCTCTGGTATCCTCGCCGGCATGACTAAATCACTCCCCCTCAGCCTGATCGCAGCCCTCGGTGAAAACCGTGTGATCGGCGTCGACAACAGCATGCCCTGGCACCTGCCGGGGGACTTCAAATACTTCAAGGCCACGACGCTCGGCAAGCCGATCATCATGGGCCGCAAGACCTGGGACTCGCTGGGTCGCCCGTTGCCGGGGCGTTTGAACATCGTGGTCAGCCGTCAGCAGGATCTTGTGCTGGAAGGTGCGGAAGTCTATCCGTCGCTGGAAGCGGCCGTGGTTCGCGCCGAAGCGTGGGCGAAAGAGCAGGGCGTCGACGAATTGATGCTGATTGGCGGGGCGCAATTGTATGCGCAGGGGCTGGCGCAGGCAGATCGTCTGTATCTGACTCGCGTGGCACTGAGCCCGGAAGGCGATGCGTGGTTTCCGGAGTTCGATCTGAACCAGTGGAAACTGGTGTCGAACGTGCCGAATCCGGCTGAAGGCGACAAACCGGCTTACAACTTCGAAGTCTGGGAAAAAGCCTAAGAGCCTCGCTGGCAGGCCAGCTCCCACATTGGAATGCATATCCCTGTGGGAGCGGGCCTGCTCGCGATAGCGGTCTGTCAGACGCTACTCAAGCCTGAGCCAGTTCCGCATGCTCATCGGCATCCAGCAGTGCCTTGTCGGTCTGCTGCATCACCTGGCTGGTAATCGCACCGGCCGTGATCGAACCACTCACGTTCAGCGCCGTGCGACCCATGTCGATCAGCGGCTCGACCGAAATCAGCAACGCCACCAGCGAAACCGGCAAGCCCATGGCCGGCAGCACGATCAGCGCGGCGAAGGTCGCACCGCCACCCACGCCCGCCACACCGGCCGAACTTAAGGTAACAATCGCCACCAGCGTCGCGATCCACAGCGGATCCAGCGGGTTGATGCCGACGGTTGGCGCTACCATCACCGCCAGCATCGCCGGGTACAGGCCGGCGCAGCCGTTCTGGCCGATGGTCGCGCCGAACGATGCGGCGAAGCTTGCCACCGATTGTGGAATGCCCAGACGACGGGTCTGCGCTTCGATGCTCAGCGGGATGCTCGCGGCGCTGGAGCGGCTGGTGAACGCGAAGGTCAGCACCGGCCAGATCTTGCGGAAGAAACGCAGCGGGTTGATCCCGGCCGCCGACACCAGCAGGCCGTGCACCACGAACATCAGGGCCAGACCGAGGTACGACACCACGACGAAACTGCCGAGCTTGATGATGTCCTGCAGGTTGGAACCGGCCACCACTTTGGTCATCAGCGCCAGCACGCCGTAAGGGGTCAGCTTCATCACCAGACGCACCAGACGCATCACCCAGGCTTGCAGGGTATCGATGGCGTTGATCACTTTCTGACCTTTCTCGACGTCATCCTTGAGCAGTTGCAGCGCGGCAACCCCCAGGAACGCGGCGAAGATCACCACGCTGATGATCGAGGTCGGCTTGGCCCGCGCCAGGTCGGCGAACGGGTTCTGCGGGATGAACGACAGCAGCAGTTGCGGCACATTCAGGTCGGCGACCTTGCCGGCGTAGTCGGTCTGAATGGTTTGCAGACGGGCCATTTCCTGGGTGCCGGCGACCAGGCCTTCGGCGGTCAGGCCGAACAGGTTGGTCAGGCCGATGCCGATCAGCGCCGCAATCGCGGTGGTGAACAGCAGCGTGCCGATGGTCAGGAAGCTGATCTTGCCCAGCGAAGAAGCGTTGTGCAGACGGGCCACGGCGCTGAGGATCGAGGCGAATACCAGCGGGATCACGATCATTTGCAGCAGTTGCACATAACCGTTGCCGACCAGATCGAACCAGCCGATCGAGGCTTTCAGCACTGGGTTGCCGGCGCCGTAAATCGTGTGCAGCGCGACGCCGAATGCCACGCCCAGCACCAGCGCGAGCAGGACTTTTTTCGCCAGGCTCCACGAGGTGTGACGGGTTTGCGCCAGGCCGAAGAGCAGGGCGAGGAACACCAGCAAGTTGAGAATCAGGGGCAGATTCATGAGGACTCCAGAAAAGACTGTGCCAACAGCCTTCCGGGGCTGCTGCGAACCGGCAAGCCTAACAGCTTGATTTCCAATGATTTAATACCGAAATCAAAGGTCGTCAGTCGTTTTTGGAATAAGCGGGTGTCGCTCTCGGGGATGCAGCTGGCGCGAAACGGACGTGGACGGTCGCTGACAGACGAGGACTGTCACACATATTTGTTAGCGTCGATTTCTTTGACCCAGGGAGAAAGCGCCAATGAAGTTCACACCGAAATTTCTGGCTGTCGCACTGACTGTGGGGATGGGCCTGGCCACTCAGGCATTCGCCACCGACCTGAAGCACTGGCCGGCGGATCAGGCCAAGGCATTGGACGCGATGATCGCCGCCAACGCCAACAAGGGTAACTACGCGGTGTTCGACATGGACAACACCAGTTACCGCTACGACCTCGAAGAGTCGTTGCTGCCGTTCATGGAAAACAAGGGCCTGATCACCCGCGACAAGCTCGACCCCTCCCTGAAACTGATGCCGTTCAAGGACTCCGCCGACCACAAGGAAAGCCTGTTCAGCTACTACTACCGCCTCTGCGAAGTCGACGACATGGTCTGCTATCCATGGGTCGCGCAGGTGTTTTCCGGTTTCACCCTCAAGGAGCTCAAGGGCTACGTCGATGAGCTGATGGCCTCGGGCAAGCCGGTGCCGGCGACCTATTACGAAGGTGACGTGGTCAAGAACCTGGACGTGAATCCGCCGAAGATCTTCACTGGCCAGAAAGAGCTGTACAACAAGCTGATGGAGAACGGCATCGAGGTCTACGTGATGACCGCCGCCTCCGAAGAGCTGGTGCGGATGGTCGCGGCCGATCCGAAGTATGGCTACAACGTCAAACCGCAGAACGTGATCGGCGTGACCACCTTGCTGAAGAACCGCGACACCGGCGAGCTGACCACCGCGCGCAAGCAGATCACTGCCGGCAAATATGACGAGAAAGCCAACCTCGGCCTCGAACTGACCCCGTACCTGTGGACCCCGGCGACCTGGATGGCCGGCAAGCACGCGGCGATCCTGACCTACATCGACGAATGGAAAAAACCGGTACTGGTGGGTGGCGACACGCCGACCAGCGACGGCTACATGCTGTTCCACGATGTGGACGTGGCGAAGGGCGGCATTCACTTGTGGGTCAACCGCAAGGACAAATACATGACCCAGATTCAGGGCATGATGGCCAAGCACGCGGCGGCCCAGGCGAAAGAAGGCTTGCCGGTGACGGCGGACAAGAACTGGGTGATCGTCAAACCTGAGGAAATCCAGTAATTGCTACGGTGATCGCTCCCACGTCGAGGCGTCGAACCGTCCGCGTGGGAACGATCAAACCTGAAGGCAAAAAAAAATGCCCCGCACTTGGCGGGGCATTTTTGTTTCTGCGATTTGACGCTTACAGCCCGTCGAGCATCGCCTTGTTGCGCACCGCACCCTTGTCGGCGCTGGTCGCCAGCAGGGCGTAGGCCTTGAGGGCAGTGGTCACTTTGCGTGGACGCTGTTCGACCGGTTTCCAGCCTTTCTTGTCCTGCTCGACCCGGCGGGCAGCCAGTTCTTCGTCGCTGATCAACAGGTTGATCGAGCGGTTTGGAATGTCGATCAGCACCTTGTCGCCGTCCTGTACCAGACCGATCGCGCCGCCGGCCGCAGCCTCTGGCGAAGCGTGGCCGATGGACAGACCGGAAGTGCCGCCGGAGAAACGGCCGTCGGTCAGCAGGGCGCAGGCTTTGCCCAGGCCTTTGGATTTCAGGTACGAGGTCGGGTAGAGCATTTCCTGCATGCCCGGGCCGCCTTTCGGGCCTTCGTAGCGAATGATGACGATGTCGCCTTCCTTCACTTCGTCGGCGAGGATGCCACGTACCGCGCTGTCCTGGCTTTCGAAGATCTTCGCGTTGCCCTCGAACACATGGATCGACTCGTCGACGCCGGCGGTTTTCACCACGCAGCCGTCCAGGGCGATGTTGCCGTACAGCACGGCCAGGCCACCTTCTTTCGAATAGGCGTGTTCGAAGCTGCGGATGCAGCCGTTCTCACGGTCGTCGTCCAGGGTTTCCCAGCGGGTTGACTGGCTGAACGCGGTTTGCGTCGGAATGCCCGCCGGGCCTGCCTTGAAGAAATGGTGCACGGCTTCATCGTCGGTCTGGGTGATGTCCCACTTGGCGATGGCTTCTTCCATGCTGCGGCTGTGCACGGTCGGCAGGTCGGTGTGCAGCAGGCCGCCACGGGCCAGCGAACCGAGGATGCTGAAGATGCCGCCGGCGCGGTGCACGTCTTCCATGTGGTACTTCTGGATGTTCGGCGCAACTTTGCACAGTTGCGGCACCTTGCGCGACAGACGATCGATGTCACGCAGGTCGAAGTCGATCTCGGCTTCCTGGGCCGCGGCCAGCAAGTGCAGGATGGTGTTGGTCGAACCGCCCATGGCGATGTCGAGCATCATCGCGTTCTCGAACGCCTTGAGGTTGGCGATGTTGCGCGGCAGTACCGACTCGTCGTTCTCGCCGTAGTAGCGTTTGCACAGCTCGACGATGGTGCGGCCGGCCTGCAGGAACAGCTGTTCGCGGTCGCTGTGGGTGGCCAGGGTCGAACCGTTGCCCGGCAGTGCGAGGCCCAGGGCTTCGGTCAGGCAGTTCATCGAGTTGGCGGTGAACATGCCGGAGCACGAACCGCAGGTCGGGCAGGCGCTGCGCTCGTACTCGGCAACCTTCTCGTCAGAGGCGCTGGAGTCGGCGGCAATCACCATGGCGTCGACGAGGTCGAGACCGTGGCTGGCCAGTTTGGTCTTGCCGGCTTCCATCGGGCCGCCGGAGACGAAGATCACCGGGATGTTCAGGCGCAGAGCGGCCATCAGCATGCCCGGGGTGATCTTGTCGCAGTTCGAGATGCAGACGATGGCGTCGGCGCAGTGGGCGTTGACCATGTACTCGACGGAGTCGGCGATGATCTCGCGGCTCGGCAGCGAATAGAGCATGCCGTCGTGGCCCATGGCGATGCCGTCGTCCACGGCGATGGTGTTGAATTCCTTTGCAACGCCGCCAGCGCGTTCGATCTCACGGGCAACCAGCTGGCCCAGGTCCTTCAGGTGAACGTGGCCCGGTACGAACTGGGTGAAGGAGTTGGCAATGGCGATGATCGGCTTCTTGAAGTCGTCATCTTTCATCCCGGTGGCGCGCCACAATGCGCGGGCGCCGGCCATGTTGCGGCCGTGGGTGGATGTTTTCGAGCGGTAATCTGGCATGGAGCACTCCGGGCGGCTAATCAGGTATCAAAGGGGAGTGAGCTTCTATTGACGTCTGGAACACTCAGAAATGGCCGTGTGTCCTGATGTTGCCGATGACGTTGCGGGATCGCCGCTGGTCTCAGCCTGAGCTCATAAACCCGCCGGGGATGAATGGCGATGAATCTCGCGATTCTACACCGCTGGCGTCAGGAGGGAATGGCGCAAAACGTTGTTCCAGTGCTGACGAAGCGTGCGGGATGACGACCGGCAGGGTTAATCGCTGTCCGGTTGCCCCACAAGATCGCTGCGCCGACTGATTCGGGCGTTCAATGCCAGTGCCACTCCGCTGAGTATCACGAAGCTGTAGCCCAGCGTGGATTGCAGGTTGGCAGGGCTCAGGCTGATCAGGGCACTGATCAAGCCGCCGCAGATGAAAATGATGGTGCTGCCGGCCGAGGCCGAGGTGCCGGCGTTTTCGGGAAACAGACTCATCGCCCGCGAGGTAGCTGCGGGCCGGGCGATGGTGGTGCCGGCGGTGCAGATCAGCATCGGGATCAATACCGTGGCCGGGGTCAGCGCGAAGTTCGATGACAGATAGAGCATGCTCAGGCCGGCGAACAGGATCAGGCTCAACCCGACGATAATCTGCTGGCCACCGTTGATCCGCCTGCTCAGCACGCTGGCCAGGATGCCCCCGACTATATACGCCGCGCCGTAGATCAGCAGGAACAGCGAGAAGTCATAAGCGGACAGTTGCAGGCGGTCCATGAAAATCAGCGGCGAAATCACGATGAAGGAAAAGTGACAGGCGAAGGCAAAGGCCGAAATCAGCCAGTAACCGACGAAGTCGAAATCTCCCAGTACCCGTCGGTAAGCCTTCAGAAAGTGGGTGGGTGTGCCCCGGGCTGCCGGCCGGCTGTTGTCCAGAAACCACCAGGCCTTTAGCAGCACGATGGCGGACAGCGCGGTAAACACCCAGAAGCTGCCGCGCCAGCCCAGCGTTGCCTGAAGAAAGGTACCGGCAAGAGGCGATACCGAGATGAAAATTCCGGTGGCGGTGACCATCAGGATCCGCAAGCGATTACGCTCCTCGCCTTCGAACAGGTCCTGCACCAGCGCTTGTGATAGCACGAAGCAACCGCACCCCAGCGCCTGCACCACCCGAAACATCAGGAACAGCGAATAGTCCGAGGTCATCACGCACCCCAAGGCGCCGATCATTGAAGCGCTCATGCCGGCGAGCAGCAGGCCTTTGCGTCCGATCACATCCGACAATGGACCGATCAACAGCTGGGCGAAGGCAATCCCGACAGCGAACAGGCTGATCGACAGGGCGATGTCCGCCGGGGTGCGGCCAAAGTGTTCGGCCAGCGCCGGGAACGAAGGCAGCAGGACATCCAGCGGGAAGACGCCGAGCAACACCATTGCCAGCAGGAGGCTGACAGCCCCGCGCCGCTGTCGCGGAGTCACCACAGATTGTCCGTCATCCATCGATCAGTCCTGCCCTGGCAAAAAGTGTCTGGTTTTGAGGTTCGGCGAAAAAACCGGCTTTCTTCAACGCGCTCAGTGTGGCGAGGCTGCCGGCGCGTGCCCGCCGCCGACTGGCCTGGGTCGTTGTCATCGTGGCGAGAATGTCCATCACCGTGGTGTTTGCAATGCCCGCGCCACCGAGGTTTTCCTGCAGCCAGTGCTCATCCACTTCGAAGAAAATTTGCAGAATGTCGAGCAAGGTCGTCGCGGTAAACGTTCGCTGTCGCGGGTTCAGGTGCAACCAGAGGTAGTGGAACACTTCTGTGAAATACCGGCTGTGGCGGGCTTCATCGGTGAGGTGATCGCGCAGCATGTCGTTGACACCGGACACCAGACTGTCGCGGCAGACATCCAGCAGTTCACGGGCAATGACGGTTTCCGAGACGAAACCCAGAAGAAAGCACGCCAGCGGCCGTTGCTCCTGACTGGTGCGAGCTATCAGCAGGTTCATCCGGGTGATCCGTCTGGGCATCACCGGGCGCCCGGTGATGGCGTAGAGGCTGGCGATCTGCTCCGCCACCTGACTGGAAAACAGGGCGTGATAGCCCTCGTCGGTGTAGAGCTGGAGCGCGGCGGTTTTCATCGGCGCCGGCACCGCGACCGGAAGCTCGCCATGCACGATGGTTTCGACGGCGCGATTGACGATCCGGTGTTCGAGCAACGTGGTGTAGTCGAGAAAATGCACCAGATGTCGGGCCGTGAGCCGATGCAGCATCGAACGGCCCGCTGCTTCAATGGACGGGTGGGCCAGATAGGGCAGGAACGCCGGCGGAAACCAGTGCCGGGTCTCCAGTTGTTCCTGCACGTTGTCCGGCAAGTGGTAATCGTGGGGGCTGGTGCGGACCGAGGCGCGGGTGTTCCAGTCGCTCAGGGTGAACTGAAAGACCGGCTTCGGGGCGAGGGCGCTCATGACTGTGCCTCACGCAGCAGGTCGCGCATTTCCTGACACATCGCTTGGCCATCGCTTTCCCCGCAACCGACGAAGAACAAGGGTTGTTCCGCACTGTTCTCGAGCTTCAGCAATGTTTCGACCTGCTCATCGGAAAACGCGCCCGTGAGCCAGGTGTTCATGCCCAGCGCGGTGGCCACCAGTTGAAACGTCTGCGAAAGGTGCCCGGCTTCGACGAACGCCATTCGATAGGCGCGCGAATGCGGGTATTTCCACCAGAGCCGGTCGAAGCGGGCGGTGATGAACAGGCCCAATGGCAGGTTGTTGATGAAGTGCTGGCCCCCCAGCAGATTGCCAAATTCGCTGTCGGGCAAGGGACTGATGAAGCTCAGGGCGTGTTCGGCAGGGTGGTAGACATAGACGCCAGGCGCCAGTGCGTCGACGTTCTGCACCAGCACGAACCCGGCGCAGGCATTGAGGCCGCCTCCGGAAGGGCTGCTGCGTCGCGCTCCAAGTCCGTCGGCGATGCTGTCGTCGCGGTCGGCTGCGCGTTCTCGCAGGTAGCCGAGTGACAGGTAAAGCAAGGTGCCGACATCATCCAGCGAAACGGCGGCACCGGTGAAGGAGCGGCAGGTCTTTCGTCGGGTCAGTGAACTCAACAGGCTGTCGTCATTCAGTACGAGCGGTGCGGGCAGGGTGATGAGCGCGTTCGGACCGGTATCCGCAGGGATGTCGGGCGGAGGTGAAGTGGCAAGCACTGTGTTGCAGTGTTCGAGGTATTGCCTGGACCATTCCTGAATATTTCGGGGAGTCTGTTCGCACGGAATATCCCGAGTGCCGATATGGTAGATCCTGGATAGTTCATCCCAGCCCCAGACGGGCGCTGGTTTTTTTGAAGAAATCAGTATTCCGCTATCTAAAAGTTGTGTGTCTATTGTGTTGCTGTTGTCATATAAATCAGGGTTGTGAATAAGTTGCGCCAATCGAGTGGAATACTCAAGGTCAAGTTCATGTTGAGTATGGTCTTTGTAATTCCAGACTATCTGGCCGGGTGTTCGTGGCAGTATGAATAAATAAGGGTTTATATGCATGTCGGGGCACGTTGCTCTGGATGGATGCTTTGTCAGAGGCGCTGGGTAGCCGGCTATACCCAGCGCCAACCTTACTTAACGGACTTTAGGTGCGACCAGAAAAGCCAGGTTTGCGAGGGTGCGGGATTCCAGAGTAATTGCTTTCATGATTGAACTCCTTGTTCATTGGTGCTTCGTGGTTAGTTTGTGTCACCTCCGTGGTGACGACTTAATAATAGTTTGTAATGGGTTAATCGCAAGCAAATATTAAGTAGGAATAATCCAGTAATTTTGTCGGAGTCATCTTCGGCTGGAAGTGGATGTGTAAGTTAAATATCAGTAAATAAATTATTTGCGGAAATATCCTGCACGTCGGGGGACGATAAATGTAGGAAAGCAAAGTGCAAGACAAAAAGAAGGGGAGCCCGTGGGCTCCCCTTTCGACAGCGTCAGTGCCGTGTGGCTGTCAGCTGTTAGGCAGCAGGCGGCAGGTGATGCTCTTGATGTAGCGGGTTTCCGGAATGGCCGGGTGTACCGGGTGATCCGGGCCCTGGCCGCCACGCTCCAGCAACTGGATGTTGCGGTCCAGGTGACGGGCGCTGGTCAGCAGGATGTTCTGCAAGTCGTCTTCCGGCAGGTGCATCGAGCACGAAGCACTGAACAGGATGCCGTCCTTGTTGAGCAGGCGCATGGCTTGCTCGTTCAGGCGACGGTAGGCGCCTTCACCGTTTTTCAGGTCTTTCTTGCGCTTGATGAACGCAGGCGGGTCGGCAACGATCACGTCGAAGCGCTCTTCGCTGGCCTTGAGTTCCTTGAGGGCTTCGAAGACGTCGCCTTCGATGCAGGTCATCTTGTCGGCAAAGCCGTTCAGTGCAGCGTTGCGCTCAACGCCATCGAGGGCGAAGCCCGAAGCGTCGACGCAGAACACTTCGCTGGCGCCGAACGCGGCCGCCTGCACACCCCAGCCACCGATGTAGCTGTACAGGTCCAGCACGCGCTTGCCCTTGGCGTAAGGGGCCAGGCGTGCGCGGTTCATGCGGTGATCGTAGAACCAGCCGGTTTTCTGACCCTGAACCACCGGCGCTTCGAATTTCACGCCGTTCTCTTCCAGCGCCACCCACTCCGGTACCACGCCGAAGACGGTTTCGGTGTAACGCTCGAGGCCTTCGGCATCGCGGGCGGCGGAGTCGTTCTTGAACAGGATGCCGCTTGGCTTGAGTACTTGGGTCAGCGCCGCGATCACGTCATCTTTATGGGCTTCCATGGTCGCGGAGGCGAGTTGCACCACGAGGATGTCGCCGAAACGGTCGACCACCAGACCCGGCAGCAGGTCGGAATCGCCGTAGACCAGACGATAGAACGGCTTGTCGAACAGGCGCTCGCGCAGCGACAGGGCCACGTTCAGGCGATGCACCAGCAGCGACTTGTCCAGCGGCAGCTTGATGTCGCGCGACAGCAGGCGCGCGCAGATCAGGTTGTTCGGGCTCATGGCGACAATGCCCAGCGGCTTGCCGCCGGCGGCCTCGAGGATCGCCTGGTCGCCGGCCTTGAAGCCGTGCAACGGGGTTGCGGCCACGTCGATTTCGTTGCTGTAGATCCACAGGTGACCGGCGCGCAGGCGACGGTCGGCGTTGGCTTTGAGGCGCAAGCTAGGCAGGGACATGACGTCGCTCCGGAAAAAAGAGCGGGAGTATACCGTGTTGCGCCTTATGCCGGGTTTGGCGTGCGATGAAACGCGCCGGAGCCCTACGCCGACAGCGCGTCGATCAGTGCGTCGCTGAACGCCGGAATATCGTCCGGTTGGCGGCTGCTGATCAGGTTGCCGTCCTTGACCACCTCCTGATCGACCCAGTTTGCCCCCGCGTTGACCAGATCGTCCTTGACCGTCTTGTAGCTGGTCATGGTCTTGCCATTGACCAGTCCTGCCGAAATCAGCAGCCAGCTGCCATGGCAGATCACCGCGATCGGTTTGCCGGCGGAGGTGCCAGTCTTGACCAAGTGCTGGGCGTCCTGGTCGATGCGGATGGTGTCAGAGTTCTGCACACCGCCGGGAAGCACCACGGCGTCGTATTGTTCGATGCTTGCGCCCTGAAAGGTCTGGTCGACCTTGAAGTCGTCTGCAGGTTTATCGTGGTTCCAGCCTTTGACGCTGCCGGCTTCGGCGGAGAGGATGTCAACCTGCGCTCCCGCCTGCTCCAGTGCCTGTTTGGGGCCAGTCAGTTCAACCTGCTCGAAACCGTCGGTTACGAGAAAAGCGACGCGCTTGCCGCTGAGAGAAGTAGCCATCGTTAAGCTCCTGAGTCTGTTGGAATTACTGCCCGAGACAGATGGAGAACTGCTCCGGGCACTACAGATTCCGAAGGCTGGTGGAAAGTGAAAGTTCCTGCGAATTGCCCACTGGTGTGTCGTGCGTCGGTTTTTAGAGGTTAGAATCGCCGCCTGTCCCAGAGTGTGTACTTATGTCCCAAGAGCTGACCACCGAACAGATTCAACAGTCCCTGCAAGGCATCAGTGTGCCCGCGCAGCCGCAGATCATGGTGGATCTGCAAATGGAGCAGTACATGCCCGACCCCGACCTGGAGACGATCGCCAAGCTGATCTCCCAGGATCCCGGCCTGTCCGGCTCGCTGCTGAAAATCGTCAATTCGCCCTATTACGGCCTGAGCAACAAGATCACTTCGATCAAGCGCGCGGTGAACCTGTTGGGCAGCCGTTCGATCATCAATCTGATCAACGCGATGTCGATCAAGGGTGAAATGAACGACGACACTATCGTCACCCTCAACCGTTTCTGGGACACCGCCCAGGACGTGGCCATGACCTGCCTGACCCTGGCCAAACGCGTCGGCACCGAGGCGAGCGACGAGGCTTACGCCCTGGGCCTGTTCCATGACTGCGGCGTGCCGCTGATGCTTCAGCGTTTCCCGGATTACATGGCGACGCTCGAAACGGCTTACGCCAACGCGGGTGCCGAGCGCCGGATTGTGGACACCGAGAACGACGTCTACAACACCAATCACTCGGTGGTCGGCTACTACACCGCCAAGTCCTGGCGCCTGCCGGAGCATGTCAGCGCGGCCATCGCCAATCACCACAACGCGCTGGCGATCTTCAGCGACGAGACCTCGCGCAACAGTCAGATGAAAAACCTGCTGGCGATCCTCAAAATGGCCGAGCACATCTGCGCGTCGTACCGGGTTTTGGGTAACCAGACCGAAGACTTCGAATGGCAGGCGGTCGGGCCGCTGGTGCTGGAATACATCGGCCTCTCGGATTACGACTTCGAAACCTTGAAGCAGACCATCCGCGAACTTGGCGCGCACTGATTTAAAAAGACCCTTGATTCGAGACACTCATGCCTGAATTGCCGGAAGTCGAAACCACCCGCCGCGGTATTGCCCCGCACCTGGAAGGCCAGCGTGTCAGCCGGGTGATCGTGCGTGAGCGGCGGCTGCGCTGGCCGATTCCCGACGACCTCGATGTGCGCCTGTCCGGGCAGCGCATCGTGCTGGTCGAGCGGCGCGCCAAGTATCTGTTGATCAACGCCGAAGTCGGCACCTTGATCAGCCATCTGGGCATGTCGGGCAATTTGCGGCTGGTTGAGGTCGGGATGCCGGCGGCCAAGCATGAGCATGTCGATATCGAACTGGAGTCGGGCCTGGCCCTGCGCTACACCGATCCACGGCGCTTCGGGGCGATGCTCTGGAGCAACGATCCGCTCAATCACGAATTGCTGATCCGTCTGGGTCCGGAGCCGTTGACCGATCTGTTCGATGGCGAGCGCCTGTATCAGCTGTCGCGCGGGCGGTCGATGGCGGTCAAGCCGTTCATCATGGACAACGCGGTGGTGGTGGGGGTCGGCAATATCTACGCGACCGAAGCGCTGTTCGCCGCCGGCATCGATCCGCGCCGCGAAGCCAAGGGCATTTCCCGGGCGCGCTACTTGAAGCTGGCGATCGAGATCAAACGCATCCTCGCCGCGGCCATCGAGCGTGGCGGCACCACGTTGCGCGACTTCATCGGTGGCGACGGGCAGCCGGGGTATTTCCAGCAGGAGCTGTTTGTCTACGGTCGCGGTGGCGAGCACTGCAAGGTCTGTGGCACGGGCCTGCGGGAAATCAAGCTCGGCCAGCGCGCCAGCGTCTGGTGTCCGCGCTGCCAGAGCTGAGCAGGGCATCCGAAAAAGTCCTACGGTCTATAGTGAGATGTCTCACTGTTCAGCCCGAAGGATCGTGCCATGAAGTCCTTGCAAACCCTCATCGTCGCACTGCTGCTGTGCTTGAGTCTGACCGTTCAGGCCACGGAAGGCGGCAGCGGTGATCCGCGTTACGCCATCCAGAATCCACCGGCCTACGCCATGCTCGGCGACCTGCTGATTGCCCGACCATTGCTGGTGGTGGCGACGGTGATCGGCGCCGGGGCGTTTGTCGTGTCGTTGCCGTTCACCGCGCTGGGTGGCGGGATTGGCGATGCGGGAGAGGCGCTGGTGGTGGCGCCGGCGAAAGCGGCGTTCGTGCGTTGCCTGGGCTGCACTGGAGAAGGATTTGAGCAGCGCGAATAGTCAGATCGCAGCCAAAGCTGCGATCTAAAAAGAGACTCAAGCCTTGCCGGTGATCTTGCGGTACTTCTCCATCAACTGTTCTTCAGTCTCCGGATGGGCTTCGTCCAGTGGAATGCAATCCACCGGGCAGACCTGCTGGCACTGCGGCTCGTCGTAGTGACCGACGCACTGGGTGCACAGGTTCGGGTCGATCACGTAGATCTCTTCGCCTTGGGAGATGGCGGCGTTCGGGCACTCGGGTTCGCAGACGTCGCAGTTGATGCAATCGTCGGTGATGATCAGGGACATGCTAACTCCAGCCGGGGCGGGGAGCCCGGGCGCTATGAATCAATGCGCGCAATTGTGCCGCATTGGCGCCCGTAGTGCACGCGGGCGCCGTTTGAACGGTCGTTACTTCTTGAAGCGCAGGGTCAGGGCCTCGGCCACCGCCGGGTGGACGAACTTGCTGATATCGCCGCCCAAGGCCGCGATTTCCCGCACCAGGGTCGAGGAAATGAACGAATAACGTTCGGACGGGGTGAGAAACAGGCTCTCCACATCCGGCGCCAACTGGCGGTTCATGTTGGCCAGCTGGAATTCGTATTCGAAGTCCGATACCGCGCGCAGGCCACGCAGGAACACGTTGGCGTTCTGCTCTTTGGCGAAATGCGCCAGCAGCGTCGAGAAGCCGACCACTTCCACGTTCGGCAGGTGTTTGGTGACCTCGCGGGCCAGCTCGACCCGTTGTTCCAGCGGGAACAGCGGATTCTTCTTGGGGCTGGCGGCGACCGCAATGATCACGTGGTCGAACAGGCGCGAGGCGCGTTCGACCAGATCGCCATGGCCCTTGGTAATAGGGTCGAAGGTACCTGGGTACAACACTCGGTTCATCGCGTCGTCCTGGCGGGAATCCGTTGGGGAGTCGGATGGTATCGCAGCCGTCCCGGTCGGGAAAGTCGCCTGTTGGATAAGAAAGCACTATAGACGAGCGGAATTTTCGTCTTTTTCACGGGTTTCTCAGCCGTTCGCCGAGGGATGTCGCCAGTTGCGCCGTCAGACCATACACCGACAACTGCGGGTTGGCGCCGATGCTGGTGGGGAACAGCGAGCCGTCATGAATCGACAGATTACGCAGTTGATGATGGCGGCCGAGGCTGTCGGTGACCGTGCTTTTCGGGTCTTCGCCCATTGCGCATCCGCCCATGACGTGGGCGCTGCCCAGGCGGGTGCGATACAGCTCGAGGCTCAGGCTGTCGATCAACGAGCGGGCCTCGGCCAGGCTGTTCACGTAGCGCGTATCGGCGTGCATCGGCATCACCGCTTTGGCGCCGCCGGCGAACTGGATCTCGGCCATGCTGTGGAAGGATCGGCGCAAGCCTTCCCAGGTATAAGGCGACACCTGATAGTCGAGCACTGGCGAGCCGTCACCGCGCAGCTCGACGCTGCCGCCCGGGCTGTCCGGGTGAAAACCGTCACGCAGCAGGGCCAGCATCGCGTGGGTGTGGGGCAGGTCCGCCATGTGTTGCGCGCTTTCCTGACCGAACCCGCCGAGCAACGTGGCGGCCAGCGCCGGGTGCAGCGGCGGCACTTCGAGTTTGTAGGCCATTGGGCCGGTGGTGCCGTCCTTCCACTGGAAATGATCCGAGTAGATCGATTGCGGCGCACCGTAGAACGGGTTGATCACCTCGTCGAAACGCCCGGCGGACATGTTCACCAAATGCAGGAAGGTGCGCTTGCCCAGCCGTTTGTGCGGATCCGGTGCATCCGAACGCATCAGCAGCGCCGGGCTGTTGATCCCGCCGCCGGCCAGCACGTAGTGGCGTGCCTTGACGGTAATGGCGTGCCCAGTCGGCTCGACGCAACGTTCGTCCATCGCCACGCATTGCAGGCCGATGACCTTGTCGCCGTTGATCAAAAGCTTTTCGGCCCGGGCCAGATAGAGCAGCTCGCCACCCTTTTCCAGGGTCGCCGGAATGGTCGTGACCATCATCGATTGCTTGGCGTTGGTCGGGCAGCCCATACCGCAGTAGCCGAGGTTCCAGCAGCCGCGTACGTTGCGCGGGATCACGTGCCAGCTGTAGCCGAGTTGTTCGCAGCCTTTGCGGATCACGTCGTTGTTGGCGTTGGGCGGCACCATCCACGGGGCGACGCCGAGTCGCTGCTCCATTTTTTCGAACCACGGCGCCATGTCGGCGGGGCTGTGGCCTTTGACGTTGTGTTCCCTGGCCCAGTGTTCGAGGGTCGGTTCGGGGGTGCGAAAACTCGATGTCCAGTTGATCAGCGTGGTGCCGCCGACCGCGCGGCCCTGAAGGATGGTGATCGCGCCGTCCTTGCTCATGCGGCCGATGCCTTCCTGATAGAGGCTGCTGTAGGCCTGGTCTTCCAGCAGTTTGAAATCGCTGCTGGTCTTGAGCGGGCCTTCTTCGATCACCAGCACTTTGTAGCCGGCGGCGCTGAGGATTTCCGCCGTGGTGCCGCCACCAGCGCCGCTGCCGATGATGGCCACGTCGGCTTCCAGGCTCAGGTCATCGGTAAGTTGCGCGCCGTTGTAGGTTTTCCAGCCACGGGCAAGGCCTTCGCGAAACGGGTCGGGTACGGGCATCGATCAGGTTCTCTTATTATTGTTTTGCGTGGGTCGCCAGGCTCAAACGGCGGGCGGGCCGGGGTAACCGCAATGGGCCCAGGATTCGGCGCGGGTGTACCAGGCCATCATCACCATTTGCAGCAATGAGCTGTGGCCCATGCGCAGCAGGCTCAGCGAGCTGTTTTCCCAGCGTTCGAGGAAGTGACGGATCGCCTCGGGGCTGGCGTTTTCCCAACTGCCCCAGATCCCGGTCAATGGCCCGCGCGTCACCGCCATGCCCAGCACGTCGAACAGTTGCCGGGTGAGCTTGAGCATTTCCGGCGACAGGTGATCGAGGCTGTAGTCCAGCGACTTAAGCGTTCCGTCGACAGCAGCGGGCATCTTTTCCACAGTAACGGCGCCCTCCAGCATCACTGGAATCAGCGCACGCAGAAACAGCAGATCAGCGCTGCGCAGCGTGGCGAACCCGTTGGCTGAAACGCTCGACGAACAGCCGCTGAGGCTGGCGCCAAGGCCGGCGGTAGCGAGGAAAGCCGTGGCGCCGAGGCTGAATTTCAGCAGGCCACGGCGCGACAGGGCAGGTGTTTCGGTCAGGCTTGGGTGCATTGTTGTTATTACCCGGCGGTGACGTTAGCGAATGAACAGTTTCTGGATCAGTTTCTGAATGGATTTGCCGTAGGGCGGGTAGATCAGCCTCGCCGCGTTGAAGCGCTGTTTGACCAGCACGCCTTTGGCCTTGCTGAATGTCAGGAAACCTTCGTGCCCGTGGTAATGCCCCATGCCCGACGGGCCGATGCCGCCGAACGGCATGTCGTCCTGCGCCACGTGCAGCAGCGTGTCATTGAGGCAGACGCCACCGGAATGGGTTTCGCTGAGCACGCGTTTCTGTTCGCGCTTGTCGTAGCCGAAGTAGTAAAGAGCCAGAGGACGTGGCCGCTGATTGATGTAAGCAAATGCCTGATCCAGATCCTGATAGGGCACGATCGGCAGCAACGGGCCGAAGATCTCGTCCTGCATGACCGTCATCTCGTCGCTGACATTCAGCAGCAGGCTGTGCGGCATGCGTCGGCCTTGGTCTTGGTCGAACAGTGGAATCAGCAGCGCGCCCTTGCTGGTAGCGTCGCTGAGGTAGCTGTTGAGCCGCGCCAGTTGGCGCTCGTTGATGATGGCGGTGTAGTCCGGGTTGTCGGCGAGTGTCGGATAAAACCCGCGCACGGCCTGGCGATAGGCTTCGACGAAACCGCCGATGCGCTCTTCCGGCACCAGCACGTAGTCCGGGGCCACGCAGGTCTGGCCGGCGTTGAGGGTCTTGCCGAAAGCGATGCGCTCGGCGGCGTCCTTGAGCGGCACGTCGCGGGAGACGATGGCCGGGGACTTGCCGCCCAGTTCCAGGGTCACCGGCGTCAGGTTCTCTGCCGCTGCGCGCATCACGTGCCTGCCGACGCTGGTGGAGCCGGTGAACAGCAGGTGGTCGAAGCGCATTTTCGAAAACGCCACGCCGACATCGGCCTCGCCGAGCACCACGCACACCAGATCCTCGGGGAAGATTCGCGCCAGCAGTTCCTTGAGCAGCAGGCCGGTGGCAGGGGTCGATTCGCTGAGCTTGAGCATCACCCGATTGCCGGCCGCAAGGGCGCCGGTCAGCGGGCCGATGGCCAGGAACAGCGGGTAGTTCCACGGCACGATGACGCCCACCACGCCCAGCGGCTGGTACACGACTTTCGCCGACGCGGGCTGGAAAGCAACGCCGACTTTGCGTTTTGAAGGTTTCATCCACTGGCTGATGTGCCGACTGGCGTAGTGAATGCCGTGCAGGCTCGGCATCAGCTCGGCGAGCAGGGTTTCATCGGCGCTGCGGTGGCTGAAGTCGGAGCTGATGGCGTCGATCAGGGCCTGCCGCTCGTTGCTCAGCAAATCGCGCAGGGCCTTGAGCCATTGCTGGCGCTGGGCCGCAGGCGGCATCGGGTTGGCGGCGTAGGCGGCACGCTGCGCGTCAAACAGCCGGTTGAGCTCTTCCAGCGGCTGTTGCAGCGTTTGCAGGTAGGCAATATCGGCAGTCATCGGCGGCTCCGGAGTTGTTGTTGTGAGGAGCTTTTTAGAGTCTATGCTCTAGAAAGTCAAATGGCTTCCTTGCGCATCCTGGTTTTATCCCGTTCCGGTTAGGCCGTAAGATGCCCCCCAACGCACTCTGAATTAAAGCTCAAGCCATGGCCCCACGGATCAAAACCAGCGAGCGCATCGTGCAGAACAGCCTCGAGCTGTTCAATCAGCAGGGCGAGCGCAGCATCAGCACCAATCACATCGCCGCCCACATGGAGATTTCTCCGGGCAATCTGTACTACCACTTCCCCAACAAGCAGGCGATCATCGCCGTGCTGTTCAGTGAGTACGAAAGCCTGGTGGACAGCTTCCTGCGTCCGCCTCAGGGCCGTGCCGCGACGGTCGAAGACAAGCGCTTCTATCTCAAGGAGCTGCTGTCGGCGATGTGGCGCTACCGTTTCCTGCACCGCGATCTCGAGCATCTGCTCGACAGCGATCCTGAGCTGGCCGGGCGCTACCGGCGCTTCTCCCAGCGCTGCGTGATCCAGGGCGCGGCGATCTATGAAGGGTTCGTTGCCGCCGGCATCCTGAAAATGGATCGGGTGCAGATCGAATCCCTGACCCTCAACGCGTGGATCATCCTCACCTCCTGGGTGCGCTTCCTGTGCACGACCCGGGAGAATTCCAACTACCTCAGCGAACAGGCCATCAAACGTGGCGTGTATCAGGTGCTGGTGCTGGAAGCAGGGTTCGTCACCGAGCAGGCCCGCGATGAGGTCAACGCCTTGTTCGAAGAGTTCTACGTGCCGCTGGCCCAGGCCCTCGAAGAGAGACCGTAAGCCCATTTCCTCACTGGAGTCGTTCGCTATGCCGATTGCGCAACTGATCAGCCCGACCGCACTGGATGCCCGCAAGGCGCAACCGGGGCTGGTGATTCTCGATTGCCGCTTTGCCCTCGAAGACCCGGATTACGGCCAGCGCAGCTACGCCGAGGGGCACATTGCCGGGGCACATTTCGCCGATCTTGAACGCGACCTCAGCGGCCCGGTGATCAAGGGCGTGACCGGTCGCCATCCGCTGCCGGAACCGGCGGCGCTGATCGAACGCCTGCAAGCGTTCGGCATCAATAATGACAGCGACGTGGTTCTGTATGACGACGGCCCGGGCGCCTATGCGGCGCGGGCCTGGTGGTTGCTGGCGTGGCTGGGCAAGCGTGACGGCGTGTTCATTCTCGATGGCGGGCTCAAGGCCTGGCATGCGGCGGGGCTGCCGTTGAGTCTTGATCCACCGTCAGCGGCCCGGGGCAACTTCAGCGGCCAGCCGGACATGCGCCTGCTGCTCAGCGCCGAGCAATTGCAGCAACGCCTCGGCCAGCCGGCCCTGACCCTGCTCGATGCCCGCGCCTTGCCGCGCTTCAAGGGCGAAGTGGAGCCGATCGACCCGATCGCCGGGCACATTCCCGGCGCGCAATGCGCGGCGTTTACCGACAACCTGGGCAGCGACGGGCGTTTCCTGCCGACCGATCAGCTCAAGCAGCGTTTCGCCGCGAAACTCGGCGAGCGTTCCCCGAACGATCTGGTGGCTTACTGCGGCTCCGGGGTGACGGCGTGTCACAACCTGTTTGCCCTGTGTCTGGCGGGTTATCCATTGGGTTCGCTGTATGCCGGATCGTGGAGCGAGTGGATCAACGAGCCTTCGCGCGGTATCGCCACCGGCGAGTAATCGCTCAGCGATCCAGCCGCGCGCTGCGATAGGCCGCCGGCCCCACGCCATAAACCTGTTTGAATTGCCGGCTCAGATGGCTCTGGTCGGCAAATCCCAGCTGCGTGGCGACTTCCACCGGCAGGCAGCCGCTCTGCAACAAGCCCCGCGCGCAGGCAATTCGCTGCTGCATCAGCCAGCTGTGCGGCGGCATGCCGGTGGCGCGGCGGAACACCCGGGCGAAGTGGAAGGGCGAGAGGTTCACGGCCGCCGCCAGTTCTTCCAGCGAGGGCGGCGCCGCCAGTTGCGCGTGCAGCAACTCCTTGGCCATCGCCACCGCGCGGTGCTCCTTGCCGGGGTTGCCGCTGATCTGCACCGCTGCGTGACGCTGCAACAGCAGCATCATCATTTCCCGCCACACGGTTTGCTGTTGCAACGCGGTGGCGGGGCTTTCCAGCAAGCGATGCAACTGACAGAAACCGTTGACCAGGTCCGGATCGCGATACAGCGTCGCCCCGAAGGCCGGCATCGGTGCGGTCGGCAGTTCCAGTTCATTCAACAGCGCGACAATCTGCCCGGTGTCGGGATAAAACGCCCGGTACAGCCAGCCGTCCTCGGTGCCCTTGTGGCCGTTATGCACTTCGTCCGGATTGATCAGCACCAGCGTGCCGCTGCCCGCCAGGTGTTCGGCGCCGCGATAACGGTAGCGTTGGGCGCCGGCCATGATCATGCCGATCACATAACCGTCGTGGACGTGCGGGGCGAAACGATGCTCGATGTAGCGCGCGGTCAACAGCTCGACCCCGGCCAGGGGCGCGGCTTGCCAGAAGCGGATCGACTCGCCCTGATCGCTCATGACCTCATCGCCCCGCGTCGGCCAGCCACTGCGGAATCCGTCGTTCCAGGTAATAACCCGGCTGGCGGAGCGTGCCGTCGACGAAGCCGACGTGCCCGCCCTTGCTCTGCAATTCGAACTGCGTCGTGGCCGACAACTCATTGGCCGAAGGCAGGCTGTGGGGAAACACGAACGGGTCGTCCGCTGCCTGAATGATCAGGGTCGGTGTGCGGATCTCACCGAGAAAGTAACGGCTCGATGCCCGGCGATAATAATCCTCGGCATCGGCGAAACCGTGCAGCGGCGCGGTCACCCGGCCATCGAAATCCCAGAAGGTGCGCATGTTTTCCAGCGAGCCGAGGGCCGCCAAAGCTGCAATCCCATCTTCGCGCCCGTCATGCTGGAACTGACGCTGCTTGTTCTTGATGTAGGCCACCATCTCGCGCATGAAGTGCGCCTGATAGACCTTCGAGAAACCCTGGCCAATACGGTCGGCACATTGATCGAGGCGAAACGGCACCGACACCGCCACCGCACCGAGCACGCCACTGGCGCTGCCGGTTTCCCCCAGGTGCTTGAGCAGCACATTGCCACCGAGGGAATAGCCGACCGCATACAGCGGCGCCAATGGCCGCTTGGCCTTCAGGTGGCGGAGGGTTTCGGCGAGGTCTTCGCTGGCCCCGGAGTGGTAGCTGCGCGGCAGCAGGTTCGGCTCGCCGGAGCAGCCGCGCCAGTTCAGCGCGACACTGGCCCAGCCTTGCGCGGCGAGCGCTGCCTGGATTCCGGCGACGTAGGGGGAGTTGGAAGAGCCGGTCAGCCCGTGCAGCACCAGTACCAGTGGCGCTTCAGCGCTGTGCGGGCCATACCAGTCGAGGTCGAGGAAATCGCCGTCGTCCAGCCACAGCCGTTCGCGCTGGCGATCAAGGTGCACGGTTTTACGCCATAGCGGCCCCCACAAGGTTTGCAGGTGTGGATTGCCGAGGCCGAAGGCGGGTGTGAAACGAAATCCGGGTTCGGAAGGAGCAAGAGGTGCGCGCACAGTAAATCTCGACGGTGTCATGCATGAAGTGGTTGCCACACAAAGGGCTGCCACTTCAAGGGAGATCTAACTTGCCACAAAGCCTGCATCAGCGCGACACGAATGCCCGGACGGCTCGACGGTCGGGACAATGGCCGGTTGCGGGAGCGGCAGTTGGGGTGTCGTCGGACCTACGGTCACTACCCGCCACTGATCGTCAGGCAGATGTTTGTCCACTGCCATTCTGATCTGCTCTAGCGTCAGGCTCTGCACCTGTTGCGCGAAGAAATCCAGGTCGAGCGGCAAGTGGTGGCGGTTGATCTCGATCAGGCGCGCGAGAATCTGCCCGTTGCTGGCACTGCCAGTGATATTGGCGTTGGCCAGTCGGCGTTTGAAGTGATCGAGCTCCTCCTGCGAGGGGCCATCACGCCGGAAATCGCTGAGCATCGATTTCACCAGAGCCACCGTTTCATTCACGAATTGGGGGCTGGTCTGCAGAGCAATTGATGTCAGTCCGCCGCCTGCCCAGTCTTTGGTGCGAATGCTGACGTCGTATACCAGGCCTCGTTTGTTGCGCAGTTCTGTCATCAGGCGGGAGTTTGCGCCACTGCCGAAAATCAGCGTCCCGGCATACAGCGCAATGAAATCCTCGTGTTGGCGCGACAGGCTGGGTTGCCCAAGCAATACGTGAGTCTGTTCTTGTGTGCGCTCTACATGGTGATGCATTTCAGTGCCGAACGCTTTGGGCGGTTCGACGGCGGGGAGTGCAACGGTGGGGGCGGGTAGCGCATTGGCGATTTGCAGGCTGATGGCCTGTGCCTGCTCGACGGAAAGGTCTCCCACCAACGTAATTTGTGTCTGGCTTGCCGAGTGGGTTTGTCGGTGGAACGTTTGAACGGCCTGACGGGTGATCGAGGTCATGTCGGCATCGGTTCCGTAGATCGAGCGGGCGTAGGGCGTGTCCGGAGCCAGCAGCTCCTGAAGGCGTTGCCTGGCAATGTCCGCAGGTTGTTGCTGTTGTGCCAGCTGCAAGCCACGAAGCTCGCTCTTGACCCTCAGCAGCGCTTCATCGGAAAGGGAGGGCTGCCCCAGCATTTGCGTAAACAGTTGCAGTACCGGTGCGCTTTTGTCTGGATCGCTCAGGCTGCGTAACGTGAACGTGGCACGCTCCTGATCGAGATCCATCCCGAGCTTCGCACCCACCCCGTCAAAGACTTCGGCAATCGCCGCATGGTCATTCTTGCCGCTCACCCCCTCGTTGAACAGGCTGAATATCAACGCCGCCAGTCCTGGGGTATTGCCGTCGTGTGCACTGCCGGCGGCGAAGCTGACGTGAACATCGAACATCGGCAGCTCCGTCGTACGGATGAATAACGTTTTGATGCCTGTCGTGGTTTTCCAGCCCTTGATGCTCAATGGGCGTGGAGTCTGTCGGGTCGTGTCTGTTTCCGACAGCGATTGCAATCGTGATTTGGGAAAACCGGCTGGCGCAGTATCGGCAGCAACCGGACTGGCTGACAGCCAGAGGGTGAACGCAAAACCGGCCATGGCAGACCGAAAGACGTGCGCAGATTTATCCATGTTTTTTCTCCGCAAGCACGTGGGCTGTGCTGAGGCGTTCGCGGATCAGGTACTTTTCAGCGACCTGGCGGAGGTCCTCGGGGGTCACTTTCTTGAGCTCGGCGATCTCCTGATCGAGCAATTGCCACGACAGGCCAGCGCTCTCGAGGGCGGCCAGATGTATGGCAGTGTTCATGATCGAATCCCGGGCAAAAACTCTCTGGGCGATCAGTTGGGTCCGTGCGCGTTCCAGTTCTTCGGGAGAGGGGGGCGTGGTGCGCAGTTCCTCGAGCAGATCCCAGACTCGTATTTGTGCGGTTTCCGGGCTTGTGGGTTGTGAGCTGTCGAGGCGGGTGCTCAATGTCAGAAGAGTATCGCCGCGACTGTAAAGGTCGTAGCTGGCGCTGACATGGCTGAATACATGCTCCCTGTGTTGCAGGTGTTTTTGCAGGCGAGCGCTCTGGGAGCCTGCCAGCAACATTTCCATCAGGCGCAGCGCATGCGCAGTCCGGTATGTATCTGCCGTAGCCAGGCTGGGAACGTTGAACGCCATGATCAACTGCGAGGCGGGCACCGGTTGGTTGAGGATGAGGCGGCGTTCGCCTGGCTGCGGCAATTCGCGCGGTTTTACGGTTTGGGTGAGGGGGCGACTGGCGAGGCCGCCGAAGTAGCGTTGAGCCAGAGGTTGAACGTAATCGAGGGTGACGTCGCCGACGACGACCAGCGTGGCATTGCCAGGGGCATAGCGTGACTCATACCAGTCGCGCAACTGAGCGGTGTTCAAGGTGCGCAGATCGTTCATCCAGCCGATGACGGGGGTCCGATAGCTGCTGGAGGGATAGGCCAGGGTTTCCAGACGCTCCAGTGCGGTGTCCAGAGGACTGTCTTCCACACTCAAGCGGCGCTCTTCTTGAATGACACTTATCTCGGAAGCGAAATCTTCAGGTGTGAGGTGAGCAGTCGACATCAGGTCGGCCATCAGCTCGAATGCGACCCCCAGATAAGGCTTGGGCAAAGTCTGGTGATAAGCAGTGACGTCTTTACCGGTAAAGGCATTTTCCGATGCCCCCAGGGATTCCAGTATGGCGGATGCTTCGCCCGGACAGGTCTTGCTGCTGCCCTTGTAAAGCATGTGTTCCAGCGCGTGTGACAGTCCGGTCTGGCCCGGTGCTTCGTCAGCCGATCCGACCTTGAACCACAGTTGGGAAGTGACCAGCGGGGCTCGGTGATCCTCGCGGACGATGACCTTCAGGCCGTTGTCCAGCAGAAACTCATGGGTGGTCGGTAATGGGGGGGCCAGCGCCAGCAGCGGGGCCAGGGCCAGGGCCAGGGCCAGGCAGCATCCTGCTGCACAAAGTGTCCATAAATGATGGGTCCTCAATGGATTACTGAAATGGCGTAATCCACTGTGGAGATTTTGCGCGGGCGGCGTGCGGTAGTTATCTACCGCGCGCCAGATTCGGCGTTCGCCAGACGATTGTCAGAGAGAGGGCAGGCCCCGTTGCCACAACGCGTAGTACACCCGCCCGGATTTCTGCTCGCGGTGCAGGCGCCAGTTGCCCGGCAGGCCGAGGGTCGATGGCGCGGTTTCACTTTCAGTGTAGATCCACGAATCGTCGGCCAGCCATTGGCGCTCTTCCAGCAATGCGCACACCGTAGGCAGCAGGTTCTGGTTGAACGGCGGGTCGAGGAACACCAGGTCGAACGCGGTCGCAGTCTGGGTTTCCAGATATCGCAGGGCATCGGCGGTCTGCACGTGACCGTTGGTGCAGCGCAGCGTGCCGAGGTGTTCTTTCAGGCTGGACACCGCGACGTGGCTGGCATCCAGCGCCTGACCCAGGGCCGCGCCACGGGACAGAGCTTCGAGAAACAGCGCGCCGCTGCCGGCGAACGGGTCGAGCACCTTGGCCCCGGCAACGTAGGGCGCGAGCCAGTTGAACAGGGTTTCGCGCACCCGGTCCGGCGTCGGACGCAGACCCGGCGCATCAGGGAAGCTCAGCTTTCGGCTGCGCCATTCGCCGCCGATGATGCGCAACTGGTTCACACCGTTGTGCAGTTTTTGTACAGGTTTCTTTGGACTGGCCATTAATGCTCCGGAACCCCGAGCGGCTGCTCGGCAGGTTTATCAGATGGGGCCGGTAACGGCTTTTGCGGCACGGTCGGGCCAGCGCTGACGATGACCAGTTTATCCGTGCTCAAGTGTTTGTTCAGAACGTCGCGAACCTGCTCGACCGTCAGGCTTTGGGACTGACGCATGAAGTCGTCCAGATAATTCAGCGGCAGGTTGTAGAAACCCATGGCACCGAGCTGGCCGACGATATCGGCGTTGCTCGCGGTGGACAGCGGGAAACTGCCGGCCAGTTCGCGCTTGGCGTCGTCGAGTTCTTTCTGGGTAGGGCCGGTCTTGAGGTAGTCGGCGAGCACGTCCTGCACCAGTTTCAGGGTGCCTTCGCTCATTTCCGCGCGGGTCTGCAGGTTGATCATGAACGGGCCGCGCGCCTGCATCGGGCTGAATGCCGAATACACGCCGTAGGTCAGGCCGCGCTTCTCGCGCACTTCGCTCATCAAGCGAGTGCCGAAGCCACCGCCACCGAGGATCTGGTTGCCCATCGACAGCGCGGCGTAATCCGGGTCGTCACGGTCGATGCCCAGTTGCGCGATCATCAGGTTGGTCTGCTTCGACGGAAACTCGATGTGGCCGATGCCGGCTTTCGGCTCGATCGGTTGCTCGACTTTCGCCAGCGCCGGACCTTTTGGCAGTGCAGCGGACACCTGATTGGCAATCGCCTCGGCTTCGCTGCGGGACAGATCGCCCACCAGCGCGATCACCACGTTGCCGGCCGCATAGGCCTTGGCGTGGAAGTCACGCAGTTGCGCCAGCGTGATCTTCGGCACGCTTTGCGCATTGCCGTCGCTGGCGTGGGCGTACGGGTGATCGCCGTAGAGGCGCTTCATCAGCTCCAGGCTGGCGAGTTTGCCGGGGTTCTGTTTCTGGTACTCGAAACCGGCGAGCATCTGGTTCTTGATGCGCGCGAACGAGTCGGCCGGGAAGGTCGGTTTGCCCACCACTTCCGAAAACAGTTTCAGCGCCGGCTCGCGCTTGTCGGCGGCACTCAGACTGCGCAGCGACGCGATGGCCATGTCCTTGTAGGCGCCGTTGCCGAAATCCGCGCCCAGGCCTTCGAAGCCCTGAGCGATGGCGCCGACATCCTTGCCCGCCACGCCTTCGTTGAGCATGGCGTTGGTCAGCAGGGCCAGGCCCGGCGCGTTGCCGTCCTGGCTGCTGCCGGCGGAGAAGATCAGGCGCATGTCGAACATCGGCAGTTCGCGAGCCTCGACGAACAGCACTTTGGCGCCTTCGGCGGTGTTCCAGGTCTGGACGTCGAGCTTGCGGCTGGCCGGGGCCTTGCCGTCGAGTTCGGCCAGCGATTGCAGTTTCTGGCTGGACTTGGCGTTATCCAGCGCTTCGCTGGCCTTGGTGTTGTCGCTTGGCACAAGGTAGAACGCAGCGGAGGCGATGATGGCCACGGCGATCAGGCCGAGCAGCAGGCGTGGGGTTTTGCGCTCACTCATGAGTCGTCTCCAGGGGCAGGACGTGGGCGACGCTGAGACGTTCGCGGGTGAAATACAGCTTGGCGGCGTTCTGGATGTCTTGCGGGGTGACGCTCTCCAGATCGGCCAGTTCAGTGTCCATCAGCTTCCACGACAGACCGACGGTCTCCAGCTGGCCGATGGCGGTGGCCTGGCTGGTGATCGAATCGCGCTCGAAGACCAGGCCGGCGATGACCTGCGCGCGTACGCGCTCCAGTTCTTCGGCGGACGGTGCGGTGGTTTTCAGCTGCTCCAGTAGTTTCCACAGACCGGCTTCAGCCTGGGCCATGGTCTTTTTCTTCTGGGTGTTCGGCGTGGCCGACAGGGTGAACAGGCTGTCACCGCGAGTGTAGGCGTCGTAGCTCGACGAACCGCCGGACACCAGCTCTTCACCGCGCTCCAGTTGGGTCGGGATGCGACCGCTGTAGCCGCCGTCCAGCAACGCCGAAATCAGGCGCAAGGCGTTGACCGAGCGTTTGTCTTCGGCAGTGGCGATGCTCGGGACGTTGAAACCGAGCATCAGGCTCGGCAGTTGAGTCTGCACGTGCAGGGTGATCTGGCGCTCGCCGGGCTCGGCCAGCTCCAGCGGCTTTTTCGCCGGCGGCACGTCGCGTTTCGGGATCGGCCCGAAGTAGCGCTGGGCGAGGGTTTTCACCTCGTCCGGGGTCACGTCGCCGACCACCACCAGCGTGGCGTTGTTCGGCACGTACCAGGACTGATACCAGTGGCGCAGCTCTTCGACCTTCATCCGCTCAAGGTCAGCCATCCAGCCGATGGTCGGCGTGTGATAACCGCTGGCCGGGTAGGCCATGGCCTTGTAGCGCTCGAAGGCCTTGGCCATCGGCTTGTCGTCGGTGCGCAGGCGGCGCTCTTCCTTGATGACTTCGATTTCCTTGGCGAACTCGTCGGCCGGCAGGCGCAGGTTGGCCATGCGGTCGGCTTCCAGTTCGAAGGCCACGCCCAGACGGTCGCGGGCCAGGACCTGGTAATAAGCGGTGAAGTCGTCGCTGGTGAACGCATTCTCTTCGGCGCCAAGGTCGCGCAGGATCAGCGAGGCTTCGCCGGGGCCGACTTTTTCGCTGCCCTTGAACATCATGTGCTCGAGGGCGTGGGACAGACCGGTCTGGCCCGGGGTTTCGTAGCTGGAACCGACCTTGTACCAGACCTGCGACACCACCACCGGCGCGCGATGGTCTTCGCGCACGACGACCTTCAAACCGTTGTCGAGAGTGAATTCATGGGTCGGTTGCGGATCGGCCGCCAGGGCCGAAAGGGGCAGGCAGACTGTGCTGAGCAGCAGGCCTGCGGCGCGGCGGGCTAGAGCATTCATTCGTTTTTAAACCTGTTGGGCTGCCCGCTTGGTCTTAGCGTCGGCGGGCGAGAGGGTGCTAGGATACTGATCCGTTTTACTGGCGGCCACGCCTATCAGGCCACTGATCGGTCTATAGGTTGTACGGGTTACCGGCAGAAGCTTTGAGTTTCTCAGCTAAACTCTGCGTTTTCGCCGACGATGCCGTTCCAGTCCTTCGTATTTAATGACCTTTGAGGTGCTTTTGGCGCCTCGACAAAATGTTGCGCGTGAACAAGCTGGGTGAAACACAGTCTGTTCTGCATCGAATATTTATTTGCCGGGGCGCCCCTGTGGCGCGTCGCTACCGTGAGATAGCCGTCCTCCATGTTTGGTTCCAACGACGACAAGAAGACCCCAGCTGCGGCTGGCGAGAAGAAAGGCCTGTTCGGATGGCTGCGCAAGAAACCGCAGGAACCCGTCGTCGAACAGCCGACTGCCATTCCTGAGCAGGCCCTTGCGCCCGCTCCCGTAATAGAAGAAGCGCCGGCACCGGTCGTGCTGCCGATCGCCGAGCCGGTGCTGCAACCGCTGGCCGAGGCCGAGCCAGAAGCGCCGGCTGCCGCCGAGTTGCCGCTGACCCCGGCCAGCGAACCGTGGCTGACCTTGCCGGTAGCGGAAGAGCCGGTGGCGCTGGTCGAAGAGGCCGCGCCGCACGTTACGCCAACGATTCCCGCGCCGGCTGCGTTCACGCCAGAGCCTGTTCAGGCGCCGGTGGTGGAAGCCGCTCCTGTCATTCCAGAGCCCGTGGTTGCTGCCCCGGTTGCCCCGATTGTCGAAGCGCCCGAGCCTGCACCTGCACCTGCACCTGCACCTGCACCTGCACCTGCACCTGCACCTGCACCGGTAGCAGCAGTGCCAGTCGTTCCTGTGGAAACCCAGGTCGAAGCCCCGGTCGAGGCCCCGCGTACCGAAGAAACCAAGGCCGGCTTCTTCGCCCGTCTCAAGCAGGGCCTGTCCAAGACCAGCGCCAGTATCGGCGAAGGCATGGCCAGCCTGTTCCTCGGCAAGAAAGCCATCGATGACGATCTGCTCGACGATCTCGAAACCCGCCTGCTGACTGCCGACGTCGGCGTCGAGGCGACTTCGGTCATCATCCAGCGCCTGACCCAGAAGGTCGCGCGTAAAGAGCTGGCGGATTCCGACGCCCTGTACAAATCCCTGCAGGCCGAGCTGGCGGCAATGCTCAAACCGGTCGAGCAACCACTGAAGATCGCTTCCCAGAACAAGCCGTTCGTGATTCTGGTGGTCGGCGTCAACGGCGCCGGCAAGACCACCACCATCGGCAAACTGGCGAAGAAACTGCAGCTGGAAGGCAAGAAAGTCATGCTGGCCGCCGGTGACACCTTCCGCGCCGCCGCTGTCGAGCAATTGCAGGTCTGGGGTGAGCGCAACAAGATTCCGGTGATCGCCCAGCACACTGGCGCGGACTCGGCTTCGGTGATCTTCGACGCCGTGCAGGCCGCCAAGGCCCGTGGCATCGACGTGCTGATCGCCGACACCGCCGGTCGCCTGCACACCAAAGACAACCTGATGGAAGAACTGAAAAAGGTTCGCCGGGTGATCGGCAAGCTCGACGCCGATGCGCCGCACGAAGTGCTGCTGGTGCTCGACGCCGGCACCGGCCAGAACGCCATCAACCAGGCCAAGCAATTCAACCAGACCGTCGAACTGACCGGCCTGGCGCTGACCAAGCTCGACGGCACCGCCAAGGGCGGGGTGATTTTTGCCCTGGCCAAGCAATTCGGCCTGCCGATCCGCTACATCGGCGTCGGTGAAGGCATCGACGATCTGCGTACCTTTGAAGCCGAACCCTTTGTCCAGGCACTGTTTGCCGAGCGGGAGCGTTCATGATTCGTTTCGAACAGGTCGGTAAGCGCTACCCGAACGGTCACGTCGGCTTGCATGAGCTGAGCTTTCGAGTCCGTCGCGGCGAGTTCCTGTTTGTCACCGGCCACTCCGGTGCCGGTAAATCCACATTGTTGCGCCTGTTGCTGGCGATGGAACGTCCGACCAGCGGCAAGCTGCTGCTGGCCGGGCAAGACCTGAGCACCATCAGCAACGCGCAGATTCCGTTCCTGCGTCGGCAGATCGGTGTGGTGTTCCAGAACCATCAACTGTTGTTCGATCGCACGGTGTTCAATAACGTCGCGCTGCCGTTGCAGATTCTCGGGCTGTCCAAGGTCGAGATCGCCAAGCGCGTCGATTCGGCGCTGGAGCGCGTGGCGCTGTCGGACAAGGCCGAGCTGTATCCGGGCGATCTGTCCACCGGTCAGCAGCAGCGCGTTGGCATTGCCCGCGCCATCGTTCACCGTCCGGCTTTGCTGCTGGCGGACGAACCGACCGGTAATCTCGACCCGCGTCTGGCGGCCGAGATCATGGGCGTGTTCGAAGACATCAACCGTCTGGGCACCAGCGTGCTGATCGCCAGTCACGACCTGGCGCTGATTGCGCGCATGCGCCATCGCATGCTGACCCTGCAACGCGGCCGATTGATCGGCGACGGGGAGGCCGGTGTATGAGTGCGACACGCAGTCCGAAGGTTTCCGAGCGCGTGGCCCCGAAGGCCGCCGATCCGCAACCGCCAAAGAAGAAAAAGCACGACGATGACGATGGCCCGGACTTCGCCACGTTGTTCCGTGCCTGGATCGAAAGCCATCGCGCCAGCTGGATCGACAGCCTGCGTCGTCTCGGCAAGCAGCCGATCGGCAGTTTCTTCACCTGCATGGTGATGGCAGTTGCGCTGAGCCTGCCGATGGGTCTTTCGCTGTTGCTGAGCAATGTCGAGCGCCTGGGCGGTTCGTGGCAGCGTGCGGCGCAGATTTCGCTGTACCTGGAGCTCGAGGCGACTCCGGCGCAGGGCGAAGCATTGCGCGACCAGATCAAGGGCATGCCGGGCGTAGCTGATGCTGAATATGTCGGTCGCGACCAGGCACTGGAAGAGTTCCAGCAGCAGTCAGGCCTGGGCGAAGCCCTGCGCGAGCTGCCGGAAAACCCGTTGCCGGGTGTGGTGCTGGTGACGCCGAACGAGGTCGACAAGTCGACCCTGGAAGCATTAAGACAAAAACTTTCCGAGCTGCCCAAGGTACAACAGGCGCAACTTGATCTAGTCTGGGTCGAGCGTCTGGCCGCCATCCTCAAGCTCGGCGATCGTTTCGTCTTCGGTCTGACGGTGTTGCTGGTTTCCGCATTACTTTTGGTGATAGGCAATACCATTCGTCTTCATATTGAAAACCGCCGCACCGAGATAGAAGTGATTAAACTCGTCGGCGGGACCGACAGCTATGTGCGTCGTCCGTTCCTTTATATGGGCGCGTTGTATGGCTTCGGTGCGGGACTGCTGTCCTGGGGTGTATTGGCGTTCGGCCTGAACTGGCTGAACGATGCGGTGGTCGGGCTGGCCGGCTTGTACGGCAGCGATTTCGCACTGGCCGGCGTGCCAGTTGCCGACGGTCTGTCGCTCTTGCTTGGCGCGGTGCTGTTGGGTTATATCGGTGCATGGATTGCAGTCGCACGTCATCTCAGGGAGCTGGCGCCGAAGTAGAATCTTTTTTGCGCGTGATTGACCTTTCAGTGGTTAAGGAAACTTTCATTTGAGTTTCCGGTCAATTTTTCGCAATGCTGAAAAGCATGAGTATGTAAGTCGGAGGTTTTTCCGTATGTCCAATTCTTTGCAACCTGCGTATGCATTGGTTCCAGGCGCAAACCTGGAAGCCTACGTGCACACCGTCAACAGCATTCCATTGCTGACGCCGGAGCAGGAGCGTGAACTGGCCGAGAGTCTCTACTATGAGCAGGATCTGGGGGCGGCTCGGCAGATGGTGCTCGCCCACCTGCGGTTTGTCGTACACATCGCCCGTAGCTATTCCGGCTACGGTCTGGCTCAGGCTGACCTGATCCAGGAAGGTAACGTCGGCCTGATGAAGGCCGTGAAGCGTTTCAACCCGGAAATGGGCGTGCGTCTGGTGTCCTTCGCGGTGCACTGGATCAAGGCCGAGATTCACGAGTTCATCCTGCGCAACTGGCGGATCGTGAAAGTCGCGACCACCAAGGCCCAGCGCAAGCTGTTCTTCAACCTGCGCAGCCAGAAGAAACGTCTGGCCTGGCTGAACAACGAGGAAGTCCACCGTGTGGCGGAAAGCCTCGGCGTCGAGCCGCGTGAAGTGCGTGAGATGGAAAGTCGCCTGACCGGCCATGACATGGCCTTCGACCCGGCTGCGGAAGCAGACGACGACAGCGCTTTCCAGTCGCCGGCCAACTACCTGGAAGACCACCGGTACGACCCGGCGCGTCAACTGGAAGATGCCGACTGGAGCGACAACTCCAATCACAACCTGCACGAAGCACTGGAAGTGCTGGACGAACGCAGCCGCGACATCCTCTACCAGCGCTGGCTGGCAGAAGAGAAAGCCACGCTGCACGACCTGGCGCAGAAGTACAACGTGTCGGCCGAGCGGATCCGTCAGCTCGAGAAGAGCGCGATGAACAAGCTCAAGTTGTCGATTGCCGCATAACCGGTAGTCCGGCAATAAAAAAACGCCCCGATCAGTGATGATCGGGGCGTTTTTGTTTGCCTGTCAGCAAGTTATTGGGCCCAGGGCGCGCGGCGCGAATCATTGAGTGTCAGCAGGTAGCTGTCGCCGCCCAGCTGGCTCATTTGTTGGCGAATCCAGCCGGCTCGGCGCGACACATAAGCGGTCGGATGACTGGCGCTCCAGACCCGGGGATTCGGCAGCACAGCCGCCAGATAACTCGCCTGCTGCCGGGACAGCGACCTGGCGCCTACGCCAAAGTGATGCCTTGCCGCCGCTTCGGCACCAAACACGCCGTCATCCCACTCGACGCTGTTCAGGTACACCTCGAGAATCCGCTGCTTGGGCCAGAACACTTCGATCAGCGCGGTGAACCACGCCTCCAGGCCCTTGCGCAGATAGCTGCGGCCGGACCACAAGAACAGGTTCTTCGACACTTGCTGGCTCAAGGTGCTGGCACCACGGATCGAACCGCCGAGCTCGTTGTGGGCCAGTGCGGCCTTGATCGCACTCAGGTCAAACCCCCAGTGCTCGGGGAATTTCTGGTCTTCGCCGGCAATCACCGCGACCTTCAGGTCATCGGAAATCTTGTCCCACGGCTTCCAGGTGCGTTGCAGATCGATCGGCTCGCCGTCGACCCAGGATTCGATCTTGCGCTCGACCATCAGCGCCGTGAATGGTGGCGGCACAAAGCGAAACACCAACACCAGCAATACGCTGCCGCCCGCGAACCAGAGCAGGGCCTTCGTGAAACGACGGAGAAATAAACGCAGCATAGAGATGGCTTGGCCGAACCGGTTGAGCGGGCCATTATACAGACCCTGCCGATCGAGTCTGACTGGAGTTCTACATGCTGCGTAGCTTTCTGATGCTGGCTGCCTTCTTTGGTTTCACCGGTGTCGGCCTCGGCGCATTCGCCGCCCATGGCTTGAAAAACCGCCTGACACCCGAATACCTGGCGATCTTCCACACCGGCGTTACCTATCAACTGGTGCATGCGCTGGCGCTGTTTGGCGTGGCGCTGCTGGCCACGCAGCTTCAGGGGCGGCTGGTCGCCTGGGCCGGCATATCGTTCAGCGTCGGCATCCTGTTGTTCTCCGGCAGCCTGTACCTGCTGACCACCCTCGGCATCGGCAAGCTCGGCATCATCACCCCGTTCGGCGGTCTGGCATTCCTGATTGGCTGGCTGTGCCTGGGGCTGGCCGCCTGGCGCCTGTATCCAACCGCTTGACGCTTGGTGCTGACCTTTAGGTCATGATCGGGCTAGAATGCCACCCCCTAAAAAGTGATGGCGGCGTTGCGCATGCGCATTCAGTTGAACGGTGAATCCTTTGAACTGCCCGACGGTGAAACCGTTGAGGCCCTGCTGACCCGTCTGGACCTGACCGGACGCCGGGTGGCGGTCGAACTCAATCTGGATATCGTCCCGCGCAGCCAGCATGCCGACACCACTTTGAACGACGGCGACAACGTCGAAGTGGTGCACGCCATCGGCGGCGGCTGATCCCAAACACTGTGAAAACTGCTGCGTGCTGGGCGCCTTCGGCGCACGCAAGAAATACTGCGTTAAAAACAGGCTCGGAATGCTCATTTACAACCCGTAAACTCCGCTTCCTCGCCTGTTTTTGCCTTGTCTTTCCTTCGCTCGCGACGTTTTCACAGCGTTTGGCTATTTAAGGCATTCTGCAAGACCCTCACCCCAACAGAGGATTCCCCATGAGCATCGTTCGTAGCGACAAGCCTTTCGTTCTGGCCGGTCGTACTTACCAGTCGCGTTTGCTGGTCGGTACCGGCAAGTACCGTGACATGGAAGAAACCCGCCTGGCCATCGAAGCCTCGGGTGCCGAGATCGTCACCTTCGCCGTGCGCCGCACCAACCTGGGCCAGATCGAAGGCGAGCCGAACCTGCTCGAAGTGCTGTCGCCGGATCGCTACACCTTCCTGCCGAACACCGCCGGTTGCTACGACGCGGTCGAGGCCGTGCGCACCTGCCGCCTGGCCCGTGAGCTGCTCGATGGCCACAACCTGGTGAAGCTGGAAGTGCTGGCCGACCAGAAAACCCTGTTTCCCAACGTGATCGAAACCCTCAAGGCTGCCGAAGTGCTGGTCAAGGAAGGCTTCGACGTGATGGTCTACACCAGTGATGACCCGATCATCGCCCGGCAACTGGCGGAAATCGGCTGCATCGCGGTGATGCCGCTGGCCGGTCTGATCGGTTCGGGCCTGGGGATCTGCAACCCGTACAACCTGCAGATCATCCTCGAAGAAGCCAAAATCCCGGTGCTGGTGGATGCCGGTGTCGGCACCGCTTCCGACGCCACCATCTCCATGGAACTGGGCTGTGACGCCGTGCTGATGAACTCGGCCATCGCCCACGCCCAGCAGCCGATCATGATGGCCGAAGCCATGAAACACGCGATCGTCGCGGGCCGCCTGGCCTACCTCGCCGGCCGCATGCCGAAAAAACTCTATGCCAGCGCCTCTTCGCCGCTGGATGGTCTGATCAAGTAAGAGCTATTGATGACTGAATCGAACGACACGCCAATCCAGACGGAAGAAGGCGACGAGCGCCAACACCGCCGCATCAAGAGTTTTGTGATGCGCGCCGGGCGCATGACCGAAGGCCAGCAGCGCGGCCTGGATCAGGGCGCGCCGAAGTTCGTCCTGCCGCTGGCCGATGCGCCGGTGGATTTCGACCAGGTGTTCGGCCGTTCCGCGCCGCGTTCGCTGGAGATCGGTTTCGGCATGGGCCACTCGCTGCTGGAGATGGCCGCCGCTGCGCCGGAGCAGGATTTCATCGGTGTCGAGGTTCACCGTCCGGGTGTCGGCGCACTGCTCAACGGCGTGCTGACTCAGGGCCTGACCAACCTGCGGGTCTACGACTGCGACGCGATCGAAGTGCTCAACCGCTGCATCGCCGACAACAGTCTCGATCGCCTGATGCTGTTCTTCCCGGATCCGTGGCACAAGAGCCGTCACCACAAGCGCCGCATCGTTCAGGCGTCCTTCGCTGAACTGGTGCGCAGCAAGTTGAAGGTTGGCGGCATTCTGCACATGGCCACCGACTGGGAGCCGTACGCCGAATACATGCTGGAAGTGATGAACGTCGCCCCGGGCTATCGCAACCTCGCCGAAGACGGCAAGTGCGTACCCCGCCCGGCCGAACGCCCGATCACCAAGTTCGAACGCCGCGGCGAACGTCTTGGGCATGGCGTGTGGGATCTGAAGTTCGAAAAGCAGTCCTGAATATCACGCAACAATAAATGTGGGAGCGGGCTTGCTCGCGAAGGCGTCATTTCAGTCGATATCAATATCGAATGATCTACCGCTTTCGCGAGCAAGCTCGCTCCCACATTTGCGTTCTGTGTGTACTGAAAATCAGCGGCGGTCGGCCACTACGCCAATCAACACCAGCACCACCAACAACACCGGCGCCAGGCTGTAGTTGTTGAACTGGCTCAAGCCCTTCACCACCCAGGGTGTGGCGTAGATCAGCGCCGCGCCGCTGCCGATCAGACACAGCAGGGCCATCAGCGGCACGCGCAGGGCGCCGGCGATGCTGCCCAGGCGTTGCTCGACCCAGCCCTTGAAGTCAGCGCCGAACAGCACCAGCAGACAGCCCACCAGTGCCAGAGCGATTTCCGAGAGGTTGCTGCGGCTCCAGCGGGACACGGTGGCGAGCAGGTCGAGAATCAAATCCATGTTTTTTCCTTAGGGCTGCCGTTGGGCGTTGGGCTCAGCTCAGAAATTTCTGCAGCAAGTCGTTGAGGAACAGTTGTCCGCGCTCGGTGGCCGCCAGACGTGACGGTTCGACCTGCAACAGACCGCTTTGTTCGGCCTCGCGCCGGTGTTCGTCGAGGCTCTCCAGCGGCAGGCCGGTGCGCTCCGGGTACAGGCGCGATTCGACGCCGGCGGTCAGGCGCAGGGCGTTCATCAGGAATTCGAACGGCATCTCGTCGTTGGTCAGGGCTTTCTCGCCGGCCTGGAAGCTTTTTGCCGGGTTGAGGTAATCCTTCGGCAGGCGGGTCTTCCAGGTGCGCACGATGCGCCCGTCCGGATGGCTGAGCTTGCCGTGAGCGCCGGCGCCGATGCCGATGAAGTCGCCGAAGCTCCAGTAATTGAGGTTATGCCGCGCCGGGCGACCCGGTTGGGCATACGCCGAAACTTCGTACTGCGCGTAACCGTGCTCGGCCAGCAGTGCCTGTCCGGCCTCTTGAATGTCCCACAGCGTGTCGTCTTCCGGCAGCACTGGCGGCTGGTTCCAGAACACGGTGTTCGGCTCCAGCGTCAACTGATACCAGGAAATGTGCGTCGGCTTTAGCTCGATAGCCTGACGCAGATCGCTCAGGGCATCGTCCAGCGACTGGTCCGGCAACCCGTGCATCAAGTCGAGGTTGAAGTTATCGAACCCGGCCTGGCGTGCCATGCCGGCGGCGCGGATGGCTTCGTCGCCGTTGTGGATGCGACCGAGGGCCTTGAGTTTTTCCTGCTGGAAGCTCTGGATGCCGATCGACAGGCGATTGATCCCCAGCTTGCGGTAGGCGACGAACTTCTCTTGTTCGAAGGTTCCGGGGTTGGCTTCCAGGGTGATTTCGATGTCATCGGCAAACGGGATGCGCTGTTTCACGCCTTCCAGCAATCGACCCAGGGCTTCGGCGCTGAACAGGCTCGGCGTGCCGCCGCCAAAGAAGATCGAACTCAACTCACGGCCATACACTGCGTGCAGATCCTGATCGAGGTCGGCGAGCAGCGCGTCGACGTATTCCTGCTCCGGCAGCACCGGGCTGGCGGTGTGGGAGTTGAAGTCGCAATACGGACATTTGCGCACACACCACGGTATGTGGATGTACAGCGCCAGGGGCGGCAGCGTCGGCAACGGCGCCCGAGGCGAGGAGGCGGCGCCGCCGATAATCAGCGACGACACGGAAGAACTATCGGTCATTTCAAGCCCAGACGCTGGCGCAGCAGATCCATTGCACGGGCGCGGTGGCTGATCTGGTTCTTGTCGCTCGGGCTCAGCTCGGCGCTGGACACGTTACGCTCCGGCACCCAGAACAGTGGGTCGTAGCCGAAACCGTGTTCACCGCTGGCAGCGGTCAGGATGCGCCCGTGCCACAGACCTTCGCAGAGGATCGGCAGCGGATCGTCGGCGTGACGCACCAAGGCCAGCACGCAGACAAACTGCGCGCCGCGCTCGGCTTCAGGCACATCCTTCAAGGCGTCGAGCAGTTTGGCGTTGTTCGCCGCGTCGCCCTTGCCGTCGGCGTAGCGCGCCGAATAGATGCCCGGCGCACCGCCGAGAAAGTCCACCGCCAGGCCCGAATCGTCGGCCAGCGCCGGCAGACCGGAAATGCGCGCGGCATTGCGGGCCTTGAGGATCGCGTTCTCGACGAACGACAGACCGGTTTCTTCCGGCTCCACGCTGCTGAATTCGCCGATCGAGCGCAGTTGCACCGAGTCGCCGAGCATGGCCTGGAGTTCCTTGAGTTTGCCGGCGTTATGGCTGGCCAGTACGAGTTGCTTGAGATTGATCATTGGCCAGGGAAAAGCTCTTGGTTGAAATTGAGGGTGTTGATCTTGTCGCCGGTCTGCACCTTGATTTCAAAAGTGCGGGTTTCCTGCTGTTCCACCGGGTACTGGGCGATGTAGTAGATCGCGCCCTGTTCGGTGATCTGGCGGAAGGTCAGCGGCACGCTCTGGCTGGTCAGGTCCTTGACGGTGCCGGTGACCTGGGCGATCAGCGGTTTGCCGTCCTTGATTACCGAGACATTGATCACGCCCTGATTCTTGCTGCGGATCAGCTCGGCAGCCTTGGCGATGTCCGGTGTCAGGAAGGTCGAGTTGAAGGTGTTGTAATGCACGGTGACATCACCGAACACTTCCTTGCGTTCGCCCTTGATGGCATCGGCGGCCACGGCCGACAGGCTCAGGCAGGCGGCCAATAGCGCGGTAATCAAGCGTCCCATGTTCGTTCTCCTCGCAATGTCGTGGTTCAGACCGCGATTCTGTGATCCGCAAGCCCCGGGCTGCTGACGCGGTAGATACCGATCTCACCTAACAGATTAGGCCATAGCTTACTGGCCCACCCGTGGCGGTGCTGTTGATCCACGGCAAGCCGATCAATGACCTTCGCCTCACGTTCGCGACAAAGCTCTTCAAAGTCTTCGAAGGTGCAGAAGTGGATGTTCGGCGTGTTGTACCAGGTGTACGGCAGGAATTCCGATACCGGCATCCGCCCCTTGCTCGCCAGATACCAGCGGCAGCGCCAGTGACCGAAGTTGGGGAAGGTGATGATGCACTGGCGGCCGACACGCAGCATTTCGTCGAGGATCTTGTCCGGGTAATGCACGGCTTGCAGGGCCTGGGTCATCACCACGATATCGAAGCTGTTGCTGGCGAAGTTGCCCAGGCCTTTGTCCAGGTCCTGCTCGATGACGTTGATGCCCTTGGCCACGCACTCGGCGATGTTGTCCGGGTCGTTTTCCAGGCCATAGCCGGTGACCTGCTTGTGGTCGCGCAGCCAGGTCAGCAACTCGCCGTCACCGCAGCCGAGGTCGAGCACGCGGCTGCCGGCGGGGATCCATTCCTGGATGATTTCCAGATCAGCTCTCATGGCTTTCTCACAACGTAATGCGGTTCATGTAATTGCCGAACGCCTGCAAATAACGCGGGATCGGAATCAGGAAGGCGTCGTGGCCCTGGGGTGCGTCGATTTCCAGGTAACTGACGTCCTTGCGCGCGGCCATCAGCGCGTCCACCAGTTCCCGCGAACGGGCCGGGGAGAAGCGCCAGTCGGTGGTGAACGACATCACGCAGAACCTGGCTTTTGCACCTTCGAAGGTTTTCGCCAGGTTATCGTTGAAGTTCGCTGCCGGATCGAAGTAGTCCAGCGCCTTGGTCATCAACAGATAGGTGTTGGCATCGAAGCGCCCGGAGAACTCTTCGCCCTGATAGCGCAGGTAGCTTTCGACCTGGAACTCGACGCTGTGGAAGTCGTAGTTGAGCTTTTCGCTCTTCAGGCCACGGCCGAATTTCTCGCCCATGGAGTCGTCGGACAGATACGTGATGTGTCCGACCATCCGCGCCAGCATCAGGCCGCGCTTGGGGATCACGCCGTGTTCCTGGAACGAGCCGCCGTGGAATTCCGGGTCAGTGAGGATCGCCTGGCGCGCCACTTCGTTGAAGGCGATGTTCTGCGCCGACAGCTTGGGGGCCGAGGCGATGGCCAGGCAGTGGCGCACGCGATCCGGATACGTGATGGTCCATTGCAGCGCCTGCATGCCGCCGAGGCTGCCACCGATTACCGCCGCCCACTGGCTGATGCCGAGCAGGTCAGCCAGACGTGCCTGGCTGTGTACCCAGTCTTCCACGGTCAGCACCGGGAAGTCGGCGCCGAACGGCTTGCCGGTTTCCGGATTGAGGCTGCTCGGGCCGGTGGAGCCGTTGCAACCGCCGAGGTTGTTCAGGCTGACCACGAAGAACTTGTTGGTGTCGATCGGCTTGCCGGGGCCGATGCAGCTGTCCCACCAACCGGGCTTGCGGTCGTCGACGCTGTGATAACCCGCAGCGTGGTGGTGGCCGGACAAGGCATGGCAGATCAGCACGGCGTTGCTCGCTTGCGCGTTCAGCGTGCCGTAGGTTTCGTAGATCAGGTCATAATCGGCCAGCGAACGGCCGCAGGCCAGGGCCAGCGGTTCGCTGAAGTGCGCCGTTTGCGGCGTCACCAGACCAACAGAATCGGGGGGAAAGGCAGCTGGCATCGACCCTGCTCTCGTTGAAATGAGGCGTAAGTCTAAAGACCGGTGGGGTTAGCGGCAAGCAACGATCAGGCCTGATTTGCGCTCGTTCCCACGCTCTGCGCGGGAATGCCTCATTGGACGCTCCGCGTCCGCTTCGGCGGGGGACGCGGAGCGGTCCCGGGATGCATTCCCACGCGGAGCGTGGGAACGATCAGCGCACTAGTCCGGGCAAGTCCGGCAGCTTTTTCGGTGCGCTGATGCGCACTCGCTTCTGCCGGTTCAGCTCGCCGCTGAGCAAACTGACCTGACTCTTGGAAACCCCAAAAGCCTTGGCCAGAAACCCCATCAGGTACGCATTGGCCTTGCCCTCGACCGGCGGGGCGGTCAGGCGGATTTTCAGGCGATCACCGTGCAGCCCGCAGAAATCATCGCTGCGGGCGGCCGGTTGCAGGTGACACTCCAGAATCAGGTCGTCACCGTCCCAGCGAAACCAGCTCACATCAGCAGGCGCAGGATTTCCGGCATCATCGTCATCGCCGCGAGGTTGTTGATCACCAGCATGTCGATCAGCTTCAGCACGAGGAAGGCGAAGATCGGCGACAGGTCCAGACCGCCGAGGTTCGGCAGGATGCGGCGGAACGGCGCCAGGGCCGGCTCACAGATCTGGTTCACCAGCTCGGCGCCCGGATTGTGGCTGCCCGGTGCGACCCAGGACAGGATGATGCTGATGATCATGGCCCAGAAGAAAATCTTCAGGAACAGCGCCGTCACGCCGATCAGCGACCAGATCAGCAGTTGCAGCGGGTTGCCGGTGGTGCCGTAGGTCAGCAGCAGGGTCAGCGCCATCAGCGCCAGTTGCACGAGGATCGCCAGTACCAGCGACGACATGTCGAGGCCGAACAGGCTCGGAATGATCCGGCGCAGTGGCTTGAGCAGCGGCTGGGTGGCCTTGACCACGAACTGGCACAGCGGGTTGTAGAAGTTCGCCCGCACCAGTTGCAGGACGAAGCGCAGCAGCACGATCAGCAGGTACAGGCTGCCGAGGGTTTGCAGCACGTAGACCGCTGCGGTGTTCAATCCAATCATGTGAGGCTCCTTATTTGCCCAGTTGTTCGGCCATTTCGGCCGAGCGGTGCGCGGCGGCGCCGAGTGCTTTTTCCACCAGGGCTTCGAAGCCGCCGGCCTGGAACGATTTGATTGCAGCTTCCGTGGTGCCGGCCGGCGAGGTCACGCGGCGGCGCAGTTCGGCAGCGTCGACGTCACTGGACACCGCCATATGCGCGGCGCCCAGAGCGGTCTGCAGGGTCAGTTGCTCGGCGGTTTCCTTCGGCAGGCCGAGTTTGACGCCGGCGGCGGTCATGGCTTCGATCAGCAGGAAGAAGTACGCCGGGCCGGAACCGGAGACGGCGGTGACCGCGTCCAGTTGCTGCTCTTCGTTCAGCCACAGGGCGATGCCCACGGCGGACAGCAGTTCTTCAGCCTGTTGGCGTTGTTCGGCGCTCACGGCGCCGGTGGCGTACAAGCCGCTCACGCCCTGACGCAGCAGCGCCGGGGTGTTCGGCATGCAGCGCACGATCGGTTGCTCGCCGAGCCATGCGGTCATGCTGGCGCAGGTGATGCCGGCGGCGATCGAGACCACCAGTTGATTCGGTTTCAGGCTCGGGCGAATCGCTTCGCACACGGCTTTCATGGCCTGTGGCTTGACCGCCAGCACGACAACGTCAGCGCCGTCGATGGCCTGGGCGTTGTCGGCGAAGGTTTCGATGCCGTGTTCGGCGCTGACTTTGGCGCGGGTTTCTTCGCCCGGATCGCTGGCGCGAATGTGTGCAGCTTCCAGACCCTTGGCCCGCAGGCCGCCGATCAGGCTGGCGGCCATGTTGCCGGCACCGATAAAGGCAATACGTGTGTTGCTCATGTCAGGTCCTTATCTGGAAATGGTCAAGATTGGGAATAGTCGCGGGCGCCGAACAGGGCCGTACCGATACGGACCCAGGTCGCGCCCTGGGCAATGGCCGACTCGAGGTCGTGGCTCATGCCCATGGAAAGTGTGTCGAGCGGCAGATCGAGGCCGGCCTGCAATTTCTGAACGGCAGCGAATGCAGCGTCTTGCTCGGCGCGATCTTCGGTCGGCTCGGGAATCGCCATCAACCCGCGCAGTTTCAGGCGCGGCAGGGCGCTGATGGCCTGGGCCAGGGCCGGCAGGTCTTGCGGGGTGCAGCCGGACTTGCTGGCTTCACCGCTGACGTTGACCTGAATGCAGATGTTCAGTGGCGGCAGATCCGCCGGGCGTTGCTCGGACAGGCGTTGGGCGATTTTCAGACGATCCACGGAGTGCACCCAGGCGAAATGCTCGGCGATCGAGCGGGTCTTGTTCGACTGAATGGGGCCGATGAAGTGCCAGATCAAGGGCAGGTCGGCCAGTTCGAGCTGCTTGCCCAAGGCCTCTTGCAGGTAGTTCTCGCCGAAGTCGCGCAGGCCGGCGGCGTACGCTTCGCGCAGGGCTTGTGCCGGTTTGGTCTTGCTCACGGCCAGCAGCTGGACGCTGTTTTCATCGCGTCCGGCGGCAGCGGTGGCGGCATGAATACGCGAACTAACCTGGAGAATGTTGTCTGCTATCGTGGACATCAAGAGGCGCCAGCGGTCTGAAGGTTCGCGGCATTCTACTGGAATTGAGGGACGCTATGGATATCACTGAACTGCTGGCCTTCAGCGCCAAACAGGGTGCTTCCGACCTGCACCTGTCGGCCGGTCTGCCGCCGATGATCCGCGTGGATGGCGACGTGCGGCGGATCAATCTGCCGGCGCTGGATCACCAGCAAGTGCACGAGCTGATCTACGACATCATGAACGACACCCAGCGGGTGGACTTCGAGAAACATCTGGAAACCGACTTTTCCTTCGAAGTCCCCGGCGTGGCGCGCTTTCGGGTCAATGCCTTCAACCAGAACCGGGGCGCCGGGGCGGTGTTCCGGACCATCCCGTCAAAAGTGCTGACCATGGAAGACCTGGCCATGGGCGACGTCTTTCGCAAGATCACCGATGCGCCGCGCGGGCTGGTGCTGGTGACCGGACCGACCGGCTCCGGCAAGTCCACGACACTGGCGGCGATGATCGATTACCTCAACACCCATCGTCATCACCACATCCTGACCATCGAAGATCCGATCGAATTTGTCCACGAATCGCGCAAATGCCTGATCAATCAGCGCGAAGTCCATCGTGATACCCGCAGTTTCGCCACTGCGTTGCGCTCAGCGCTGCGCGAAGACCCGGATGTGATCCTGGTGGGCGAGATGCGCGATCTGGAAACCATCCGCCTGGCGCTGACCGCGGCCGAGACCGGGCACCTGGTGTTCGGTACCTTGCACACCACGTCGGCAGCCAAGACCATCGACCGGGTGGTGGACGTGTTCCCCGGGGACGAAAAGTCCATGGTGCGCTCGATGCTGTCGGAGTCGTTGCTGGCGGTAGTCTCGCAGACGCTGATCAAGAAGATCGGCGGCGGTCGGGTGGCGGCGCACGAGATCATGCTGGGTACGTCGGCGATCCGTAACCTGATCCGCGAGGACAAGGTGGCGCAGATGTATTCGGCGATACAGACCGGTGGCTCGCTGGGAATGCAGACACTCGACATGTGCCTGAAGGATCTGGTGACCAAGGGCTTGATCAGCCGCGAACATGCGCGGGAGAAAGCGCGCACGCCAGATAATTTCTGAGGGGTATTTTCGGTGTTACCACCGGCCCCTTCGCGAGCAAGCNGTTCCATGTGGGAGCGGGCTTGCTCGCGAAGGGGGCAGTACTGGTTAAGCAAATCCTGGATCAGTCAACTTAGCGCTGAACCACGCGCATCTGCCCTTGCTCTTTCGGCAATACGCGTTTGGCCACCACGTAATGCTTTTCCCAGTAGGGCTTGTTCAGAGTGTCGATGCTCACCGCTTTGCCGCGCCGTGGCGCATGGATGAAACGGTCGTTGCCCAGGTAGATGGCGACGTGATTGACCCGACGGCTCTTGATGTTGAAGAAAATCAGGTCGCCCGGCTTCAGGTCCTTGCGTTCGACTTTCTCGCCGTGACCACTGGCCATGGCGTTCGAGGTGCGTGGCAGGTCGAACGTGGCGTCGTTGAACGCGTATTTCACCAGACCGCTGCAGTCGAAGCCTTTACTCGGGCTGCTGCCGCCCCAACGGTATGGCGTACCGAGGACGTTTACCGCGCGACTGAGGACGTTGCTGCTTTCCTTGGTCGCCATCGGTGGCACCAGCTTGCTTCGGCCGGTGCTGCTCAGCGTGGTGTGCTTGACCTGTTTGCCTTTGTTCGAAGGAGCAGAGGCATGGGATTTAGGGGTGAAACCGTTAACGTTTGGAAGACGTTGCTCACGATTGGTGGCGTGGGCGGCCAGTGGCATTAATAGGCAAATAGTTAGCCATGTCTTGAAAAATGGACGCATTAGGCAGGGCTCTTGATGTGTTAGCGCGCAACTTTATAACAGCTTTTTTGTCACTTCCGAGGCCGTTGGTCGATTCAATCCGATGCCAATGGAACCAAATAAGCGGCAAAAAGACGCAATTGTCGGACAGAAGTCCGGTGCTATAAGGCTTTGACGGGACACACGGTAGCATTTGCCATACGTCGGCTACCTGTAAAAAAGTCACAAAGAATTAAAGAATATTTATCTATCGCGTGTAACGAGGTCTTAATGAACGGCTATCAGCTGCCCCGTGTGAAGGAAAAAGACACCCACAGCAAGGTGATCGGTTACCTGTTGTGGATTTTCGGTTTCACAGGCTCCCACCGCTTCTATTACGGCAAGCCGGTGACCGGCACGATCTGGTTTTTCACTTTCGGGTTGCTGGGGATCGGCTGGCTGATCGACGTGTTCCTGATCCCGGCGATGGATCGCGAAGCCGACCTGCGTTTCGCCGCGGGCCCGATCGAGTACAACGTGGCGTGGATTCTGCTGACCTTCCTCGGCGCGCTCGGCGTGCACCGGATGTATCAGGGCAAGTGGATCAGCGGGTTGGTGTATCTGCTGACCGGCGGGTTGTTCTTTCTTGGGGTGCTGTATGACTTCTGGACGCTGAACGATCAGGTGTCGGTGCGTAATGCCGAAGGGCGGGGCGCCTTTCAGTAAGTGATGGCGAGGGAGCTGGCTCCCTCGCCATTTTTTTTACGCCTGGTGACTGATCCGGCCATCCACCAAGGTGTAACGCACCACACCCGGCAGGCTATGGCCGAGGAAAGGGCAGTTCTCACCCTTCGACAGCCAGGTTTCGCCGGCCACGGTCGAAGCCTTCGGATCGAACAGCACGATATCCGCCGCGCCACCCACTGCCAGTTTGCCCGCAGGCAGGCGCAGAGCCTCGGCCGGACCGGCGCTCAGGCGGGCCAGCAGGGTCGGCAGGTCCAGCAGACCATCCTCGACCAGCGTCATCGCCAGCGGCAGCAGCAATTCGACGCTGCTGATGCCTGGCTCGGTGGCGCCGAACGGTGCCAGTTTGGCATCGCGTTCATGGGGCTGGTGATGGCTGGAGATGGCCGAGACCACGCCGGACTTCACCGCTTCACGCAGGCCGTCGCGGTCGGCGCGGGTGCGCAGCGGCGGTTGCACGTGATACAGGCTGCTGAAGTCGATCAGCGCTTCGTCCGTCAGGATCAGCTGATACAGGGCGACATCCGCCGTGACTTTCAAACCACGGGCCTGGGCCTGAGCGATCAGGGCCACGCCGCGAGCGCTGGTCAGCTGGCTGAAGTGCGCACGCACGCCGGTTTGCTCGACCAGCAGCAGATCACGGGCCAGGGCCACGGTTTCAGCGGTTTCCGGGATGCCTGGCAGGCCGAGGAAGCTGGCGGTGGCACCTTCGTGGGCCAGGCCGCCGTCGGCGAGGTCGTGATCCTGCGAGTTGAAAATCACCGTCAGGTCGAACGTTGCCGCGTAATCCAGCGCCCGGCACAGGGTGCGGGTGTTGCGGAAGCTTTCCAGGCCGTTGCCGAACGCTACGCAACCGGCGTCACGCAGGGCAACCAGTTCTGCGAGCTGTTCGCCATCCAGACCTTTGCTCAGCGCGCCAATCGGGAACACCTTGGTGTTGCCGGCCTCGCGGGCGCGGTCGAGGATCAGTTCGGCCACGGCGGAGGTGTCGAGCACCGGTTTGGTCTTCGGCGGGCAGCACAGGCTGGTCACGCCACCGGCCGCTGCAGCGCGGGTTTCGCTGGCGATGGTGCCTTTGCGGCTGTAGCCCGGCTCGCGCAGGGCGACGTTCAGGTCGACCAGCCCCGGAGCGGCCACCAGGTCTGTGGCGTCGATGGTTTCGACGGCGGTGAAACCGGCCGGTGCCGCGCCGAGGGCGACGATCTTGCAGGCTTCAACGTGAATATCGGTGATTTGATCCAGGCCGCTGCTTGGATCGATGACGCGGGCGCCGAGAATGCTGAGCTTCACTGGGCGTTCTCCTGCTCGAATTGACGTTGCGCCGTTTGCCCGCTCATGGCCATCGACAGCACGGCCATACGGATCGCGATGCCGTAGGTGACTTGATTGAGGATCACCGAGTGCGGGCCGTCGGCCACCGCCGACTCGATCTCCACGCCGCGGTTGATCGGCCCCGGGTGCATGACGATGCAATCGGGCTTGGCGCCGGCCAGGCGCGCGGTGGTCAGGCCGAACAGGCGGTAGAACTCGCCTTCGCTCGGCAGCAGGCCGCCGGTCATGCGCTCACGCTGCAGGCGCAGCATGATCACCACGTCGACGTCTTTCAGGCCTTCGGTCATGTCGGTGTAGACCTTCACGCCGTATTGCTCGATGCCGATCGGCAGCAGGGTTTTCGGCGCGATCACGCGGATGTCCGGGCAGCCGAGGGTCTTCAGGGCGAGCATGTTCGAGCGCGCCACCCGCGAGTGCAGGATGTCGCCGACGATGGCTACCGAGAGGTTCTCGAAACCGCCCTTGTGGCGGCGGATGGTCAGCATGTCGAGCATGCCCTGGGTCGGGTGCGCGTGTCGGCCGTCGCCGCCGTTGATGATCGCCACCTGCGGGCAGACATGTTCGGCGATGAAGTGCGCGGCGCCCGAGTCACCGTGGCGCACGACGAACATGTCGGCAGCCATGGCTTCGAGGTTGCGCAGGGTATCGAGCAGGGTTTCGCCCTTGCTGGCCGACGAGGTCGACACGTTCAGGGTGATCACGTCCGCCGACAGGCGCTGGGCCGCGAGTTCGAAGGTGGTGCGGGTGCGGGTCGAGTTTTCGAAGAACACGTTGCACACGGTCTTGCCGCGCAACAACGGAACCTTCTTCACGGCCCGGGCGCCGACTTCGAGGAACGAGTCGGCGGTGTCGAGGATTTCCGTCAGCAACTCGCGGCGCAGGCCGTCGAGCGAGAGGAAGTGGCGCAGCTGGCCCTGATCATTGAGCTGCAGCGGGCGCTTGGTATCTAGAGGCGTCATCGCGAGGGGGACTCTCAATAGGGCGGATTAAAGGGCAAGGTCTTGCAGTTCGAGTGCCAGCTCCGGACCGGACAGCTTGACCCGCTCGTGGGCGGCCAGCGACAGGGTCGCGCCGACCACGTTGGGGCGGATCGGCAGTTCGCCGGCGTCCAGGTCCAGCAGACAGACCAGCGTCACGCTGGCCGGGCGGCCGTAGTCGAACAGTTCGTTCATGGCGGCGCGGATGGTCCGGCCGCTCATCAGTACGTCGTCGATCAGCACCAGATGCTGGCCTTCGATTTCGAAGGGCAGGGCGGACGGGCGCACTTGCGGGTGCAGGCCGTTCTGGCTGAAGTCGTCGCGGTAGAAGGAAACATCCAGCGTGCCCAATGGCGCGTCGCTGCCCAGCTCTGCGAGCAGGGCCTGGGCGACCCAGACGCCGCCGGTGCGGATGCCGATGTAACGCGGTTCGCTGATTTCACGCTGGGCAAGGTGCGCCTTGAGGCGGGTCGCCATCTGGCTGATCAGATCGGCGGGATTGGGCAGGCTCATGGTTGCTCCTTCTCGGGGTCGAGCCGGTTCTCGCGAACCGGGGCTCGGGTTGTAACCAAAAGAAAAGCGCCGTAGCGCTTGTCAGGATTCAAATAGTGCGGTGTTTTCGTCGAGCCAGCCTTGCAGCAGCAGGGCGGCGGCGATGGCGTCCACCGGGTTGTCGCGGTAGCTGCCTTTCTGTCCGCCGCGCACCAGTCGCTCGCCCTTGGCTTCGAAGGTGGTCAGGCGTTCGTCGTGGGTATAGAAAGGCAGGTTGAAACGGCCGTTGAGGCGGCGGGCGAATTTCTCGGCGCGGGCGCACATCTCGCTGGGCGTGCCGTCCATGTTCAGCGGCAGGCCGACCACCACGGCGTCGGGCTTCCATTCCTTTATCAGGGCTTCGACCTGATTCCAGTCCGGCACACCGTTTTGCGCCTTCAAGGTGCACAGTTCGCGGGCCTGGCCGGTAATCACCTGGCCGACCGCCACGCCGATCTGTTTGGTGCCGTAGTCGAAGCCGAGGATCAGGCGCAGGGCCATCAGGCGTGTCCTGCCTGGCTGGTCAGCAGGCTGAGGTTGATCCCCAGGTGCCTGGCCGCCGCTTCCAGGCGCAGTTCGCTGCTGGTGTTGAACAGGATGTCGGCGTCGTACGGGCAGGTCAGCCAGGCATTGTCGGCCAGCTCGGCTTCCAGTTGTCCCGCTTCCCAGCCGGCATAACCGAGGGTGATCACGCTTTTGGCCGGGCCCACGCCGTCGGCGATGGCGAACAGCACGTCCTGCGAGGTGGACAGGGCCAGATCGCCCTCCAGCTCGACGGTGGCCTGGAACGTCTTGCCCGCCGGGTGCAGGACAAAACCGCGATCAGTCTGCACCGGGCCGCCGATGAAGATCGGCACATGCTGGCACAGCGCTGGCGGATCGATGTCCGGGCGCAATTGCTCGAGGATGTCGGCCAGATTCAGCTCTTGCGGTCGGTTGACCACCAGCCCCATGGCCCCATTGGCCGTGTGCTCGACGATGTAGGTCAAGGTGTGGGCAAAGTTCGGGTCGGCCATGTGTGGCATGGCGATCAGGAAGTGATGCTTGAGGTAGCTGGGGCTGACGTTTTTCATGTGCGCTAGTGTGGCGTTCGGGGGGCGAACTGACAAGCTGGAGCGGGCAAAAGATCGACTCAGTTACTGGACAGCCGGTCACCCCGGGCGAATTTCCAGGTGCGGATGATTTCCAGCCGGTCGATGTCCGACAGGTCCCCGGTAAACGGTGCAAACGGTGCCGCCAGTCGCACGATACGTTGCGCCGCCTGATCCAGCAGCGGCTGGCCGGAAGACTCCAGCACCAGCACTTCATACAGCGAGCCGTCGCGGTTGATCGACACCATCAGGCGCAGATTGCCGTAGATCTGCTTGCGCCGGGCTTCGTCAGGGTAATTGAGGTTGCCGATGCGCTCGACCTTCTTGCGCCACTCGTCCTTGTACCAGGCACCCTTGTCGCGCATGGTCGACGCAGCGCTGAGGCGGTGGATGCGCGGGCGCTTGGCGTACAGCTGTTGTTCGTTGGCCAGTTCGGCTTCGAGGCTGGCGATGTCGCTGGAGAGCTGCGAGCTGTCGAAAGTCGGCGCATCGACCGTCGGTTTGGTCTCGGTCCTGGCTTCTTCTTTCTTGGTCGGCGCCTTTTTCGGTTTCGGCGCGACGGTGGTCACGGCCGCCTTGGGCGCGGCTTCCTGCACTTCCGGCTTGGCGGCCGGTGGCGGGGTGACTTTCTTGACTTCGTTTGCCTGGAACGGCGCGACTTCGGTGGTCTTGGGGATCGCCTTCTTGTCGAGGGTACCGCTGCCTTCCTGGTTTTCCTGGGCTAGGAAATCGGCCTTCGCCGGCTTCTTTTCGCTCTTGAAGGTGGCGAGGGTGATTTCCAGGGTTTTGCTGATCTGCTTGGGCTCGACCATGGTGAAACCCACGCCGAGCAGCAGCGCCAGGTGGATCAGCGCCGCGAGAAACAGGGTAAATCCGAGGCGATCGACCGGGCGCACGCCTTTATGGGCGAGTTCAGCGGGCAGATCGGACGGAAGTGTCATGACAAGAAAACCAACATCGCGTTTTTCACAGGCCGCGCATGATAACGCAATGTTGGTTTCACGCCTTGGGCTTCAAGCATCAAGCGACAGGCTGCATGTGATGCACATCAAGCTTGCAGCTTTTTCTCGATGGCATCCATCAGCAGGCTGCCGATGTCGGTGCCGAAGGCATTGTCGATTTCGCGGATGCAGGTCGGGCTGGTGACGTTGATTTCGGTCAGGTGCTCGCCGATCACGTCCAGGCCGACGAACAGCAGGCCCTTCTCGCGCAAGGTCGGGCCGACCTGGGCGGCGATCCAGCGATCCTTGTCGGTCAGCGGACGGGCTTCGCCACGACCGCCAGCCGCGAGGTTGCCACGGGTTTCGCCCTGGGCCGGAATCCGCGCCAGGCAGTAATCCACCGGCTCGCCGTCGATCATCAGGATGCGCTTGTCGCCGTCCTTGATCGCCGGCAGGTAGGCCTGGCCCATGATCTGCTGGGCGCCGAGGGCGGTCAGGGTTTCCAGGATCACCGACAGGTTCGGGTCGCCGGCGCGGTGACGGAAGATCGAAGTACCGCCCATGCCGTCCAGCGGCTTGAGGATCACGTCGCCATGTTTGGCGGCAAATTCACGCAGCACGTCGGCGCGGCGGCTGACCACGGTCGGCGGCGTGCACTGCGGGAACAGCGTGGCAAACAGCTTTTCGTTGCAGTCGCGCAGGCTCTGCGGTTTGTTGACCACCAGCACCCCGGCGGACTCGGCCTGTTCGAGCAGGTAGGTGGAGTAGACGAACTCCATGTCGAACGGTGGATCCTTGCGCATCAGGATCACGTTCAGATCGCTGAGCAGCGAATCCTGCTCGGCGCCCAGTTCGAACCATTTTTCCGGGTTGGCGAAGACTTTCAGCGGCTTCATTCGCGCCCGTGCCTGGCCTTCACCCTGGTAAAGGTCTTTCTGTTCCATATAGAACAGTTCCCAGCCGCGCTTCTGCGCCGCCAGCAGCATGGCCAGCGAGCTATCCTTTTTATAGGAAATGCTGGCGATAGGGTCCATGACAATCCCGACGCGAACGCTCATTGGGTTTTCCTCGAAAATTGGCTACCGGATCGGTATGAAAAAAGTGCCGCCAGAGTGGCGCCGGGCGGGTTTTCGGTCAAGGAAAAACCCGTCGATAGATTGCGTCTGGAGACTGTGCTAAAAAGGCTCCCAGCCGTGCTGGCCCTTGAGCATCAAGGGTTTCCAGCCATCAGTCATCGCAAAACGGACAAATTGATTCGCAAAGGCGACGGTAGAGCCCCCTTATGGAACAGCAGTCCAGCGCCTTGAAGGTCATGGTGATCGACGACTCGAAAACGATTCGTCGCACCGCCGAGACCCTGTTGAAAAATGCAGGGTGCGAAGTCATCACCGCGATCGACGGTTTTGACGCCCTGGCGAAGATCGCCGACCACCATCCCGGGATCATCTTCGTCGACATCATGATGCCGCGTCTGGATGGTTATCAGACCTGCGCTTTAATCAAGAACAACAACGCGTTCAAGGGCACGCCGGTGATCATGCTGTCGTCCCGGGACGGGCTGTTCGACAAGGCCAAGGGGCGGATTGTCGGTTCCGATCAATTTTTGACCAAGCCTTTCAGCAAGGAAGAACTGCTCGACGCGATCTCGGCCCATGTTCCGGGCTTCGCTGCCGCTTTGCCGCAGTAAGACACGCACAGAGACGCTCGGCCAGCGGGCCCGGTGTCGACAAGAAAAATGGGGAAGACCATGGCACGTATCCTGATCGTCGATGACTCGCCGACCGAAATGTACAAACTCACCGGCATGCTGGAAAAGCACGGGCACGAAGTGCTCAAAGCCGAAAACGGCGCCGACGGCGTGGCCCTGGCCCGCCAGGAAAAACCCGACGCGGTGCTGATGGACATTGTCATGCCCGGCCTCAACGGCTTTCAGGCTACCCGCCAGTTGACCAAGGATGCGGAAACCAGCCACATCCCGGTGATCATCATCACCACCAAGGATCAGGAGACCGACAAGGTCTGGGGCACCCGCCAGGGCGCCAGGGACTACCTGACCAAACCGGTCGACGAAGACACGCTGATCAAGACCCTGAACAACGTGCTGGCCGGTTGATCGCGCCGCCATGAGCGAGTCGCTGACCGCGTTCGAACTGTTGTGGCAGATCGACCAGCGCTGTCGCCTGTTGGCGGCGGACCTGCCGTCGCAACCGGCGCGCCAGGATCGCTGGAGCGGCATCGGCTTTCGTCTGGGCGAGCACTGGTACGTCACGCCGATGGGCGAAGTCAGCGAAGTGCTGCCCGAACTGCGTGTCACCCAGCTGCCGGGCGTGAAGCCGTGGGTCAAGGGTGTGGCCAACCTGCGCGGGCGGCTGCTGCCGGTCATGGACCTGTGCGGCTTTTTCGGCCATGAACTGTCACCGATGCGCAAACAGCGGCGGGTCTTGGTGGTAGAGCATCAGGACGTGTTTGCCGGGTTGCTGGTCGATGAAGTCTTCGGCCTGCAGCACTTCGAGCAGGACAGTTTCGAATCCGTCTCGATCAGTAAACGGCAAGGCTCCAAAGGCGAGTTCATCAAGGGCTATTTCCGGCGCGAGCAGAACTGGCGGGTGTTCAGCCTGTTTGCGCTGGCGCAGTCACCGAGTTTCATGCACGTCGCGGTTTAACAGGCGAGGACCGATGATCAAAGCAAAAACAGGCAAGCCCGCAGAAGGCTCGCGCAGCCGCTCGCAGATCATCGTGCTGTTCATCGCACTGATCGTGTTCATCATGCTGCTGTTCGCCAACTTCGCTTACCTCAACACCCAGGCCAACTACGACAAGCAGTACATCGGCCACGCCGGCGAGCTGCGGGTGCTGTCGCAGCGGATCGCCAAGAACGCCACCGAGGCTGCCGCCGGCAAAGCCGCCGCGTTCAAGCTGCTCAGCGATGCGCGCAACGATTTTGCCCAACGCTGGGGTTACCTCAAGAAGGGCGACCCGAGCACCGGCCTGCCGCCGGCGCCGTCCGTCGTGCGCCCGGAAATGCGCGCCGTGCAGCTGGACTGGGAACGCCTGCTGAAAAACACCGACGCGATTCTCTCCAGCGAGCAGACCGTGCTGTCCCTGCATCAGGTGGCCGCGACCCTGGCCGAAACCGTGCCGCAGTTGCAGATCGAATACGAAAAGGTCGTGGAAATCCTCCTGCAACGCGGTGCGCCGGCGGCGCAGGTGGCGATGGCCCAGCGTCAGTCGCTGCTGGCCGAGCGGATTCTCGGCGCGGTGAACACCGTGCTGTCGGGCGATGAAAACTCCCAGCAAGCCGCCGACGCTTTTGGTCGCGATGCCGCGCGCTTCGGTCAGGTGCTCAATGGCATGTTGCAAGGCAACCCGGCGCTGAAAGTCAGCCAGGTGGAAGACCGCGACGCCCGCGCTCGCTTGAGCGAGATTTCCGAGCTGTTTCAGTTTGTCTCAGGTTCCGTGGATGAAATCCTCGAAACCTCGCCGGAGCTGTTCAAGGTCCGTGAATCGGCCACCAATATTTTCAGCCTGTCGCAGACCTTGCTCGACGAAGCCTCGCACCTGGCCAGCCGTTTCGAAAACCTTGCCGGCGGGCGTAACACCGACACCATCGGCGGCTACGTACTGGGCCTGCTGGCGCTGGCCTCGATCATCCTGATCGGCCTGGTCATGGTCCGGGAAACCAACCGTCAGTTGCGCGAGACCGCCGAGAAGAACGAGCGCAACCAGAACGCGATCATGCGCCTGCTCGACGAGATCGAAGATCTCGCCGACGGCGACCTGACCGTAACCGCCTCGGTGACCGAAGACTTCACCGGGACCATCGCCGACTCGATCAACTATTCGGTCGACCAGTTGCGCGATCTGGTCGCCACCATCAACCTCACCGCCGGCCAGGTCGCCGCTGCGGTGCAGGAAACCCAGGCCACCGCCATGCACCTGGCCCAGGCCTCGGAGCATCAGGCCCAGCAGATTTCCGAAGCCTCGACCGCGATCAGCGACATGGCCCAATCCATCGATCAGGTGTCGGCCAACGCCGCCGAATCTTCGGCGGTGGCCGAACGTTCGGTGGAGATTGCCAACAAGGGCAACGAAGTGGTGCACAACACCATCCACGGCATGGACAACATCCGCGAACAGATCCAGGACACCGCCAAGCGCATCAAGCGCCTGGGCGAGTCGTCCCAGGAAATCGGCGACATCGTCAGCCTGATCGATGACATTGCTGACCAGACCAACATCCTCGCCCTCAACGCGGCGATTCAGGCGTCGATGGCCGGTGATGCCGGGCGCGGTTTTGCCGTGGTGGCCGACGAAGTGCAGCGGCTGGCCGAGCGCTCGTCCGCTGCGACCCGGCAGATCGAAACGCTGGTGCGGGCGATCCAGACCGACACCAACGAAGCCGTGATTTCCATGGAGCAGACCACCACCGAAGTGGTGCGCGGCGCGCGGCTGGCGCAGGATGCCGGTGTGGCCCTGGAAGAAATCGAAGGCGTGTCCAAGACCCTCGCGGCGCTGATCCAGAGCATTTCCAACGCGGCGCAGCAGCAGACGTCTTCGGCCGGGCAGATTTCCCTGACGATGAACGTGATCCAGCAGATCACTTCGCAGACCTCGTCCGGCTCCACGGCCACCGCCGAGAGCATCGGCAACCTGGCGAAAATGGCCAGCCAGTTGCGTCGCTCGGTGTCCGGGTTCACCTTGCCGGCGGCGTCTGCGCCCGTCGCGGACAAGGCGTGAGGCCTGCGGGCGAGGCAATGTCGAGCGGAGTGGTTATGGGTGACCGGCACGATTACGTGGCCCTTGAATGGGTCAAGGGTGAAATCGCCGAGACGCTGAGGCAGGCGCATCAGGCCATCGAAGCCGTGCTCGACGATCCGCAGTCCGTGCCCGGGCTGGACGAATGCCTGGCCTGCATCCATCAGGTGCACGGCAGCCTGCAGATGGTCGAGTTCTACGGCGCGGCATTGCTCGCCGAAGAAATGGAACACCTGGTCGAAGCGTTGCAGAGCGACCGCGTCAGCCACCGTGACGAAGCGCTGCACTTGCTGTTGCAGGCGCTGGGTCAGTTGCCGATCTACCTCGACCGCGTGCAGGGCGCCCGCCGTGACCTGCCGCTGGTGGTGCTGCCGCTGATCAACGACTTGCGCAGCGCCCGGGGCGAAAGCCTGTTGTCGGAAACCAGCCTGTTCAGCCCGCAGTTGCCTGAACTTGCGTCTTTGGGCGAGGAAACCCTGGCGCTGCTGGAGCCGGCAGAGCTGCCGAATGTGCTGCGCAAATTGCGCCAGATGCTGCAAATGGCGCTGGTCGGATTGCTCCGCGAACAGGATGACCAGACGCACCTCGGTTATCTGGCCAAGGTCTTCACCCGCCTCGAAGCGTTGAGCGGTAACGCGCCGCTGAGCCCGTTGTGGCAAGTCGCCTCGGCGCTGGTCGAAGGCATGCGTGAAGGGCGAATCGCCAACAGCCCGGCGCTGCGCAGCCTGTTCAAGGACGCCGACAAGGAACTCAAGCGCCTGCTCGAACAGGGCATGCCCGGCCTCAACCAGCCGCCACCGCCTGAACTGCTGAAAAGCCTGCTGTTTTATATCGCCAAAGCCGAACACCCCACCGGGCAGATGCTGACCATGAAAGATCGCTACTCCCTGGACGACGCGCTGCCCGACAGCGCGATGGTCGACGAAGAACGCGCGCGCCTGGCCGGCCCTGACCGCGATGCCATGCGCTCGGTGCTCGCGGCGCTGTGCGAAGAGCTGGTGCGGGTCAAGGAACGCCTCGACCTGTTCGTGCGCAGCGACCGCCAGCACGCCTCGGACCTGGACAGCCTGCTGGCACCGCTGCGGCAGATCGCCGACACCCTCGCGGTGCTTGGTTTCGGTCAGCCGCGCAAGGTGATCATCGATCAACTGGCGGTGGTGCTCAGCCTCGCTCAGGGCCAGCGCGAACCGAACGACGCCACGCTGATGGACGTCGCCGGCGCCTTGCTCTACGTCGAAGCGACGCTGGCCGGGATGGTCGGTACGGTGGAGCCGGAGAGCCCGGAAGATTCGCGGCTGCCGACCACCGACCTGACGCAGATTCATCAGATCGTGATCAAGGAAGCGCGTATCTGTCTGCAACAGGCCAAGGACATGATCGTCGACTACATCGACGCCGACTGGGATCGCCAGCAACTGCAAAGCCTGCCGGCGCTGCTGACCCAGGTGCGCGGCGCGCTGGCGATGATTCCGCTGGCGCGCGCGGCCAGCCTGCTCGAAGCCTGCAACGGATTTATCCGCGAGCACCTGTTGCTCGACCCGCACGAGCCGGGCTGGCAGCAACTCGACAACCTCGCCGACGCCATCACCAGCCTCGAGTATTACCTCGAGCGCCTGACCGACGACCCGCAGGCACCCAGCGAACACTTGCTGGATATCGCGCAGAAAAGCCTCGCCAGTCTCGGCTTCTTCCCTGACGAACAGCCTGGCGAGCCGCATGTGCCGGTGCTCGACGATGTGCTCAGCCCCAGCGAAGCGCTGGTGATGCAGGATTTACAGGAGCTGGACGACCCGCAGATCGTGCAGTCGTTGGCCGAAGTGCTGGCCAGCCCGGTCTCGGCGGTCAACCCACCGGCGCTGACCACGCCGGGCAGCCTGCTGCCACCACCGGCCGATGAAGAACCGGTGGATGACGAGCTGCGCGAAGTGTTCCTCGAAGAAACCGGGGAAGTGCTCGAGGTGCTGAGCGACTACCTGCCGCGCTGGTCTGCCGAGCCCGATGACCGCGCCGCCCTCAGTGAGCTGCGCCGCGGCTTCCATACGCTGAAGGGCAGCGGCCGGATGGTGCGTGCGCTGGTCCTCGGCGAGCTGGCCTGGGCGGTGGAAAACCTGCTCAACCGGGTGCTGGAACACAGTGTCGAACCCGGCCCGGCGGTGCGCCAGTTGTTGGCCGACACGCTGCTGCTGTTGCCGGACCTGATCGCCGAATTCGCCACCAACGGTCAGCGCCAGCGCCACGATGTCGATCAACTGGCGGCCCGCGCCCATGCGCTGGCCAAGGGCGACACACCGCTGCCGGCCGAAGACGTGGAAGACGTCGCGGCCCTCGATCCGCTGTTGCTGGAGATTTTCCGCAACGAAGCCGAAACCCACCTCGCCAGCCTCAATCGTTTTCTCGATCAGGCTGCCGAGCATGTGCCGTTGCAGGCCAGCGACGAGTTGCAGCGCGCGCTGCACACCCTCAAGGGCAGCGCCTCGATGGCAGGAGTTTCGCCGATTGCCGAACTGGCGGCGCCGCTGGATAAACTGGCCCGGGAATTCAAGGCCCATCAATTGGCGCTGGACCTCGACGAAGTGGAACTGCTGCTCGAAGCCGAGGGCCTGTTTCGCGTCGGTCTGCGTCAGCTCAAACACGATCCGCTGGCGCCGATTGTCGGCGCGCAGTCGCTGATCAAACGCACCGAAACCCTGCTCGGCGAGCGTTTGGAGTCGATCCTCAGCGCCCCCAGCAGCGCCTTGCGGGTCAAACGCGATCCGCAACTGATCAACAACTTTCTGGCCCAGGGCATGGACATCCTGCTCGATGCCGAAAGCCTCTTGCAGCGCTGGCAGCAGCACCCCGGCGAACGTCAGGAACTCAGCGCGCTGCTCGATGAGCTGACCACCCTGGGCGAGGGCGCGCACCTGGCGGATCTGCTGCCGGTGGATGTGCTGTGCGAAGCACTGCTCGATCTATACGGCGCCGTCGAGGAAAGCAGCCTGGCGGTCAGCGAGCGGTTTTTCCATGAGGCGCAGCAGGCCCACGAAGCGCTGATCAACATGCTCGACGAACTGGCCGCCGGCCAGGAAATCACCCCGCAACCGCAACGCATCCGCGCCTTGCACGAACTGCTCGACGAGAGCCTCGACCCGTCGGCCATGGGCCTGATCCGCAGCGATGGCAGCCGCACCACGAGCATCCGCGAACTGGGCAGCGCCACCGCCGAACTGCAACAACACAGCACCGACAGCGGGCCGGACGACGAGATCGTCGAGATCTTCCTCGAAGAGGCGGTGGACATTCTCGACAGCGCCGGCCAAGCCTTGCAGCGCTGGCTGAAGGATCCGGAAAACGGCGCACCGCTGTCGTCGCTGCAACGGGATTTGCACACGCTCAAGGGCGGCGCGCGGATGGCCGAGGTGGCGGCCGTCGGTGATCTGGCCCATGAACTGGAAGGCCTTTACCAAGGACTGGTGGATCGTCGTTACAGCCACAGCGAAGCCCTGGATCGATTGCTGCGCCAGAGCCACGAGCGCCTGGCGCTGTTCCTCGAACAGTTGCACCGGCACCAGCCGCTGGATCCGGCGCAGGACCTGATCGAGGCGATCCGCCGCTTTCGCCAGGGCTCGAGCGCCAGTCCTGAGACGCCGACCGCTTCCGCCACGCAGGATGGCCCCGCACACGATCCGGAGCTGCTGGAGATCTTCCTTGAGGAAGGTTTCGACATCATCGAAAACTCCGGCGCCGCGTTGCTGCGCTGGCAGGCCGAACCCGGCAATCGCCAGGAAGTGGAAACCCTGCTGCGCGATCTGCACACCCTCAAGGGCGGTGCGCGGATGGTGGAAATCGGCCCGATCGGCGACCTTGCTCATGAGCTGGAAAACCTCTACGAAAGCCTGTCTGCCGGCACCCTGCAGGGCAGCGCCGAACTGTTCGCGCTGTTGCAGCGCGGCCATGACCGCTTGGCGCAGATGCTCGACGGGGTGCGCGCCGGTCAGCCGTGTCCGCCGGCGGACCGGCTGATCAGCGCGATCCAGAATTTCAGCCATCCCGTGCTGGTGCAAACCCCGGCACCCGTGCCGCCGGTTGCGGTCAAGGCCGAGCCTGCGGCCCCGGCGCCCGAGACCGGGGCGGACATGGTCAAGGTCTCCGCCGAACTGCTCGACGAGCTGGTCAACCTCGCTGGCGAAACCTCGATTTTCCGTGGGCGCATCGAGCAGCAAGTCAACGATGCGCAGACCGCCCTGCACGAAATGGAAACCACCATCGAGCGCATGCGCGACCAGTTGCGCCGGCTCGACACCGAAACCCAGGGGCGGATCCTCAGCCGTCAGCAAGTGGATGCCGAACGCCTCGGTTACGAAGATTTCGACCCGCTGGAAATGGACCGCCATTCGCAGTTGCAGCAGCTGTCACGGGCGCTGTTCGAGTCTGCTTCCGACTTGCTGGACTTGAAGGAAACCCTCGACCGGCGCACCCACGACGCGGAGAACCTGTTGCAGCAGCAGGGGCGGATCAACACCGAGTTGCAGGAAGGCCTGATGCGCACGCGCATGGTGCCGTTCGAGCGCATGTTGCCGCGTCTGAAACGCATCGTGCGCCAGGTCGCCGAAGAGCTGGGCAAGGACGTGGCGTTCAGCGTCGGCAACGCCGAGGGCGAGATGGACCGCAACGTCCTCGAGCGCATGGCGGCACCGCTGGAACACATGCTGCGCAATGCCGTCGACCATGGCCTGGAGTCCGCCGAAGTCCGGCTGGCGGCGGGCAAACCGGCGCAGGGGCAGATCAGCCTCGACCTGTCCCGCGAGGGCGGCGACATCGTGTTCGACATCCGCGACGATGGTGCCGGCGTGCCGCTGGATGCCGTGCGGCGCAAGGCGATCAAGCGCGGCCTGCTGGCGCCGGACGCCGAGATCAGCGACCGCGAGGTGTTGCAGTTCATCCTCCAGCCAGGTTTTTCCACGGCCGAGAAAATCACCCAGATTTCCGGGCGCGGCGTGGGCATGGATGTGGTGCATGAAGAAGTGCGGCAACTGGGCGGCACCATGAGCATTGATTCGGTGCCGGGGCAAGGCGTGCATTTTCGCATTCGCCTGCCGTTCACCGTCTCGGTCAACCGTGCGCTGATGGTGCAGTGCGGCGAGGATCAATACGCGATTCCGCTGGACACCATCGACGGCATCGTCCGCGTACTGCCGAATGAACTGGACGGGCATTTCCGTCTCGACCCGCCGACTTATCAGTACGGCGGCCAGCGTTATGAACTGTGCTATCTGGGCGAGCTGCTGAAAACCGCGCCACGGCCGAAACTATCCGGCCAGAGCCTGCCGGTGCCGGTCTTGCTGGTGCAGTGCAACGACCGGTACATCGCGGTGCAGGTCGACACGATGGCCGGCACCCGCGAGATTGTGGTCAAGAGCCTCGGCCCGCAGTTTGCCTCGGTGCAGGGCGTGTCCGGGGCGACAATCCTCGGCGATGGCCGGGTGGTGCTGATTCTCGACCTGCTGGCGCCGATCCGCGCGATGCAGGCGCGGTTGCCGCAGCGCCCGGCCAGTCACGAAATCGAAAGCGAACCGCACAAGCCGTTGCTGGTGATGGTGGTCGACGACTCGGTGACGGTGCGCAAGGTCACCAGCCGTTTGCTCGAACGCCACGGCATGAACGTGCTGACCGCCAAGGACGGGGTCGATGCGATGCTGCTGCTGGAGGAGCACATGCCGGACCTGATGCTGCTCGACATCGAAATGCCGCGCATGGACGGCTTCGAAGTGGCGACTCAGGTGCGCCACGACGAACGCCTGCAACACCTGCCGATCATCATGATCACCTCGCGCACCGGCCAGAAACACCGCGACCGCGCGATGGCCATCGGCGTCAACGACTACCTCGGCAAGCCGTACCAGGAATCGGTGCTGCTCGAAAGCATCGCCCTGTGGAGCAAAAAACATGCATGAAACCCGGCACAACCAACGCAGCAGCCAGCTCACCGGGCTGCTGCTGCCGCTGGCGGATCGCAACCTGATCCTGCCCAACGTCGCCGTCGCCGAGCTGATCGACTACCAGTCCAGCGCCTTCGATCTCGACACGCCGCCGTGGTATCTGGGGCGGGTGACCTGGCGCGAGCGGCAGATTCCGCTGCTGAGTTTCGAGTCGGCGTGCGGCAACAGGATCGTCATCGGCGAGCGGGCACGGATCGTCATCCTCAATGCCCTGGGCGGGCGGCCGGAGTTGAAGTTCATCGCGCTGCTGGTGCAGGGGATTCCGCGCTCGTACAAGCTCGACAGCCAGTTGAGTTATGTCGACGTGCCGTTGTGTGCGCTGGAGCAGGCGGCGGTGCAGGTCGGGGAGCAGGTGGCGAAGGTGCCGGATTTGTTGGCATTGGAGAAATTGTTGGTGGATGCGGGGCTTGTCCACTGATCGTTACGCTCACCGTAACGGTTCGCCACCGCGCTTGATTGATGCCCCTCGATCACACTCCTAAGGTAGCTCCACGACAGCGAACCCTGTGGAGTGAGCATGACAACAACCCTTTCCCCCGACTCGCGCTGGACGCGGCGGCGTGACGAGAAGCAGCGGCGCCTCGACAAGGTGCGCGGGCTGGCCGACGGTGCGGTGTTGCCCACCGACAAAATCGTCGCGGCACTTGAGGCGCTGATCCTGCCCGGCGACCGTGTGGTACTGGAGGGCAACAACCAGAAGCAGGCGGATTTCCTCTCGCGCTCTCTGGCCAAGGCCGATCCTGAAAAGCTCCACGACCTGCACATGATCATGCCCAGCGTCGGCCGTTCCGAGCATCTGGACCTGTTCGAACGCGGCATCGCCCGCAAGCTCGATTTCTCCTTCGCCGGCACCCAGAGCCTGCGCATCAGCCAGTTGCTCGAAGACGGTCTGCTGGAAATCGGCGCGATCCACACCTACATCGAACTCTACGCCCGGCTGGTGGTGGACCTGATCCCCAACGTCGTGCTCTCGGCCGGATTCATGGCCGACCGTGCCGGCAACATCTACACCGGCCCAAGCACCGAAGACACCCCGGCGCTGATCGAACCGGCCGCGTTCAGTGACGGCATCGTCATCGTCCAGGTCAATCAACTGGTGGACGACGTCAGCGAACTGCCCCGGGTGGATATTCCGGCGTCGTGGGTCGATTTCGTGGTGGTGGCGGACAAGCCGTTCTACATCGAGCCGCTGTTCACTCGCGACCCTCGGCACATCAAACCGGTGCACGTGCTGATGGCGATGATGGCGATCCGCGGGATCTACGAAAAACACAATGTGCAGTCGCTGAACCACGGCATCGGTTTCAACACCGCCGCCATTGAACTGATCCTGCCGACCTACGGCGAATCCCTCGGCCTCAAGGGCAAGATCTGCCGCAACTGGACGCTCAATCCGCACCCGACCCTGATCCCGGCGATTGAAAGCGGTTGGGTCGAAAGCGTGCATTGCTTCGGCACCGAACTGGGCATGGAAAACTACATTGCCGCCCGGCCTGATGTGTTCTTCACCGGTCGTGACGGCTCGCTGCGTTCCAACCGGATGTTCTGCCAACTGGCCGGGCAGTACGCGGTGGACCTGTTCATCGGCGCGACCCTGCAAGTCGATGGCGACGGCCATTCCTCCACCGTGACCCGTGGCCGTCTCGCCGGTTTCGGCGGCGCGCCGAACATGGGCCACGATCCACGCGGCCGTCGTCACGGTACTCCGGCCTGGCTCGATATGCGCCATGACGATTCGCAGCAACCGATGCTCGAACGCGGCAAGAAACTGGTGGTGCAAATGGTCGAGACCTTCCAGGAGGGCGGCAAACCGACCTTCGTCGAAACCCTCGACGCGGTTGAGGTGGCGAAGAAAAGCGGCATGCCGCTCGCGCCGATAATGATCTACGGCGACGACGTCACCCACCTGCTGACCGAAGAAGGCATCGCCTACCTGTACAAGGCACGTTCGCTGGAGGAGCGTCAGGCGATGATCGCAGCGGTGGCCGGCGTCACCGCCATCGGCCTGCGCCACAACCCGAAAGACACCGAACGCATGCGCCGCGAAGGCCTGATTGCCTTGCCCGAAGACCTCGGCATCCGTCGCACCGACGCCACCCGCGAATTGCTGGCGGCGAAAAGCGTGGCCGATCTGGTCGAGTGGTCCGGCGGCCTCTACAACGCGCCCGCCAAGTTCAGGAGCTGGTAATGCACGCATTCAACCTGCAACCGAAAACCATCACCCTTGCGGAACGGCTGGCGGACCTGGCCGTGGACGCGCTGATCGACGAAGCCGACCTGTCGCCGAAACCGGCGCTGGTCGACCGTCGCGGCAACGGTGCGCACACCGATCTGCACCTGGGATTGATGCATGCCTCGGCGCTGGCGTTGTGGCCGGCGTTCAAGGAAATGGCCGAAGCCGCGCTCGAGTTCGGCGAGATCGGCTTGCCGCTGCGCGAAGCCATCGGCCGCATCGGACGAGAAGGCGAACAAGCGATGCTCGCCACCACCCACGGTGTGAACACCCATCGCGGGGCGATCTGGGCGCTGGGCCTGTTGGTCACGGCGGCTGCGCTGGACACGAAATCCACCAGCGCCAGTGCCGTCACTCTGCGCGTTGCGCGTCTGGCGTTGCTCGATGACCGTTATGCGCCGCGTCCGCTGAGCCATGGCGCCCAAGTCGCCCAACGCTATGGCGCTCGCGGCGCCCGGGAAGAAGCGCAACTCGGCTTCCCGTCCGTAGTGCAGCGTGGCCTGCCGCAGCTCAAACGCAGCCGCGCCGCCGGCCATGGCGAACAGAACGCCCGGCTCGATGCCTTGCTCGCAATCATGACTGAGCTGGCCGACACCTGCGTGCTGTACCGCGCCGGCGAACAGGGCCTGCACGCCATGCAACATGGCGCCCAGGCAGTGCTTGACGTCGGCGGCAGCGCCAGCCTCACCGGTCGCCGTCGCCTGCACGAACTCGATCAACAACTCATCGCATTGAATGCCTCGCCCGGTGGCGCCGCCGACTTGCTCGCCGCCACGTTGTTGCTTGATCGAATCGAGCGCGACGGCATCCTTCAGGGAGCGTTTTGATGGAAACCTTATCCTTTGAATTCCCCGCCGGGCAGCCGCCGCGCGGTCGGGCGCTGGTCGGTTGTGTCGGCTCCGGCGATCTGGAAGTGCTGATCGAACCGGGCCTGGCCGGCAAGCTGACGATCAACGTGCAGACTTCAGTCAACGGTGCCGAGCAGCGCTGGCAGCATCTGTTCGCACGGATGTTCGACGGCACCACGCCACCGGCGATGGCCATCGATATCCACGACTTCGGTGCGACCCCGGGTGTGGTGCGCCTGCGGCTGGAACAAGGCTTCGAGGAGATCGGCCATGACTGACACCTCGGCACTTTTGCACAAGCATTCGTTCGTCGAACTTGGCGCACGGCAGCGGGCGAAAGCCTTGCTCGACGCCGGCACCTTCCGCGAACTGCTCGACCCGTTTCAACGCGTCATGTCGCCATGGCTCGAACGTCAGGGCGTGGTGCCACAGGCCGATGACGGCGTGGTGATCGCCAAGGGCAGCCTCGATGGTTTGCCGGTGGTGATCGCGGCCATCGAAGGTGCGTTTCAGGGCGGTAGCCTCGGTGAAGTCGGCGGCGCGAAAATCGCCGGCGCGCTGGAACTGGCCGCCGAGGACAACCGCAAAGGCATCCCGACCCGCGCCATCCTGCTGCTGGAAACCGGCGGCGTGCGCCTGCAGGAAGCCAACCTTGGGCTGGCGGCGATTGCCGATATCCACGCGGCGATTGTCGACTTGCAGCAATACCAACCCGTGGTCGGTGTGGTGGCCGGCAGCGTCGGTTGCTTTGGCGGGATGTCGATTGCCGCCGCGCTGTGCAGCTATTTGCTGGTGACCCAGGAAGCACGCCTCGGCCTGAACGGCCCGCAGGTGATCGAGCAGGAAGCCGGGATCGAGGAGTACGACTCTCGCGACCGGCCCTTCATCTGGAGCCTGACCGGTGGCGAGCAACGGTTTGCCAGCGGCCTGGTGGATCGCTATGTCGCCGATGACGTGGCGCAGATTCGCGGGCAGGTCGGCGAGTTGCTGCAACAGGGCCTGCCAGCGCAACCGCGCAGTCAACGGGCCGAGTGGTTCCTGCAACGCCTGACGAGCCTGGACACTGACAAGCAAATCGAGCCTTCGGTGGTTCGCGATCTGTATCAAGGAGAGCGCTCATGAGTGGTTATTCCGTGCGCGGTTTGAACTGGTTCAACGCCTTGAGCGCTGGCGCGAATGCCGTTGAAGGTTTACCGCCCTCGCTGAAGGTCGCCGACGGGGCACTCGGGCGTTTTATCGCCGTGGTCGCCGATCCGCAAAACCGTTTCCCTCGCGCTCGCAACGGCGAAGTCGGTTTGCTCGAAGGCTGGGGCCTGGCCAAGGCGGTGGATGACGCGATCACCGCCGACCAGGACAAATCGCAAAAGCGCCCCTTGATCGCCATCGTCGATGTGCCGAGCCAGGCCTATGGTCGCCGCGAAGAAGCCCTCGGCATTCATCAGGCCCTGGCGGGTGCGGCGCACGCTTATGCCCGCGCCCGTCTGGCCGGGCATCCGGTGATTGCGCTGCTGGTGGGCAAGGCCATGTCCGGGGCGTTTCTCGCTCACGGATATCAGGCCAATCGCTTGATCGCCCTGCGTGATCCGGGGGTGATGGTGCATGCGATGGGCAAGGCGTCGGCGGCGCGGGTGACGTTGCGCAGCGTTGAAGAACTGGAAGCCCTGGCGTCCAGCGTGCCGCCGATGGCCTATGACATCGACAGCTACGCCAGCCTCGGATTGCTCTGGGAAACCTTGTCGGTGCAGCAGATCGAACAGCCGACGGCGGAGGATCTGGCGCGGGTCGGCGAATGCCTGAAGCAAGCCATCGAAGATGTTGGTGCGACTGATTTGAGCAATCGTCTCGGCGCGAAAAACCGCGAAGCCTCCAGCCGTGTACGTGAATTGCTGAGGGCGCAGTGGTGAACAGCGTTCTCGCCCACGACCTGCTGTGGGGCATGACGCCGGCGCAGTTGCCGGCGGATGCGCCGCAGTGGGCGATTGATTCGCTGGCTGGCGGGCAACCGGTGGTGGTGCGGCGGGCGTTGAGTGAAGACGGATTCGTGGCGGTGGGCGTGCGCGGTCGGTTGCGCGAGCAGCGGCTGGCGGCGTTTATGTCTGTCGATTCGATTGCCTGTCGGGTCAGCCCGGAAGCGCTTTGTCATGTAGAGAGCGCGCGTGATCTGCCGGTCATGCAGGCGCTGCGGCAACTGCGGCCGGTGCTCGATGATTGCGGTTGGATCTGGGGTGTCAGTGGCAGTGTCGGGTTTGAGCTGGCCAGTGGATTTACGGCAATGCACGAGCGCAGCGATCTCGACTTGATTCTGCGTACGCCGCAACTCATCACCCGTAACCAGGCGCGCAAACTGGTGGCGCATCTCGATCAGGCGATCTGCCGGGTCGACCTGCAATTGCAGACGCCGTTCGGTGCCGTCGCCCTGCGCGAATGGGCCGGGAATGCTTCACGGGTGCTGCTGAAAAACGCCCATGAAGCCTGTCTGGTGTCTGATCCGTGGAACCCGCAGGAGCAGGCAGCGTGAGCAGCCTGCTGGTGTTTCCCGGCCAGGGCGCGCAACAGCCCGGCATGCTTCAGCGTTTGCCTCGGGAAACGCTGATCGAGGCCAGCGACGAGCTCGGTGAAGATGTCTTGCGGCTGGATTCCAGCGAAGCGCTGCGCAGCACCCGGGCGGTTCAGCTCTGCTTGCTGATCGCCGGCGTTGCAGCCTCGCGGCAGTTGTTGCAGGACGAACTCACCGCAGATTACGTCGCCGGCCTGTCCATTGGAGCGTATCCGGCAGCGGTGGTCGCCGGAGCGTTGAGCTTCAGCGATGCGCTGCATCTGGTCAGCCTGCGCGGCGAGTTGATGCAGCAGGCTTATCCACAGGGCTTCGGCATGACCGCGATCATCGGCCTGCAATTATCCACAGTCGAAATGCTGCTGGCGCAGGTGCACGGCGCAGAAACACCGGTGTACCTGGCCAATATCAACGCCGATAACCAGGTGGTGATTGCCGGCAGCGACAAGGCGATGCAAGCGGTCGCCGAGCTGGCGCGCAGTCGTGGCGCCGGTCTGGCAAGACGGCTGGCGGTCAGCGTGCCGTCGCACTGCCCGTTGCTGGATGAGCCTGCGCAAACCCTCGCCGAAGCGTTCACCAGGGTAGAACTGAAAACACCGAACATCGCTTACCTGAGCGGCAGTCGCGCCAGGCCTGTGACCAACGTAGAAGCGCTGCGCGACGACCTCGCCTTCAACATGTGCCGCGTGGTGGACTGGCGCGGCACCGTACAAAGCGCCTACGAGCGCGGCGTACGTCTACAGATCGAACTGCCGCCCGGTGCGGTGCTGACCGGGCTGGCGCGCCGGGTGTTCGAACAGGGGACTGTCACTGCCTTCGACAGTGCCCGGCTCGACACCTTGCAGGCGCTGTTGCGTGAAGAGGAGGGCCGCCGACTCTAGACCGCTGCGACTCAGGCTTCGAACAACAAAAACAATTCGACGATGCACTTTGAGGACTACAACAATGATTATTTACGGTGTGGCGCTGCTGGCGATCTGTACGCTGGCAGGGGTGATCATGGGTGACATGCTCGGTGTTCTTCTGGGCGTCAAATCCAACGTCGGCGGGGTCGGCATCGCGATGATCCTGTTGATCTGCGCGCGGTTGTGGATGCAGAAACGCGGCGGCATGACCAAGGATTGCGAGATGGGCGTCGGCTTCTGGGGCGCCATGTACATTCCCGTGGTGGTGGCGATGGCCGCGCAACAGAACGTCGTCACCGCCCTGCACGGCGGCCCGGTGGCGGTGCTGGCGGCGATCGGTTCGGTGGTGGTCTGTGGCTGCACGATTGCTTTGATCAGCCGCACCCATAAAGGCGAGCCTTTGCCCGACGAGCCGGCGGAAATCTCCCCGGTCGGCACACCGGTAGGAGGTCGCTGACATGTGGGATCTCATTGAAAAGGGTCTGGAACACAACGGTCTGATCACCGCGTTCGCCTTCGTCGGCGTGATCATGTGGGTCTCGGTGATTCTCTCCAAACGCCTGACGTTCGGGCGGATTCACGGCTCGGCGATTGCCATCGTCATCGGCCTGGTGCTGGCCTGGGTCGGCGGCACCATGACCGGCGGGCAGAAGGGCCTGGCGGACCTGACGCTGTTCTCCGGCATCGGCCTGATGGGTGGCGCGATGCTGCGGGACTTCGCCATTGTTGCCACGGCGTTTGAAGTGCAGGCGACCGAGGCGAAGAAGGCCGGGATGATCGGCGTGATTGCGCTGCTGCTGGGCACGATCCTGCCGTTCATTGTCGGTGCGTGCATGGCTTACGCGTTCGGTTATCGCGATGCGGTGAGTATGACCACCATCGGCGCCGGTGCGGTGACTTACATTGTCGGGCCGGTGACCGGTGCGGCGATTGGCGCGACTTCGGATGTGATGGCGCTGTCGATTGCCACCGGGTTGATCAAGGCGATTCTGGTGATGGTCGGCACGCCCGTGGCGGCGCGCTGGATGGGCCTGGATAACCCGCGCTCGGCGATGGTGTTTGGCGGGCTGGCCGGGACGGTGAGTGGCGTGACGGCGGGGCTGGCGGCGACGGATCGGCGGTTGGTGCCTTATGGGGCGTTGACGGCTACTTTCCACACCGGATTGGGTTGTCTGCTTGGGCCTTCGTTGCTGTTCTTCATCGTGCGCGGGATTGTGGGTTAGGTTTGGATGATCGTTCCCACGCTTCGCGTGGGAACGATCATTGTGAGCCTTGGCGATTCGCATACATCCGACACTCCGCCAGCAACGCCAGCAAATTCGGATCCCGCTCTTTAGCCTTCAAAAAAACCACGCCAATGTGCTGCTGCAACCGGTACTTCTCCTGCAGCGGAATCAGCTTCACCCGGTTCTCGTACACCGCCGCAATCCTCCCCGGCAGCAACGCATAACCGACCCCGGAACTGACCATGCTCAGCAGGGTGAAGATGTCGTTGACCTGCATCGCTACCTTCGGCTCGAACCCCGCCTGCCGGAACACTCGGATGCCGTCCTGGTGGGTGGCGAAGCCTTGGGTGAGGGTGATGAAGGTTTCGTCGCGCACCTCCGCCAGGTCCACTTCGCTGCGTTGGGCGAAGCGCGAATCGGCCGGGGTGGCGAGGAAAATGTCGTCGGAAAACAGTGGAATCTGCTCGCAGTCCGGGTCGTTGACGGTGTCGTCCAGCGACACCAGGATCGCGTCGACTTCCATGTTTTTCAGCTTGTAGAGCAGGTCGATGTTCGAGCCGAGGATCAGGTCGATGTTGAGTTCGCTGCGGCGGATCTTCAAACCCATGATCAATTGCGGCACGGTCTTCACCGTCAGCGAATACAGCGAGCCGAGCTTGAAGCGCTCGGCCGAGAACCCGGCGGCTTCGCGGGTCAGGCGCACGCTTTCGACCACGTCCTGAATCAGCTTCTGCGCCCGCTCTTCGAGCACGTAGGCGCTTTCCAGCGGTGTCAGGTTGCGCCCTTCGTGTTTGAACAGCGGACAGCGCAGGGCGCTTTCCAGCGAATGGATCGCGCGGTGCACGCTGACGTTGCTGGTCTGCAACTCGGCGGCGGCGCGGGCGAGGTTGCCGGTGCGCATGAAGGCGAGGAACACCTCGAGTTTCTTCAGGGTCAATTCTTCGTCGATCAGCATGGCGCGAACTCTTCTTGGTATCGCTCGATTGTGCCCAAATATCAGGACAGGTGCCTGCCTGCGTTGAACGGAAACATTGCGCTTTTACGCTCAAGGCCCGAGCCTTGCGCGTTGCGGTAAATGAAATCGAGGTGTGCGACACATGTATCACGGAGAAAAACTGAACGCCTGGACGCATCTGGTCGGTGCGGTAGCGGCGTTTGTCGGGGGCGTCTGGATGCTGGTGATTGCCAGCCTCGACGGCAGCCCTTGGAAGATCGTCAGCGTGGCGATTTATGCCTTTACGTTGCTGGTGCTCTACAGCGCGTCCACCGTGTACCACAGCGTGCGCGGGCGCAAGAAAGCGATCATGAAAAAGGTCGATCACTTTTCGATCTACCTGCTGATCGCCGGCAGTTACACGCCGTTCTGCCTGGTGACCCTGCGCGGGCCGTGGGGCTGGACGCTGTTCGGGATTGTCTGGGGGCTGGCGCTGATCGGCATCCTGCAGGAGATCAAGCCACGCTCGGAGGCGCGGATCCTGTCGATCGTGATCTACGCGGTGATGGGCTGGATCGTGCTGGTGGCGGTCAAGCCGCTGATCGCGGCGCTGGGGACGGCGGGGTTTGCCTGGCTGGCGTCGGGCGGCGTGCTGTACACCGTGGGGATCATCTTCTTCGCCCTCGACCATCGGTTGCGGCATGCCCACGGGATCTGGCATCTGTTCGTGATCGCCGGGAGCCTGCTGCATTTTGTGGCGATTCTGTTTTACGTCCTTTAACCAGGGTTATCCCCAATTCATTGTGGGAGCAAGCCCGCTCCCACATTAGATCTATGCAGGGTTCAGGTTGTTGAGTTGTTCGCCGGCGCGTTGACTGAAGATCTCCAGCAAACCATTCAGCGTATGCGGCGGCGGTTCGGTGGCGCGGGTCACCGCGTAAAGCGTGATCGGCAGCGGCGGGGCGAGAGGGCGAATAGTGGTGGTGGCCGATGAGGCACCCAGCGCGGTGAACGGATCGATCACCGCGACCCCGGCGCCGGACTCCACCATCGCCCGCGCCAGCGAATACGTCTGCACGGCAATCCGCACACGCGGCGGTGGCTCGACCGCTTCGAGATAACTATCGAGGCGGGCGGCCAGCGGGTCGGCGCTGGACAGCCCGATCAGCGGCGCTCCCGCCAACGCCATCAGCGGCAACGGCTGACCGGCATCTTCCTGCGGCCAATAACCTCTCGGTGCCAATGCCACCAGAACTCCCGAGGCCAATGCCTGGGCCTTCAGCCCCGGATGGTCCGGCAACTGCAACGTCAGGGCCACGTCCACTTCGCGCATCAGCAGGTTCTGCATCAGCTCGCGGCTGTGGGCGCTCGACAGTTCGCAGGCGATGTCCGGGAACTGTGCCGTCCATTGCCGGATCGCCGGCGGCAGCAACGACAGCGCCAGCGCCGGGGTCGCGCCGATCCGCAGGCTGTGGCCGGGTTCGCGGCGCAGGCTCTGGGCCAGACGCCGCACGCCTTGCAGGCTTTCGGTGACCTTGTCGACTTCGCGCTCAAGTTCCAGCGCTTCCGGAGTCGCCTGCAACTTGCCGCGCACCCGCAGAAACAATGGAAAACCCAACTGCTGCTCGGCGTGCTGCAACACCTTGGTCACCGCCGGTTGCGAGACGTGCAGCAACTGCGCAGCGGCGCTGATCGAGCCGGTCTGGCGAATGGCCTGGAAAATCTCGATATGTCGAAGGCGCATGACGATCCCATAACCTTTGTTTATAGGTTTGGCATCTTTATTCATTGTTCGGCGCCTGTCACCTCGCCCTAACCTCGGCCTCGTCTTCAAGAACGATTAAGGACGGACATGGCTCAGCGTGTGTGCATCATCGGCGGCGGCGTGATCGGCTTGGCAACGGCCTGGGCGCTGGTGCGCGACGGCTTCGAGGTGACGGTGGTCGAGGCGCGGCAGTCGCTGGGCAGCGAAACCAGCTTCGCCAACGGCGGCCAGTTGTCCTACCGCTACGTCGCGCCGCTGGCCGATGCCGGCGTGCCGTTGCAGGCGATCGGCTGGATGCTGCGCGGCGATTCACCGCTGAAATTGCGCCCGCGCCTGGACCCGGCGCAGTGGCGCTGGATGGCCTCGTTTCTCGCCGCGTGCCGCACCTCGGTCAACCGTGAGAACGCTGCGCATCTGCTGCGTCTGGCGTTGTTCAGCCAGAGCACCCTGAAACGCTGGCGTGAGGACGACGGGCTCACCGGTTTCAATTGGCGGCGCAACGGCAAACTGGTGACCTTCCGCAACGCCGCCAGCTTCGAGCATGCACGCAAAGGCCTCGCCGATCCGCAGCAACAGCAGGTGTTGTCCGCCACCGAATGTGCGCAACTGGAAACGGCACTGACCGATGCGCCGTTTGTAGGCGCGATCTACACGCCGGATGAAGAAGTCGGTGACTGTCACGGTTTCTGCCAACAGTTGGCGGCGAGATTGGAAGCGTCGGGCCGCTGCGAATTTCGTCTCGGTCAGGCAGTCACCGGCATTCGTCACAGCCACGGCGCGGTATCGGCCATTGAACTTGGCGAAGAGACCCTGCCGGTCGAACAACTGGTAATCGCCGCCGGCCATCGCAGCCCGTTGCTCGCGCTGCCCGGCCTGCGCCTGCCGCTGTATCCGCTGAAGGGCTACAGCCTGACCGTGCCGATTGGCAACGAGCACCGGGCGCCGGGCGTGAGCATCACCGACTACGACCGCAAGATCGTCTACGCGCGTATCGGCGAACAACTGCGGGTGGCGGCGATGGTCGACATCGTCGGTTTCGACCCGGCGGTGGACCCCGAGCGACTGGCGCTGATCAAGCGCCAGGCCCGCGACACCTTTCCCGACGCCGGCCACTATGACGCCGCCGTCGAATGGGCCGGCATGCGTCCGGCCACCCCCACCGGCGTTCCGCTGCTGGGCGCCACGGCCTATCGCAATCTGTGGCTCAACCTCGGCCACGGCGCGCTCGGTTTCACCCTGGCCTGCGGCAGCGGGCAGTTGCTCAGCGAACTGATCGGCCAGCAGCGCACATCCATTGATCTGCACGGGTTCAATCCCCGTGCGGCGTGACGGTTTCTGCTAAAACACCCCACCCACAACGGAGAATAACAATGCAAAAAATCACGTTGCTCGGCTGCACTCTGGCGCTGGTTTTCGGTGCTCAGGCTCAGGCCAATGAAGTGCCGCTGACCGGTACGCTTGGCAAGATTGCCAGCGCCAACAGCATTACCCTGGGGTATCGCGATGCGTCGGTGCCGTTCTCGTATGTGGGCGATCACACCGGGCAGCCGATGGGGTATTCGGTGGAGCTTGCGGGCAAGATCGTCGAGCGCATCAAGCAGCAACTGGCGCTGCCGGAGCTGAAGGTGAAGTACAACCTGGTGACGTCGCAGACGCGGATTCCGCTGGTTCAGAACGGCACAGTCGACCTTGAATGCGGCTCCACCGGGGTAACCGCCGAACGGCAGAAGCAGGTCGCGTTCTCCTACGGTTTTATCTACGTCAAAGGTCAGCTGCTGACTGCCAGGGACAGCGGCATCAAAAGCTTCGATGACCTGCGCGGCAAGAACGTGGTGACCACCGCCGGCACCACCAACGAGCGTTATCTGAAGAGCTACAACCTCGACCACAAACTGAACATGTTCGTCATCAGCGCCAAGGATCACGGCGAGGCATTCCAGATGCTGCAATCGGGGCGCGCGGCGGCGTTCTACATGGACGATGCGTTGCTCTACGGCGAGCGGGCCAAGGCACGCGATCCGCACAACTGGGTCGTTGTGGGGGAGGAGCAGTCGCGGGAAATCTACAGCTGCATGGTGCGCAAGGATGATCCGCAGTTTCTTGCGCTGGTGAATGGCGTGTTGGCCGACCTGTACAGCTCGGGGGAGATCAACGGGATCTACCGCAAGTGGTTCGAGCAGCCGATCCCGCCGAAGGGTTTGAACCTTGAATTCCCGATGACCGGCGAACTCAAGGCAATCATCGCCAGACCAACCAGTGATCCGGTGCAGTGACGGGTTAGAAATCACCCCACAGTTGCTGCGCCACCGCCAGTGCCACAACCGGCGCGGTCTCGGTGCGCAGCACACGCGGGCCGAGGCGGGCGGCGTGGAAGCCGTTGCCCTTGGCTTGCTCGACTTCGGCGTCGGACAAACCGCCTTCAGGGCCGATCAGGAACGCCAGCGTTGATGGCTTGGCATGGCTGACCAGCGGCTCGGCCACCGGGTGCAGCACCAGTTTCAGTTCGGCTTGCGTCTGTTTCAGCCAGTCGGCCAGCAACAGTGGTGGATGAATCACCGGCACCCGCGAACGACCGCATTGCTCGCAGGCGCTGATCGCCACCTGACGCCAGTGCAGCAGGCGTTTGTCGGCGCGTTCGTCCTTGAGGCGGACTTCGCAGCGCTCGCTGAAGATCGGGGTGATTTCAGTCACGCCCAGTTCGGTGGCTTTCTGGATCGCCCAGTCCATCCGCTCACCCCGGGACAGGCCCTGGCCGAGGTGGATGTGCAGCGGAGATTCGACTTGACCGGCGAACTGCTCGTCGATCTGCACCACCACGCGCTTCTTGCCGACTTCCACCAGCGATCCGCGAAACTCATGGCCGGAGCCGTCGAACAACTGCACCGCATCGCCTTCGGCCATGCGCAGCACGCGGCTGATGTAGTGCGCCTGGGCTTCCGGCAGTTCGTGTTCGCCAGTGCTCAGCGGGGCGTCGATAAAAAAGCGGGACAGTCTCATTCGGAGTCTCTGGAAAGATGTGAATCAGTTAAAACGGTGTCGACTTCATTCGCGAGCAAGCCCGCTCCCACAGGGAAATGCATTCCAAATGTGGGAGCGGGCTTGCTCGCGAAAGCGGAAGTCCAGGCACCACAGATCTTGAATAATTTGGATCAGCCCGGATCACGAAACCCGGGATGGAAATCCTTCGGCACCGCCACGCTGACGCTGTCACGGGTGGCAATGTCGATGCCTTCGCTGGCGACTTCGGCGAGGAAGTCGATCTGCTCCGGGGTGATCACGTACGGCGGCAGGAAATACACCACGCTGCCCAGCGGACGCAGCAGCGCGCCACGCTCCAGCGCATGCTGGAACACCTTCAGGCCGCGACGTTCCTGCCACGGATAAGCCTCTTTCGTGGCTTTGTCCTTGACCATCTCGATCGCCAGGACCATGCCGGTCTGACGCACTTCCGAAACATTCGGATGATCCACCAGATGCGCCGTCGCCGACGCCATGCGTTGAGCCAGCGCCCGGTTGTTCTCGATCACGTTGTCCTGTTCGAAGATATCCAGAGTCGCCAGCGCCGCCGCACAGGCCAGCGGGTTGCCGGTGTAGCTGTGCGAATGCAGGAAGGCGCGCAGGGTCGGGTAGTCGTCGTAGAACGCGCTGTACACCTCGTCGGTGGTCAGGCACGCGGCCAATGGCAGATAGCCGCCGGTCAGGGCTTTCGACAGGCACAGGAAGTCCGGGCGGATGCCGGCCTGTTCGCAGGCGAACATCGTCCCGGTGCGGCCGAAGCCGACGGCGATTTCGTCGTGGATCAGATGCACGCCGTAACGGTCGCAGGCTTCGCGCAGCAGCTTGAGGTACACCGGGTGATACATGCGCATGCCGCCGGCGCCCTGGATCAGCGGCTCGACGATCACCGCAGCGACGCTGTCATGGTTTTCCGCCAGCGTCTGTTCCATGGCCGCGAACATGTTGCGCGAATGCTCTTCCCAGCTCATGCCCTGCGGGCGCAGGTAGCAATCCGGGCTCGGCACCTTGATGGTGTCCATCAGCAGCGCTTTATAGGTTTCGGTGAACAACGGCACGTCACCGACTGACATCGCCGCCATGGTTTCGCCGTGGTAGCTGTTGGTCAGGGTGACGAAGCGTTTCTTGTTCGGCTGACCGCGGTTGAGCCAATAATGAAAGCTCATTTTCAGCGCGACTTCGATGCAGGACGAACCGTTATCGGCGTAGAACACCCGGTTCAGGCCTTCCGGCGTCATCTTCACCAGACGCTCGGACAGTTCGATCACTGGCTGATGGCTGAAACCGGCCAGAATCACGTGTTCCAGTTGATCGACCTGATCCTTGATGCGCTGGTTGATGCGCGGGTTGGCGTGGCCGAACACGTTGACCCACCAGGAGCTGACCGCATCCAGATAACGCTTGCCTTCGAAGTCTTCGAGCCAGACGCCTTCACCGCGCTTGATCGGGATCAGCGGCAGCTGTTCGTGGTCTTTCATCTGGGTGCAGGGATGCCACAGCACCGCGAGATCGCGTTGCATCCACTGGTTGTTCAGGCCCATGTTCAGTCTCCTCGAGGCGGCTCGCGTCAGGCGCGGGCAAACAATCGCGCAAGCCTATGCAATGCATCGCGCCGGAACAACCCATTGTGTCGATTGAGCTACTTTGTATGGACCGATAGACGTCGCTGGCGGCGTTTTGATGGCTGACGTATTCTTCGCGGTTCTTTGGGTCGTCTGACCCGCAAAACTGCTTTTTCCTACGTGTATTTCCGGAGTTCGCTGAATGTCTGTCGGTTGGCTGCGCGCCTGTGCGCTGGTGGTGTTGGGGCTGTTCAGCGTTACGGCGCTGGCCAAGGATAAAACCGCGATCGTGATCGGCGGCGGCCTGTCGGGCCTGACGGCGGCTTACGAACTGCAGAACAAGGGCTGGCAGGTCACGCTGCTCGAAGCCAAGCCGAGTCTGGGCGGTCGCTCGGGCATGGCCACCAGCGAGTGGATCGGCAACGACAAGACTCAACCGGTGCTGAACAAGTACGTATCGACCTTCAAGCTGAGCACCACGCCGGCGCCTGAATTCGTACGGACCCCGGGTTACCTGATCGATGGCGAGTATTTCTCCGCCGCCGACCTGACCGCCAAACAACCTGCCACGGCCGAAGCGCTGAAGCGTTACGAGAAAACCCGTGACGATCTGGCGCGTTCGATCGACGATCCGCAGAACCCGGCGGCGACCAACACTCTGCACGCCCTTGATCAGATCAACGTCTCGAGCTGGCTCGACAAGCAGAACCTGCCGGCCACCGCGCGTCAGCTGATCAACCAGGATATCCGCACCCACTACGACGAGCCTTCGCGCCTGTCGCTGCTGTACTTCGCGCAGCAGAGCCGGGTGTATCGCGGCGTGTCCGACCGTGACCTGCGCGCTTCGCGTCTGGTCGGTGGCAGCCCGGTGCTGGCCCAGGCCTTCGTCAAACAGCTGAAAACCATCAAGACCAACTCGCCAGTATCTGCCATCACCCAGGACAAGGACGGCGTGACCGTCAAGGTCGGCAGCGTCGGCTACCAGGCCGATTACGTTGTGCTGGCGGTGCCGTTGCGCGCCCTCAACAAGATCCAGCTGACTCCGGCGCTGGACGCCCAGCACCTGGCCGCGATCAAAGGCACCAACTACGGCTGGCGCGACCAGATCATGCTGAAGTTCAAGACGCCGGTGTGGGAAAGCAAGGCGCGGATGTCCGGCGAGATCTACAGCAACACCGGCCTTGGCATGTTGTGGATCGAGCCGGCCCTGAAGGGCGGCGCCAACGTGGTGATCAACCTGTCCGGCGACAACGCTCGCGTCATGCAGGCCTTCGGCGACAAGCAGATGGTCGATCAGGTGCTGATTCGCCTGCACACGTTTTATCCACAGGCCCGTGGCTCGTTCACCGGTTATGAAATCCGTCGCTACAGCACCGATCCATCGACCGGTGGTTCCTACCTGGCCTTCGGTCCTGGCCAGATCAGCAAATTCTGGCGCCTGTGGGAGCGTCCGCTGCAGCGCGTAGCGTTTGCCGGCGAACACACCGACACCTTGTACCCGGGCACGCTGGAAGGCGCACTGCGCACCGGCCAGCGCGCGGCCAGTCAGGTTGAAGACCTGGCGGCGGGCAAATCCTTCGAACCGGTCAAGGTCGGCCCGGCAGCGGCCACCGCCGCAGCGGCGGGTGCGGCAGTAGCGGCGAAGAAAGGCAACTTCTTCACCAATCTGTTCGGCGGTTCGGACGACGACAAGAAGCCAGAGCCAGTGAAAGCGCCAGAGCCGGCACCCGCTCCAGCCGCCCCAGCGCCTGCACCGACCCCGGCCCCTGCGCCAGCCCCGGTGGAAGCACCGAAGCCAGCGGCCCCGGTGAAAGCCGAGCCGGCGAAGAAAGCGGCAGCCAAGCCAGCAGCGAAAAAACCGGCGGCGAAGACCGAAGCGAAAAAAGCTCCGGCCAAACCGGCGGCGAAAAAAGCTGAACCGGCGAAGAAGCCAGCGGCTAAACCGGCGGCAAGCACCGAGACCAAAGCGCAGTAAGGCTTTGCGGTGAATGAAAAAGCGCGGCTTTCAGGCCGCGCTTTTTTTTGCCCGTGATTCACAACATCCCGCCACACTTTTGTCTTTAATCTTTCCTTAACTCCCCTGTTCAAGACTCTTGATCGTATTTCTCGATATTTCAAAGCAAAATTTTCCGCTTTAATTCGATAGATAACTCGCTAGTCTTGGTTCGCAGTTCTCACAGGATTTGGGCAATGCAGCTACGTAACTCTTCTTCGCGCTACGGTTGGGTCAGCATCTTCATGCACTGGGGTGTGGCGCTGGTGGTCTTCGGGCTGTTCGCGCTGGGTCTGTGGATGGTGGGGCTGGATTACTACAGCACCTGGCGCAAAGACGCGCCGGATCTGCACAAGAGCATCGGTCTGGTGCTGTTGGCTGTGATGGTGTTGCGGGTGTTGTGGCGCTTTGTCAGCCCACCGCCGCCAACGCTCCAGAGCTACAGCCACATGACCCGCATCGGCGCCAAGTTCGGCCATGGGTTTCTCTACCTTGCGCTGTTCGCCGTGATGATTGCCGGTTACCTGATTTCCACCGCAGACGGTGTCGGGATTCCGGTGTTTGGCCTGTTTGAAGTTCCTGCACTGGTTTCCGGACTACCGGATCAGGCAGATACCGCCGGTGTGATTCATCTGTACCTGGCATGGGCGCTGGTAATTTTTTCCGGTCTCCATGCGTTGGCAGCATTGAAGCACCACTTTATCGATCGTGATGCGACCCTGACACGAATGCTGGGACGCAAAGCCTGATGTTCAACCTCGACTCCAAAGGAAAACAAAGCATGTTGAAAAAGACTCTGGCCGCTCTGGCAATCGGCTCCGCCGTCCTGTCCGCCAATGTGATGGCCGCTGACTACGTAGTCGACAAGGAAGGCCAGCACGCCTTCGTCGACTTCAAGATCAGCCACCTGGGCTACAGCTATATCACCGGTACCTTCAAGGACATCGATGGCAAGTTCAGCTTCGACGCTGCCAAGCCTGAAGACAGCAAGATCGAGTTCAATGTGAACACCGCCAGCGTGTTCACCAACCACGCCGAGCGCGACAAGCACATCGCCAGCGCTGACTTCCTCAACGCCAGCAAGTTCGCCAAGGCGACCTTCGTCTCCACCAGCGTCAAGTCCACCGGTGCCAACACCGCTGACGTGACCGGCGACCTGACCATCCTGGGCGTCACCAAGCCAGTGGTCGTGAAGGCGACCTTCCTGGGCGAAGGCAAGGATCCATGGGGCGGCTACCGTGCCGGCTTCGAAGGCACCACCACCATCAAGCGTTCCGATTTCGGCAAGCAGAAAGACCTGGGTCCGAAGTCCGACGCGGTCGAGCTGTATGTTTCGTTTGAAGGCGTGAAAGCGAAGTAATTTTCGCCGGTCTCACAAAAACGCCCTCGGTCTAGCGAACGGGGGCGTTTTTTATTGCCTGCAGCAAACTTCGCCCTAGAGGCGCGCAAAAAAATGCCCCGGTTTTCAGGTCGGGGCATTTTTCATGGCAGTCGAAACTCAGCGATTGCGGGTCAGCAAGGCCGGTTTTTCACCGCGTGGGCGGCTTGGCAGTTGATCCAGCTGCTCAGGCGTCGGGAAGCGGTCGGCTTTCGATTCCTTGTGCATGATCTTCGGGCCGCTGCTGCGCGGGTTCTGCACGGCCGGTTCAGCGCGTTGCTGATCGTCACGGGCCGGACGGCGGTTGCGCGGGTTCTCATCGCGACGACCCTGGCCGTCACGCGGAGCACCGTTGCGTGGGCCACTGCGTTTGCCTGGCGGGGTGCCGGTGCTCGAACCGTTGCTGTTGCGCGGGCCGTTCTGGCGACCTTGCGACTGACCGCCGCGCGGTGCGCCCGCACCTGCGCCTTGCGCCGGAGCGCCCGGGCGACGGTTGCGACCACCGGCCGGAGCCTGCTTCGGCACGTAGTCGACGCGGTTGCCGAAGTTATCGATATCGTCGTCGAGGAACTCGTCCGGAGCACGGTCAGCAGCGGCGCGTGGCGGCTGGCTTGGCTGGCGTTGTTCGCGGGCCGGGGTGCCTTCACGCGGCTTCTGTTGACGGGCTGGACGCTCGCCACGCTCACCGGCCGGTTTTTCCTTGCCCTTGTCTTTGCCTTTGTCTTTACGACCGCCGCCACCGCCGCCGCCATTCGGGCCGTCGCCGCGTGGGCCACGGGCATTGCGCGGGTTGCGCATGTCCGGACGTTCACGGGCTTCCGGCTTCTCGGCCTCGATGGTGCTGGCATCGAAGCCCATCAGGTCGCCGTCGGCGATTTTCTGCTTGGTCATGCGTTCGATGCTTTTCAGCAGTTTTTCTTCGTCCGGCGCGACCAGCGAGATCGCCTCGCCCGAACGACCGGCCCGGCCGGTACGGCCGATACGGTGCACATAGTCTTCATCGACGTTCGGCAGTTCGAAGTTGACCACGTGTGGCAACTGGTCGATGTCCAGGCCACGGGCGGCGATGTCGGTGGCAACCAAAATGCGCACTTCACCGGCCTTGAAGTCGGCCAGGGCTTTGGTGCGGGCGTTCTGGCTCTTGTTGCCGTGGATCGCCACAGCCGGCAGGCCGTGTTTGTCCAGGTACTCGGCCAGACGGTTGGCGCCGTGCTTGGTGCGGGTGAACACCAGCACCTGTTCCCACGCGCCGGCGGTAATCAGGTGGGCCAGCAGCGCACGCTTGTGGCTGGCCGGCAGACGGAACACGCGTTGTTCGATGCGCTCGACCGTGGTGTTCGGCGGCGTCACTTCGATGCGTTCCGGGTTGTGCAACAGCTTGCCGGCAAGATCGGTGATGTCTTTGGAGAAGGTCGCCGAGAACAGCAGGTTCTGGCGTTTGGCCGGCAGGCGCGCGAGGACTTTCTTCACGTCATGGACGAAGCCCATGTCGAGCATGCGGTCGGCTTCGTCGAGCACGAGAATTTCGACGTGGGACAGATCGACGCTGCCCTGGCCGCACAGGTCGAGCAGACGACCGGGGCACGCCACCAGCACGTCAACGCCACGGGACATGGCCTGAACCTGCGGGTTCATGCCGACGCCGCCGAAGATGCACGCGCTGACGAATTTCAGGTCGCGGGCGTAGATCTTGAAACTGTCGTGAACCTGCGCCGCGAGTTCGCGGGTAGGGGTCAGCACGAGCACGCGCGGTTGGCGCGGGCCGTGACGCTGGGATTTGTCCGGGTGACCGTTGGGAAACAGCCGCTCCAGGATCGGAAGGGCGAAACCGCCGGTTTTACCAGTACCTGTCTGAGCCGCAACCATCAGGTCGCGACCTTGCAACACGGCGGGAATGGCCCGCTGTTGCACCGGAGTAGGCTCGGTATAGCCCGCATCTTCGATAGCGCGGACCAAAGCCTCGGAGAGACCGAGGGAAGCAAAGGACATGAGTAATCCTGTTTTAGTTAGGGCTTGGCCCAATGGGAGTCTTGCCTGGCGCGAATGGCGTTTAAGAGGACGCAATCCCGTCCGGTCCTGCTGCGGTTCCGAAGGCACGTCCGGAGCGCTCGCGCGGGCTGAAAAGCTGCGCTGTAGCGGGTCGGGAGGCCTGTTACGGTTCCGGGCGTCCGGGCGTGAGCCTGGCGGGAACGCCGGAGTATAACAGAGCAATCACTGCGCGCCGCTTTCCTGCTGCTCAACGGTTTTGCCGCTGGCGGTGGCGTTGCCCAGCGGTGTCGCCAGGGCGGGGGCTGCGCCGTAGCGGGCGCTGAGCTCCGCATAGGCCGGTTCGCGCTTGAAACGCTTCAGTTCGGCACCGAAACGCTGCACCAGCAAATCCATCCCCGCATTGCGTCGCACGGCCAGAAACTGGCTCTGGCGGCTGATGACCGTGGGGTTTTCAGTGATCTGGTTGCGGATATCCAATTCATCGAGCAAATGCTGGCCCACGCGGCGGTCGGTAATCAGCAGGTCGATACGCCCGCGCACCAGTTTGCCGAAGTTGGCTTCGTGGGTTGGGGCCGGCTCGCGGGTGAACAGCGTCGATTCGCGAAAGTCGGGGCTGTACAGATAGCCCGGCGACGTACCGATGGTCAGGCCCTTGAGGTCTTCGAGGCTGCGAAAAGGGTGCGGGCGGTCGTTGGCGTAAAACATCACGAACTCGACGTCCGACAGCGGTTCGCTCGGATAGAGCAGGGTGGCGTCGCGTTCATCGCTGTGGAAGATATCCAGCGCGCCGTCGGCCTGGCCGGTTTCGAGCATCGACAGGCAGCGTTTCCACGGCAGGAACTGCCATTCGACTTCAATGCCCAGGCGCTTGAACACGATGGCGGTGGTTTCGTAATCGAGACCGAGGTTCTTGCCGCCTTGTTCATAGACGTACGGCGCCCACGGTTCGGTGACGATACGCAGCTTCTCGCCCCGAGCCGCAAAGCTCAGGCAAGCAAAAACCAGCACGGCGAATAACTGCGTGATCAAAGGCATGGCTTGAGATTACGACGAGAAACGGCAAAGAGCCAGAAACTGGCCGCAGAAGCTCTGTTTCGGGCGTTTAAAAGCAAAAGATCGCAGCGGCGAAAGCGCTGTAGGCACTGTCGTGGCTGCGATCTTCTGGTTCTGCGATTACGTCTTTTTAGCGCGGCAGCTTCAGGTTGTTCCAGATCGCCAGGCTCGGTTCGGCCTGGTTCATGGAATAGAAGTGCAGGCCGGGTGCGCCGCCTTGCAGCAGGCGTTCGCACATTTCCGTGACGACTTGTTCGCCAAAACGCTGAATGCTTTGGCTGTCATCGCCGTAGGCTTCCAGCTGCTTGCGAATCCAGCGCGGGATTTCCGCACCGCAGGCATCGGAGAAACGCGCGAGTTTGCTGTAGTTGGTGATCGGCATGATCCCCGGCACGACCGGAATGTCCACGCCCAGCGCCTGCAAACGGTCGACAAAGTAGAAGTAGCTGTCGGCGTTGAAGAAGTACTGAGTGATCGCGCTGTCGGCGCCGGCACGGGCCTTGCGCACGAAGTTGGCGAGATCGTCCTCGTAGTTGCGCGCTTGCGGGTGCATCTCCGGGTAGGCGGCGACTTCGATGTGGAAATGATTGCCGGTTTCTTCACGAATGAATTCAACCAGTTCATTGGCGTGACGCAGCTCGCCGCTGGTCATGCCCATGCCGGACGGCAGGTCACCGCGCAGGGCGACGATGCGCTTGATGCCGGCGGCCTTGTACTCGTTCAGCAGGCCGCGCAGGTCGTCCTTGCTGTCGCCGACGCACGACAGGTGCGGGGCGGCGGGGATTTTGACTTCGCTTTCCAGCTGCAACACGGTGTTCAGCGTGCGGTCACGGGTCGAACCGCCCGCGCCGTAGGTGCAGGAAAAGAAGTCAGGGTTGTAGGTGGCCAACTGACGGGCAGTGGCGAGCAGTTTTTCATGCCCAGCATCGGTCTTGGTCGGGAAGAACTCGAAGCTGTAGCGACGGTCTTGGGACATGGGAATACCCTTGGAAACACGAAGCCTGTGAGGCTTGCACCGCCGATGTGGGAGCGGGCCGCCGCGTCAATCAGTAGCGGTAAGCGTGCGGCTTGAACGGGCCTTCGACGGTCACGCCGATGTAGTCAGCCTGTTGCTTGGTCAGTTGAGTGACCACACCGCCGAAGCCGCGAACCATTTCCAGGGCCACTTCTTCGTCGAGTTTCTTCGGCAGTACTTCAACGGTCAGGCGCTCGGCTTTCTGGGCTGGCGACAGGTCGGCGTACTTCTGGCCAAACAGGAAGATCTGCGCCAGCACCTGGTTGGCGAACGAACCGTCCATGATGCGGCTTGGGTGACCGGTAGCGTTGCCCAGGTTCACCAGACGGCCTTCGGCCAGCAGGATCAGGTAGTCGTCGTTCTGTGGGTCGAACGAGCCAGCACCAGTACGGTGGATCTTGTGTACCTGTGGCTTCACTTCTTCCCATGCCCAGTTCTTGCGCATGAAAGCGGTGTCGATTTCGTTGTCGAAGTGACCGATGTTGCAGACAACGGCGCGCTTCTTCAGGGCTTTGAGCATGTTTGCGTCGCAAACGTTGACGTTACCGGTGGTGGTCACGATCAGGTCGATCTTGCCCAGCAGCGCTTTGTCGATGCTCGCTTCAGTGCCGTCGTTGATACCGTCGATGAACGGCGAAACCAGTTCGAAACCGTCCATGCAGGCTTGCATGGCGCAGATCGGGTCGACTTCGGAGACTTTGACGATCATGCCTTCCTGACGCAGGGACTGGGCCGAACCCTTGCCCACGTCACCGTAGCCGATGACCAGCGCTTGCTTGCCGGACAGCAAGTGGTCGGTGCCGCGCTTGATGGCATCGTTCAGGCTGTGACGACAGCCGTACTTGTTGTCGTTCTTGGACTTGGTCACCGAGTCGTTGACGTTGATGGCCGGGATTTTCAGCTCGCCCTTGGCCAGCATATCCAGCAGACGGTGTACGCCGGTGGTGGTTTCTTCGGTCACGCCGTGGACGCGGTCCAGAACCTGTGGGTATTTCTTGTGCAGCAGCTCGGTCAGGTCGCCGCCGTCGTCGAGGATCATGTTGGCGTCCCATGGCTGGCCATCCTTCAGGATGGTCTGCTCCAGGCACCACTCGTACTCTTCTTCAGTCTCGCCTTTCCAGGCGAAAACCGGGATGCCGGCAGCGGCGATGGAAGCGGCGGCCTGGTCCTGAGTCGAAAAAATGTTGCAGGACGACCAGCGCACTTCGGCACCCAGGGCAACCAGGGTTTCGATCAGCACGGCGGTCTGAATGGTCATGTGGATGCAGCCGAGGATTTTTGCGCCTTTCAAAGGCTGCTCGGAAGCGTACTTGCGGCGCAGACCCATCAGGGCCGGCATTTCCGATTCGGCGATGATGGTTTCGCGACGGCCCCAGGCAGCCAGGGACATGTCGGCAACTTTGTAATCGTTAAAATCTGTAGGCGTGATAACAGCGCTCATGAAGAGCCTCCATTCGTAATGTATGCGAATGGGCGCCGTTGTGCGTTTAGTGTCCGGCCTGAGCCGGTCAACGCCCCATCCGAGCCTGACAGGTTGAACCTGCTGCAGCGCCCCTCGGACAGGTGGCGGGAAAACGGTAGCAAGTGAAGGTTACCGTTTTGAAACGGGGGCGATTATAGCCGTCTAGACTGATCTTCCAAAGGGTTTCTGTCGGCCAGATGAAGATCGCCAATCGCGACCATAGTAGAAGCCTCATGGAGCATGACCGCTCAGTCTGCCAAGATGGCGCCATCATTCGGCAAGACGCTCAGGAGTGAAGATGAATTTCCACACCCGCAAGTGGGTAAAACCCGAAGACCTCAACCCCAACGGCACCCTGTTCGGCGGCAGCCTGCTGCGCTGGATCGACGAGGAAGCGGCGATCTACGCCATCGTTCAACTGGGCAACCAGCGTGTGGTGACCAAGTACATTTCCGAAATCAACTTCGTCAGCGCCTCGCGCCAGGGCGACATCATCGAACTGGGCATCACCGCCACCGAGTTCGGCCGCACCTCGATCACCCTGACCTGCGAAGTGCGCAACAAGATCACCCGCAAGAGCATCCTGACCGTCGAGAAGATGGTCTTCGTCAACCTCGGCGAAGACGGCCTGCCGGCGCCGCACGGGCGAACCGAAATCAGGTACGTAAAAGACCAGTTCAAGGATGACGTGCCCGTTACCGAATGATATCGGCGGTGCCCCCATCGCGAGCAAGCCCGCTCCCNGTCAACTGTGGGAGCGGGCTTGCTCGCGAAAGCGGTTGTGCAGTCACCGAAGATTTATCTGGCTACTGAACAGCCATGAACCGCAGGGGTCGTAGCTAAAAGCCCCTCTACGGTTCCCACGCCATGACCACCCCAACAGACGGCAAGACCCCCGACCTCTCGGCCAAGGAACAACACGAAGTCGAGAAAAACCAGCCGCCCCGGGCGGCGGTCCTGCATGAAATCATCCGCAAACAAGGCGACCAGGAACTGGAGCGCAGCATCGCCGCGCTGTGGTGGTCGGCGCTGGCAGCCGGGCTGACCATGGGCCTGTCGCTGATGGGCATGGGCCTGCTCAACTCGCGTCTGCCCGACGGCGACGAATTCAAAGTGATTGCCAGCTTCGGCTACTGCGCAGGCTTTCTCGCGGTGATTCTCGCCCGCCAGCAACTGTTTACCGAAAATACCCTGACCGCCGTGCTGCCGGTGATGACCAAGCCGACCCTGGCCAATTTCGGCCGGTTGATCCGGCTCTGGACCGTGGTGCTGTTCGGCAACCTGTGCGGGACGATTCTGGTGGCGTACGTGATGCTCGAACTGCCGATCTTCGACAGCAAGACCGACGAGGCCTTCCTCGAAATCGGCCGCAAGGTCATGGAGAACCATGCGAGTCAGATGTTCGCCAAGGGCATCGTCTCGGGCTGGATGATCGCCACCATGGTCTGGATGATCCCGTCCATGGAAAGCGCGAAGATGTGGATCATCATCCTCATCACCTATCTGATGGCACTGGGCGATTTCACTCACATCGTGGTGGGGTCGGCGGAGGTGTCGTATCTGGTGTTTGCCGGCGAGTTGCCGTGGAGTGATTTCTGGGCGGTGTTTGCCGGGCCGACCCTGGCGGGGAACATCATCGGCGGCAGTTTCATCTTTGCCCTGATCAGTCATGCGCAGATCCGCAGTGAAAGCGGTGCGCCGAAAGAAACGGATGCGCCGAAGGAATCTGCGGACCAGGCCGAAAAGCCCGATCCGCAGCGGATCAAGAAATGATCAGTGGTGCGCGGGCTCGGCAGCGGTCGCCGGCTCATCGCGGGTTGCGTGCTTGACCAGTTTGCCGATGGTCAGGCCCTGCAACAGGATCGACGACAGCACCACGATGTAAGTGATGCTCAGCAGCAGATCGCGCTCCGGGCCCAACGGCAGGGCCAGGGCCAGTGCCACCGAAACACCGCCGCGCAATCCGCCCCAGGTCAGGATCCGGATCGTGCCGCGCGGCACCGTGCGCCAGCGCCGCAGCAAGACGATGGCCGGGGCCACGGTGAGCAGGCGCGACAGCAGAATCGCCAGCGCCAGCAAACTCGCCGCCGCCACGTGCAGCCAGTTGAACGGCAGCAGCAAAAGCTCCATCCCGATCAGTGCGAACAGCAGCGCGTTGAGCATGTCGTCGAGCAATTCCCAGAAGCCGTCGAGGTATTTGCGCGTCATGTCGTTCATCGCCAGATTGCGACCCAGGTTACCGATGATCAGCCCGGCGACCACCATCGCAATCGGCGCCGAGACATGCAGCTCGGTGGCCATCGCTGAACCGCCGATCACCAGCGCCAGGGTCAGCATGACTTCGATCTGATGCTGCTCGATGCTTTTGATCATCAGGTACACCAGATAACCGATCAGCCCGCCGAACAGCACGCCACCAACGGCTTCGTGGACGAACAGCATGGCCGTGGCGCCGACGGTCGGGGTTTCGCCCAGTTGCGCGATGCCCAGCAGCACGGTGAACACCACCACGGCGGTGCCGTCGTTGAACAGCGATTCGCCGACGATGGTGGTCTTCAGCGGCTTCGAGGCGTTGGCCGTACGCAGCACACCGAGTACCGCAATCGGGTCGGTCGGAGAAATTAGCGCGCCGAACAACAGGCAGTAGAGGAAGCTCACGTGCCAGCCGAACAGGGCAAAAATGTAATAGGCGAGGCTGCCGATCACGGCAGTGGCGATCAGTACGCCGAAGGTCGCCAGCAGGCCGATGGGCCAACGGTAGCTGCGCAGGTCGTTCAGGTTCACGTGCAAGGCGCCGGCGAACAGCAGGAACGACAGCATCCAGTTCATCAGCAGATCGCCGAAGTCGATCTGGCCGATCAGTTGCTGCACGCGCTCTTCCAGACCGGGGTAACCGAGCAGGCTCAGGCCTTGCAGCAACAGGGAAAACATCAGTGCGGTAACCATCACGCCGATGGTCGGAGGCAGGCCGATGAAGCGGAAATTCACAAAGGTGAGGAGGGTGGTGAGGCAGATGAAAGCGGCGACGAGTTCAAGCATCCGGGGTCCTTTGGATGGGGGGTGAAAGACAGCGCGCCCATTCATGGACGCAAGGGTTGGATGGGCTGACGCCGGGTGGGGACACAATTGTGTCCCCCGGGAAAATCAGCCGGAGACATTGACCGCAGCGACACCCCGACGTTGCAGGTAGATGAAAAACAGCGCCGTCAGCACGGTCAGCACGCCCACCAGCGCGCCGGTCCACGGCAGGTCCGCCAGGTCCGCGCCACTGGCCACCACCAGCCCGCCGATCCATGCGCCGGCGGCATTGCCGAGGTTGAACGCGCTCTGGTTCAGGGTCGAACCGAGGTTCGGTGCCTCGTGAGCCTGATCGATGATCAGCAGTTGCAGGATCGGGCACAGGGCGAAGGCAAAAATCCCCCACAGCACCAGCGTGATCGCCGCCGGAACCACCGAGCGACTGGTCTGGCTGAACGCCGCCAGAATCACCACCACCGCCAGCGCAACACCCACCAGCGACGGCAGCAGGCGGCTGTCGGCCAGGCGTCCGCCGAGCATGCTGCCGCCGGTCAAACCGACACCGAACAACAGCAGCATCACCGTCACGCCGTGAGGGCTTACGCCGGTGATGTCCTGCAGAATCGGCGCGATGTAGGTGAACACGCTGAACAGGCTGGTGGATGCCAGCACGCTCATGCCCAGCGCCAGCAACACGTTGACCTTGCCCAGCACCTTGAATTCGCTGGCGAGGTTGGCCTTGTCCATCGGGATATGTTTCGGCAACCACAGCCATTGGGCGAGGGCGGCGATCACACCGATCACCGAGACCGCCCAGAAGGTCGAACGCCAGCCGGCGTACTGGCCGAGCGCGGTGCCCAGCGGTACGCCGAGAACGTTGGCCAGGGTCAGGCCGGTGAACATCATGGCAATCGCCTGCGCCCGCTTGTTCGGTGCGACCAGCCCGGCGGCCACTACCGAACCGATGCCGAAGAACGCCCCGTGGCACAGCGCGGTGACCACTCGCGCCGCCATCAGCGTTGCGTAGTTCGGTGCCAGTGCGCACAGCACGTTGCCGAGGATGAACATCAGCGTCATGCCCAGCAGCGTGGCCTTGCGCGGCATGTTGGCGGTGCCGATCGCCAGAATCGGCGCACCGAACACCACGCCCAGGGCGTAGCCGGTGATCAACAGGCCAGCGTGGGGAATGCTCACCGCGAGGTCGCGGGCGACATCGGGCAGCAGGCCCATGATGACGAATTCAGTGGTGCCGATGCCGAAAGCGGCAACAGCGAGTGCAAGCAAAGCGAGTGGCATGCGCAAGGTCTCTGTCGGTAGTCTTGACGCTTTGATCAGGCATACGCAGGCCGGCGACCGGTCTCGGGCGAGAACGGGGCAGGCAGGAATTATTGGAATTTATCTGTGCGCAACTGAGTGCGGCGTGGTCGCTTGCAGTATAAACAGCTGCTGACACATCGCGAATCAATAATCTGACTAATTGGCTCAGGTTCAACAACAAGAACAAAGGAGTGGCACGTGCTGGCGACAGCTCTGGTGTTGGTGGCGGCGCTGTTGCACGCAGCGTGGAACACGTTGATCAAGTTCAGCGCCGAACGGCTGCTGGTGGTGGCCTGCATGGACACCGTGGCGCTGTTGTTCGTGGCGCTGGCGATGCCTTTCATCAGCCTGCCGCCGGCGGAAATCTGGCCGTGGATTCTGGCGTCGGCAGCGTTCGAGCTGCTTTATCGCTACCTGTTGATTCAGGCCTATCGGGTCGGCGACCTGGGGCTGGTCTATCCGTTGATGCGTGGATTGTCGCCGCTGGTGGTACTGGCGCTGACCCTGATCTTCGCCGGCGAGGTGCTGACCACCCAGCAAATCTTCGGGATCCTGCTGATCCCGTTGGGCATGGCTTGCCTGCTCTGGCAGGGCGGCGGCGGGAAACATTTGCCGTGGGCGATGCTGCCGGTAGTGGCGCTGATCGGCTTGTGCATCGGTTGCTACACCTACATCGACGGTCAGGCGTTGCGGCGCTGGTCGCATCCGCTGGATTACCTGGTCTGGGTCACGCTGCTCAGTGCCTGGCCTTTCCCGTTGCTGGCGTGGGTGGCCAAGCGGCCGGCGTTCAAGCTGTTCTGGCGCGAGCAATGGAAGCTGGGACTGGCGGTCGGGTTCTGCGTGTTGTTCAGCTACGCTCTGGTGCTGTGGGCGATGCAGTTGGGCTCGATTGCCGAAGCAGCGGCGTTGCGTGAAATCAGCGTGATCCTGGTGGTGCTGTTCGGCATGCGTTACCTGAAAGAACCTTTCGGCCGGCCGCGGCTCTTAGCCTGTGGGCTGGTGCTGATCGGCATGTTGGTAATGAAGTTCTGACCGCCCGGCAACTCTAAAACTCGAAAGAAGGACGGTGTTATGACGGTGGCTTTGTGGTGTGTGTTGATCGCGATCTTTCTGCCCTATCTGTGCACCGTCGTGGCCAAGGCCTCGGGCGGTTTCAGACTGCGGGACAATCATGATCCCCGGGACTTTCTGGACAGCGTGGATGGCGTGGCGCGCCGTGCCCATGCGGCGCAACTGAACAGTTTTGAAGTGACCCCGGCGTTTGCGGCGGCGGTGATCGTCGCGCACCTGGTGGGCACGGCAGAGCTGGTGACGGTCAATGTGCTGGCGGTGCTGTTCATCACCAGTCGACTGCTCTACATCATTTGCTATCTGGCGGACTGGGCGGCTTTGCGCTCGTTGGTCTGGTTTGTCGGGATGGTGCTGATTGCCAGCTTCTTCTTCGTTTCGATCTGAACCTGAAAAGATCGCAGGCTGACGAGGCTTGCGATCTTTTGCATTGTGCTTACGGCTTGTCGGCTACCTGCGGCACTTGCGGCAACGCCGCGCCTTTCGGCCAGAGCATCCAGATCTGTCCTTGCTGCTTCATGTCGCCCGCCAGTTGCCCGGCGGCATCGCCGGTGCCCCAGAACAGATCCGCGCGAACCTCACCGGCAATCGCGCCGCCAGTGTCCTGCGCAGCCACCGGGCGTACCAGCGGCGTGCCGTCGGGGCGAGTGGTCGACAGCCACAACAGGCTGCCCAGCGGAATCACCTTGCGGTCCACTGCCGCGCTGTAACCGGCGGTCAGCGGCACATTCAGCGAGCCGCGCGGCCCTTCGTTGCTGTCCGGGTTGCGGGTGAAAAACACGTAGCTCGGATTGCTCGCCAGCAGTTCCGGAATGCGCGATGGGTTGGCCTTGGCCCAGTTGCTGATCGCACCCATGGTGACTTCTTCTTTTTTCAGCTCGCCCTGTTCCACCAGCCAGCGGCCGATCGGTCGGTACGGATGACCGTTCTGGTCGGCGTAGGCGATGCGCAGCTGGCGACCGTCATCGGTCTGGATCCGCCCCGAACCCTGAATCTGCAGGAATTGCAGGTTCATCGGGTCGGTCAGCCAGGCCACGACCGGCGCCTTGACGCCCTGGCTCTCGATGGTCGCCGCGTCGTCGTAAGGCTTGAGCACGCGACCTTCGAGGCGGCCACGCAGGCGCTTGCCTTTGAGTTCCGGGTAAATACTGTCCAGCGAGACAATGATCATGTCTTCGGGCACGCCATACACCGGCACGTTGGCGGTGGCGGTTTGCGTCAGGCTGCCGGGATAGACCGGTTCGTAGTAGCCGGTGATCAGGCCGTTGGGATTGTCGTTTTCGGCGCGCAGGCCGAAGACGTCGAGGTTCTGCTTGAGGAAGGCGCGGATGTCGCCGGCACTTTGCGGGACATTGGCGGCGGCTGCACAGGTCGGGCCCCAGACCGGGTCAGCCTTGAGCCGGGTGCAGGCGCTGCGCCACGAACCGAAACCGGCCACCAGATCGCTGTCGGACACCGCAGGCAACGCTTCCCAAGTGGCGCTGGAGTAGGTGGCCAGGGCGTGGGTTTTCGGCTTGGCGCTGTCGCCACCGGTGCAGCCGGCGAGGATCGCCAGCAGCGGCAGGGTGACGATGAGCGGATGACGCCAGGCCTTGAAGCGGCTGTTCATGGAGAATTTCCTGTGCCGGTTGCTGAAGTGCTCCATGCGCTCAAGCAACCCTTATTGTTAATAGGGCTATTGGTGTTTGGCGGTGACCCGAGGATACTGGCCGCCGATTTCCGTGACCTGAAGCCACCATGACTCTTAAAAGAATTTCTGTTGTATTGCTGGCCTGTCTGACCTTGTCCGCCTGTGGCGGTGTCGACCCGAATTCCCCGCTGGGTCAGCGCAAGGCGATCTTCAAGCAGATGCTCAGGACCGGCGAAGACCTGGGTGGCATGTTGCGTGGGCGCATCCCGTTCGACGGAGCGAAATTCGCCGAAGGCGCGGTCAAGCTCGATGCGTTGTCTCATGAGCCGTGGAAACATTTTCCGCAGGTGCGCGAAGAAGATCACACCAGCGCCAAGGACGATGTCTGGCAGAAACAGGCCCGTTTCCAGGAAATGGCCCGCACCCTTGAGGCGGCCACCGGTGAACTGGTGATCGCCAGCAAGGTTCAACCCTACAAGGCCAGCAACCTGGGGCCGGCCGTGCAGAAAGTCGAAGATGCCTGCAGTGCCTGCCATAAAGAGTTTCGCGACCACTGATGTTCAAGGGATCACAGCCTTTGGCCGTGATCCCCGGCTTTCTTACTTGTCGAGTTCGTCCAGCGCGTCCTGCAATTCCTTGCGCGATTCAGCGAGCTTGTTCTTGCGCTTGTCGATCTTCTCCGGATCGCCCTTCTTCATGGCCTTGTCCAGATCAGCCTGACGCCTGCTCACTTCGTGCTTGGCGTCGAGTACCTTGTTTTCCCGCTCTTTCTTCAGGCCGGCGTCGGTGCAGTGTTCGGTGACTTCGCGCAGGGCGGTTTCGAGGCCGGCCTGCTGGTCGGCATTGCCGCGGGACTTGGCCTGTTCAATCTGATTGATGATGCCCTGCTTCTTGGCAGCACAACCGGTCAGGCCCGGCGCGTCTTCGTCGGCCATCACGGGGGCGGCGAGGACTGCGCAGAAAGACAGCAGGGCGAGCGGTGCGAGAAATTTCATAAAAGCTCCATGTGCAAAGGCAATCGTATCGGTGAAGCACTGCGCTGTTGGAGCGCTCCGGCGGACTTGGGTTCCCGGTGGGCCGGGGATTGCGTGTTCAGAAGCCGTCGACACCGGCGGCTTGCAAGGTTTTACTCAGGGCCAGTACCTGCGGGTCACGAAAAAAGGCGCTCAATTGTGCCGCGCGACCCGGGCCGATTCCGGCTTCTGCCTGCCATTGTTCGGTGTTGCGTTGTGCCAGCGCTTGCCATGAATCGGCGAGTGTTGCCTGACCGGTCGGTGGCAGCCCCAGGGCTTTGAGCCACTGCAGGAACGGCCGTTGGCGGGCGCTGTGAAAACTGTGCAGCAGGCGGGCACTGCTGCGCTCGCCGAGACCGGCAATGTTAGCAAGCTCCGGCCCGTCGAGGGTCAACCAATCCAGCAGGCTGTTCAGGCGGCCTGTTTCCAGAAGTTTCTCCCAGGTGCCGCGACCGACATGGGGCAGGGCCAGTCCCTGCTTGCCGCTGAGCCAGGTCAGGCGGGCGAGAAACTGGCTTTCGCAGCCCGGCGTCGGTTGCCAGCAGCTCAGGGCGTGAAAGTCGCGGGCGAGCGGAACGTTCAGATCCACGCGTTCAGTGCTGCGCAGCACCACGCTGTCGAGGCGCGGAATCGTCAGCCCGGCCAGGCTGATTGCCACCTGATCGCCGGGCCGAATGTCCAGCTCCTGCCAGCGTCTGAGCGAACTGACGCTGACCCGTTTGATCTGCCGGTCATCGAGCATCACCGGCGACAGTTCAAGCACCGGCGTAATGCGCCCGGTGCGGCCGATCTTGAAGTTCACCTTGCGCACATCGGCCAGTGCCTGGGCAAAAGGGTACTTCCAGGCGACAGCCCAGTAGGGCGGACGAGCCTGCCAGCGCTCTGCCGGTGGCCGCAGGCTTTGGCGCAGAACCACTCCGTCCGTGGCAAATGGCAGTGGCGAGCGATACCAGTGATCGCGCCAGTGTTGCGCGTCGTTCAGGCTGGCGACGGCCTGGGTGTAGGGCTCCGTGGTAGGAAAACCGAACTGCGTAAGGGCCGCGATTCGCTCCGGCAAGTCCTTCGGCCCTTGCGGCCAGTCCCAGACAAACAGCCCGATGCCGGCAGCGTGTTCCGCGTCGATTTCCTTGCGCCCCAACAAACCGGCCACGGTGGCGCGGGCGTTGGCGCTGCCGGCACGTGCCTGCTTATGGCCGTTCAAACGCCAGTAGAGTTCGCCTTGCACCAGCAGATCCTGCGGTTGCGTCAGCTGTTGCGGAATGGCTCCGATCCTTTTTGCCGATACGGTCCAGTCCTGCCCGCGAACCCCATCCCCGCGACTGATCGCCTGATGCAGTCGGCCGTTGCGATAGATCAGGGTGACTGCCACGCCGTCGACCTTGGGTTGCACCCATACGTTTTGGCGGTCGTGCAGCCAGGTGGCGATGTCCGCCGCGTCATGAAGTTTGTCCAGACCGGTGTGAGCGACCGGGTGCGCAACCGGGCCTGATGCGGTGCGCACCGGCTCGGGCGGTGCGGGAAGCTTGAAGCACCGGCGCCATTCGTTCAGGCGCAGGCGTGACTGATCGTAGAGCTCATCGGCGATCACCGACCGGCCTTCGCGATGATAGGCGTCGTCCCAGCGGTCGATCTGTTGTTGCAGGGCAGCGACTTCGCTCGATGCCCGGGCGGCGGCCCAGTCGGGGCAGTCGTCAGCGAAGGCGTTGAGGTGGAAAACCGGCAGGAAAAACAGAAACAGGCGCAGTGTGGCAAGCATTGTGAGCGTCCTTGCTCAGAGAGATACCTCAAGGCTAGCCGGGATTTTGAAGCGGGCCGGGCGGCTGTTTTGCCGGTTGTTTCGCGGCCATGAAAAAGCCCCGCACGGCGAACCGTGCGGGGCTTCTTGTACCGCCAGGAAAATTACAGGCCGGCGGCGGAACGCAGAGCGTCGGCGCGGTCGGTTTTTTCCCAGGTGAACGTGGAGAAGGTGTCTTCGCCAACGGTCTTGGTCTGCGGAGCGCGGCCGAAGTGGCCGTAGGCTGCGGTTTCCTGGTACATCGGGTGCAGCAGGTCGAGCATGGTGGTGATCGCGTATGGACGCAGGTCGAACACTTCGCGGACCAGTTTGATGATCTTGTCATCGCTGATCTTGCCGGTGCCGAAGGTGTTCAGCGAGATCGAGGTAGGCTGGGCCACACCGATCGCGTAGGAAACCTGGATCTCGCAACGCTCGGCCAGGCCGGCCGCCACGATGTTCTTGGCAACGTAACGGCCAGCGTAGGCAGCCGAACGGTCAACCTTGGATGGATCTTTACCGGAGAACGCGCCGCCGCCGTGACGGGCCATGCCGCCGTAGCTGTCGACGATGATCTTGCGACCGGTCAGACCGCAGTCACCTACCGGGCCGCCAATGATGAACTGGCCGGTCGGGTTGATGTGGAACTGGGTGTCCTTGCTCAGCAGTTCGGCAGGCAGCACGTGCTTGACGATCAGCTCCATCACGCCTTCGCGCAGGTCGTTGTACGACACTTCAGGGTTGTGCTGGGTCGACAGAACCACGGCGTCGATACCGACAACCTTGCCGCCTTCGTAACGGCAGGTCACTTGCGACTTGGCGTCCGGGCGCAGCCAAGGCAGCAGACCCGATTTACGGGCTTCGGCCTGACGCTGCACCAGCTGGTGCGAGAAGGTGATCGGTGCCGGCATCAGCACGTCGGTTTCGTTGCTGGCGTAGCCGAACATCAGGCCCTGGTCGCCGGCGCCCTGATCTTCAGGCTTGGCACGGTCAACACCCTGGTTGATGTCAGGGGACTGCTTGCCGATGATGTTCATCACGCCGCAGGTTGCGCCGTCGAAGCCGACGTCGGAGCTGGTGTAGCCGATGTCGCAAATCACGTCACGAACGATCTGCTCCAGGTCGACCCAGGCACTGGTGGTCACTTCACCGGCAACGATGGCCACGCCAGTCTTGACCAGGGTTTCCACCGCAACGCGTGCGTGCTTGTCCTGGGCAATGATGGCGTCCAGCACTGCATCGGAAATCTGGTCGGCGATTTTGTCCGGATGTCCTTCAGACACGGACTCGGAGGTGAAGAGGGAGTATTCGCTCATCTCGATGTTTTCCTGAATTTACCGATGGTGAGTGTCGCCAGCCGGTCGCTGAAAATGGCGAACCTGGATCTGGAAACCATTACGTAAGCCTACATAGAGGCTTTCCCCGGGAACGAGTCCCGCAGCGGTGGCCCAACGGGCCAGATCGTCCTGTTCAAACCCCAACCACAGATCACCGCAGGCCTCCCTGGCCCAACTCTGGTTGTGGCTACATAACTCTGTCACGAGCAGGCTACCGCCCGGTTGCAGCAGGCTGGCCATGTGCTTGAGCGCTTCGGCCGGCGCGGCGAAATGGTGCAACACCATGTTCAACACCACGCAATCGGCCTGAAGGCTCACGCCATTCAATGCATCGGCCAATTGCAGGCTGACGTTAGCCAGCTGTTCACGTTCACATACCTGACGGGCCAGTTCGAGCATCGCCGCGCTGTTGTCCAGTGCGGTTACGGTGCCGAAGCGACGCGCCAGTTCCGGCAGGAAAGCTCCATCGCCGGGGCCGACTTCAATGGCCGTGGCTGCGCCATCGAAATTCAGTTTGTCGAGCAGGGCCAGCACGCTTTCACGGTACTGCGGCAGGCCGGCAATCAAATCCTGCTGGGCGCGGAATTTCTCCGCGACCCGGGCGAAAAAGTCCTGGCTGTTGGCCGCGCGTTGTCCGTGAACCTGTGCGATCCGGGTTTCCACGTCGGCCGGCAGCGGCAGATTGTCGACTTCTTCTAACAACGCCGCGTGCAGCTTGCCGCCCAGCAACTCGGTGTGGGGCAGGGCGCGGCGATAGAACACCGCATTGCCTTCGCGGCGAGTCGCCACCAGATCCGCCTGCGCCAGCACTTTAAGGTGATGGCTCATGCCGGACTGGCCGATATCGAAAATCTGCGCCAGTTCCAGTACGCCGAACGAGTCGTTGGCCAGGGCGCGCAATACATTCAGCCGCAGCGGATCGCCGCCGGCCTTGCACAGGGCCGCCAGCTCGTCGCAATCGTCATGGCGAATGGAAGGCACGCGTAAGTTCATAGGGCTGGCAGTCTAGTGACGGCCCGGAAGCATCGCAAGGTCTATATCAAAAAGTTTTGATATTGCTCGATGGATGGCGCATTCGATTGCACTTCTCACCGCCCGGTTAACTCTACAAACGAACAGCGGAAAGGTTTCACCAACCGAAACCGATGTTATCCATTGGAAAAACGCCTCCGGATGACTATCTGTCATTGCCCCGAGGCGCTCGGGTGAGGGAAAATGCCCTCCTTTTTTCCGTTTCAATCTATTCACACCCAGGAGATCAGCGATGCCTAGCCGTCGTGAGCGTGCCAACGCCATTCGTGCCCTCAGCATGGATGCCGTGCAAAAAGCCAACAGCGGCCATCCCGGTGCCCCTATGGGTATGGCAGATATCGCCGAAGTGCTTTGGCGCGACTACCTCAAGCACAACCCGAGCAATCCATCGTTCGCCGACCGTGACCGCTTCGTGCTGTCCAACGGCCACGGCTCGATGTTGATCTACTCGCTGCTGCACCTGACCGGCTACGACCTGTCGATCGACGACCTGAAGCAATTCCGTCAATTGCACAGCCGTACGCCGGGCCACCCGGAATTCGGTTACACCCCGGGCGTTGAAACCACCACCGGCCCGCTGGGTCAGGGTCTGGCCAACGCTGTGGGCTTCGCCTTGGCTGAAAAGGTACTGGGCGCGCAGTTCAACCGTCCCGGCCACAACATCGTCGACCACCACACCTACGTGTTCCTGGGTGATGGCTGCATGATGGAAGGCATTTCCCACGAAGTCGCTTCCCTGGCCGGCACTCTGGGCCTGGGCAAGCTGATCGCTTTCTACGATGACAACGGCATTTCAATCGACGGCGAAGTCGAAGGCTGGTTCACCGACGACACGCCGAAGCGTTTCGAATCGTACAACTGGCAAGTGATCCGCAACGTCGACGGTCACGACCCGGAAGAGATCAAGACCGCCATCGAGACCGCTCGCAAGAGCCCGCTGCCGACCCTGATCTGCTGCAAGACCACCATCGGTTTCGGTTCGCCGAACAAGCAAGGCAAGGAAGATTGCCACGGCGCCCCGCTGGGTGACGCGGAAATCGCCCTGACCCGTCAGGCGCTGAACTGGAACCACGGCCCGTTCGAAATCCCGGCCGACATCTATGCCGAGTGGGATGCCAAGGAAAAAGGCCGCGCCGCCGAAGCCGAGTGGGACCAGCGTTTCGCTGCCTACTCCGCCGCGTTCCCGACCGAAGCCAACGAACTGATCCGTCGCCTGAGCGGCGAGCTGCCGGCCGACTTCTCCGAGAAGGCTGACGCCTACATCGCCGACGTTGCGGCCAAAGGCGAAACCATCGCCAGCCGTAAGGCCAGCCAGAACGCCCTGAACGCGTTCGGCCCGCTGCTGCCGGAAGTGCTGGGCGGTTCGGCTGACCTGGCCGGTTCCAACCTGACCCTGTGGAAAGGCTGCAAAGGCGTCAGCGCCGAAGACGCCAGCGGCAACTACATGTACTACGGCGTGCGCGAATTCGGCATGACCGCGATCATGAACGGCGTTGCCCTGCACGGCGGTCTGGTGCCTTACGGCGCGACCTTCCTGATGTTCATGGAATACGCCCGCAACGCGGTACGCATGTCCGCTCTGATGAAGCAGCGTGTGATCCACGTCTACACCCACGACTCCATCGGTCTGGGCGAAGACGGCCCGACGCACCAGCCGATCGAGCAACTGACCAGCCTGCGCAGCACGCCGAACCTCGACACCTGGCGTCCAGCCGATGCCGTTGAATCGGCCGTGGCCTGGAAAAACGCTCTGGAACGCAAGGACGGCCCGTCGGCGCTGATCTTCTCGCGTCAGAACCTGCAGCATCAGACCCGTGATGCCGGCCAGATCGCCGACATCAGCCGTGGTGGTTACGTGCTCAAGGACTGCGCAGGCGAGCCTGAGCTGATCCTGATCGCGACCGGTTCGGAAGTCGGTCTGGCCGTTCAGGCCTACGACAAGCTGACCGAGCAGGGCCGCAAGGTGCGCGTGGTTTCCATGCCATGCACCAGCGCGTTCGACGCTCAGGACGCCAGCTACAAGCAATCGGTCCTGCCGTTGCAGGTCAGCGCGCGTATCGCGATCGAAGCGGCCCACGCCGACTTCTGGTTCAAGTACGTGGGTCTGGAAGGTCGCGTGATCGGCATGACCACCTACGGCGAATCAGCTCCGGCTTCGGCACTGTTCGAAGAGTTCGGCTTCACCCTGGAAAACATCCTGGGTCAGGCTGAAGAGCTGCTGGAAGACTGATCCAGAAAAGGTGTCGCCTGAACTGGCGTATTCGCGAGCAAGTCGAATCGTCGCACCGCCGCTCCCACAGTGTTTTAGGTTGATCACACATTTTGTGTACACCAAAGAACCTGTGGGAGCGGGCTTGCCCGCGAAAGCGGTGGTTCAGGCGACATTGCACTGCCTGATTTACCACGGTAATCGAGAACCCCATGCCTCAACCGCGTCCCTACAAAGTTGCACTCAACGGCTACGGCCGGATTGGTCGTTGCGTCTTGCGTGCGTTGTTCGAGCGAGGCCCGGCGGCAGGGTTTGAAATTGTCGCGATCAACGATCTGGCCGACATGGCCAGCATCGAATACCTGACACGCTTCGACTCCACCCACGGCCGGTTTCCCGGCGAAGTGAAGGTCGACGGCGATTGTCTGCATATTAATGGCGACTGCGTGAAGGTCCTGCGCAGTGCCACCCCCGAAGGCATCGATTGGGCGTCGCTGGGCGTCGATCTGGTGCTCGAATGCTCCGGCGCCTGGCACACCCGCGCAGACGGCCAGCGTTTCCTCGACGCCGGCGCGCCGCGTGTGCTGTTTTCGCAGCCGATGGCCAGCGAGGCGGATGTCGATGCCACCATCGTCTACGGCGTCAATCAGGATTGCCTGACCGGCGACGAACTGCTGGTGTCCAACGCCTCCTGCACCACCAACTGCGGCGTGCCGCTGTTGCGTCTGCTGGATCAGGCGGTCGGCCTGGATTACGTGTCGATCACCACGATTCACTCGGCGATGAACGATCAGCCGGTGATCGACGCCTATCACCACGAAGACCTGCGCCGCACCCGTTCGGCGTTCCAGTCGGTGATCCCGGTGTCCACCGGTCTGGCGCGTGGCATCGAGCGCCTGCTGCCGGAACTTGCCGGGCGAATTCAGGCCAAAGCCGTACGCGTGCCGACGGTCAACGTGTCCTGCCTCGACATCACGATGCAGACCGCGAGCGACACCGACGCCGGCGAGGTCAACCGGATCCTGCGCGATGCCGCCACCAGCGGCCCGCTCAAAGGTCTGTTGGCCTACACCGAATTGCCTCACGCCAGTTGTGATTTCAACCATGACCCACATTCGGCCATCGTCGATGCCAGTCAGACCCGCGTTTCCGGCCCTCGGCTGGTGAACATCCTGGCCTGGTTCGACAACGAATGGGGTTTTGCCAACCGAATGCTGGATGTTGCAGAGCACTATCTGCAGACAGCGACTTCAAAAAAACCGTAGGAAGTGCGACCCATGACCGTGTTGAAGATGTCCGACCTCGATCTGCAAGGTAAGCGCGTATTGATCCGCGAAGACCTCAACGTCCCAGTCAAGGACGGTGTTGTCACCAGCGATGCGCGTATCCTGGCTTCGCTGCCGACCATCAAGCTGGCCCTGGAAAAAGGCGCGGCCGTGATGGTCTGCTCGCACCTGGGTCGTCCGACCGAAGGCGAATTCTCCGCCGAGAACAGCCTCAAGCCTGTCGCCGACTACCTGAGCAAGGCCCTGGGCTGCGAAGTGCCGCTGGTGGCCGACTACCTGGGCGGCGTTGACGTCAAGGCCGGCGACATCGTGCTGTTCGAAAACGTGCGCTTCAACAAGGGCGAGAAAAAGAACGCCGACGAACTGGCCCAGCAATACGCTGCCCTGTGCGACGTGTTCGTGATGGACGCTTTCGGCACCGCTCACCGCGCCGAAGGTTCGACCCACGGCGTCGCCAAGTTCGCCAAGGTCGCCGCTGCCGGCCCGCTGCTGGCCGCTGAGCTGGACGCACTGGGCAAAGCCCTGGGCGCCCCGGCCAAGCCAATGGCGGCCATCGTTGCCGGCTCCAAGGTGTCGACCAAACTCGACGTGCTGAACAGCCTGAGCCAAATCTGCGATCAACTGATCGTCGGCGGCGGTATCGCCAACACCTTCCTGGCTGCGGCCGGTCACCCGGTCGGCAAGTCGCTGTACGAGCCGGACCTGCTGGACACCGCGCGCGCCATCGCCGCCAAGGTCAGCGTGCCGCTGCCGGTGGACGTGGTGGTTGCCAAGGAATTCGCTGAAAGCGCCGAAGCGACCGTGAAGCTGATCGCTGACGTGGCTGCCGACGACATGATCCTCGACATCGGCCCGCAAACCGCGGCCAACTTCGCCGAACTGCTGAAGTCGTCGAAAACCATCCTGTGGAACGGTCCGGTCGGCGTGTTCGAATTCGACCAGTTCGGCAACGGCACCAAAGTGCTCGCCGAAGCCATCGCCGAAAGCGCGGCGTTCTCGATTGCCGGCGGTGGCGACACCCTGGCGGCCATCGATAAATATGGCGTGGCTGAAAAGATCTCCTACATTTCCACCGGCGGTGGCGCGTTCCTCGAATTCGTCGAAGGCAAGGTGCTGCCGGCCGTTGAAGTCCTGGAAAGCCGGGCCAAGGCCTGAGGCCGCCCGATTGGCCAGGCAAAGGAGTGTTCAGATGGTCAAGTCGTTAGCGCTGTTGCTGCTGACCGGTACGCTGGCGGCCTGCGGGAGCAACCCGAAGGCCGAGCCGACACCGGCACCGGGCGAGGCCCAGAAAGGCTGCTACCAGGCCGACTGGCAGGCCGAAACCAACCCGGTGCTGAACAAGCGCTCGGGCCCGGACGGTCTGGACAAATACGAGACGCAAACCCCGGCCAAGGAACATGGTTGTCCTTGACCGGTCTGACTCTTTACTCAAGTCCGGCGGCGTGCGCCGTCGGTCGAGGAACACGGATGAAAGGCTTGATCGCCGTTGCGGCACTGGGATTGTTGGGTGGTTGCGCGCAGTGGAACCCGTTCCAGTCGTCCGCCCCTGTGGATAACTGGACCACCTGGACCTGCGACAGCCAGGCCAGGGTGCTGTGGCGCTTCACCGATGCCGCCCGCAAGGAAGTCGATGTGCGTCTGGGCGGCGGTGATCAGGTCTATCACCTGAAAGAAGAGCCGGGCGCTTCGGGCGCGTTGTACAGCGATGACATGCTGGCGTTTCACATCAAAGGTGAGGAAGGCCTGGTTTACTGGGTCGCCACCAATGATCTGATCGGTCGGGGCTGCAAAGCCGAATAAAACAGAATTTGCTTTATCGAATCACCAGGCCGGGCCTCAACCCCCGATCTGCAATCACTTGAATAGCCGCCGCCGCTCCGGCAGGCTGGCACGATTAACGACCCAAACCGGGAGAGACACACACAATGGCACTTATCAGCATGCGCCAGATGCTGGACCACGCAGCCGAGTTCGGCTACGGCGTTCCAGCCTTCAACGTCAACAACCTTGAGCAGATGCGCGCCATCATGGAAGCCGCTGACAAGACTGACTCCCCGGTGATCGTCCAGGCTTCGGCCGGTGCCCGCAAATACGCCGGCGCCCCGTTCCTGCGTCACCTGATCCTGGCCGCGATCGAAGAATTCCCGCACATCCCGGTGTGCATGCACCAGGACCACGGCACCAGCCCTGACGTCTGCCAGCGCTCCATTCAACTGGGCTTCAGCTCGGTCATGATGGACGGCTCCCTCGGCGAAGACGGCAAGACCCCGACCGACTACGAGTACAACGTCCGCGTGACCCAACAAACCGTCGCCATGGCTCACGCCTGCGGCGTTTCGGTTGAAGGCGAGCTGGGCTGCCTGGGTTCGCTGGAAACCGGCATGGCCGGTGAAGAGGACGGCATCGGCGCCGAAGGCGTTCTGGATCACAGCCAGATGCTGACCGACCCGGAAGAAGCCGCTGACTTCGTCAAGAAGACCCAGGTTGATGCCCTGGCCATCGCCATCGGCACCAGCCACGGCGCCTACAAGTTCACCAAGCCACCTACCGGTGACGTGCTGGCCATCGACCGCATCAAGGAAATCCACAAACGCATCCCCAACACTCACCTGGTGATGCACGGTTCCTCGTCGGTTCCGCAAGAGTGGCTGGCGATCATCAACCAGTACGGCGGCGACATCAAAGAAACCTACGGTGTACCGGTTGAAGAAATCGTCGAAGGCATCAAGCACGGCGTGCGCAAGGTCAACATCGACACCGACCTGCGTCTGGCATCCACCGGCGCCATGCGTCGCCTGATGGCCACCAACCCGAGCGAGTTCGACCCACGTAAATTCTTCGGCGAAACCGTGAGGGCGATGCGCGATGTATGTATCGCTCGTTACGAAGCTTTCGGCACTGCCGGCAACGCTTCGAAGATCAAGCCGATCTCGCTGGAAAGCATGTATCAGCGTTACCTGAAGGGTGAGTTGAACGCAAAGGTCAATTGAGACTGGGTGTTTAGCTGATTTGAAAGAAACCCGCCGTGAGGCGGGTTTTTTATTTTTGTTTAATACAAGTGCAGCGCCTAAAGAACGTTGGTTGAAAATGCGTCACTCCAGCCTGAGGTGGCGCCATTATTGTTTGTTCTGGCAACAATTGTAATCGGACCTTGCTCCGGGCGGCTCTTAATGAGCGCATAGGCGTTTGCTTCGACATCGAGCCGAATCGAGACTTTGAGTACCAGAATACTATGAGACGTTTTAACATGCTGGCAGCTGGTTTGTGGCTGACTTCTGAGTAGCCATCGCGTTTTCTAGAGGTTTTCAAAGATGCGCGTTTCACTCGATCATACTTTGACGAAAGCCTTCGAATATATCCGTATTGGCTACAACGTCAGGTTTCACTTCACCTCGATACCAGGCCATACCTTCCATCGTACGAGGAGGTTGAAGCGGCCGCGAATCACCTCCTCATCACCAACGTCGGTGTCAGCACTGACTCTTTAAGATCATTGATGGGTATTAAAAGGGACGGTGCGCGTCGGGCGGTCGGACTCTGGAAGGACAACCGTAGACTGACCCTCTGACTCCCGACGAGTTCGTGACAGCCGGCACATCCAGCAATAGTGAATACAGTTCATTCTGAAGTTCTGGTTATTTGTTTTTGGGGGTTTACCTCAAGCGCACGTCATCTCGGGGGGCAAGCTCTACCTCAACACCTTCTACGGCGACTACTTTGCCTTCGATTGCCTCGAGGGATCCGTTTGGCGGAAGATCCTGCTGTGTAAGCTGTCGGCTCATGCAGGATGGGCTCAGTTACATTAGCAAGACCACCCCGTTTTCTGGCGTTACATCCCCTTCACATGCGAGCCCATTCCATGACCTTTGAGCCACCGCAGAAAGGTAATCCGCATCAGCTGACGATGAACCAACATACCTTCCCGAGCGCCAGCATTTCCCGCTTCGCGAACGAGAAAGGGGCGGTTCAGGTGCTGCGCAAAGCGTCTGAAAAGGTCTTTCATGCCAGGCCGGCGGACCGAATATTCTGTGCCCAAAGGGTTTGGGATCAGCAGGCCGAAGGCGGATTCATGAAAGGTATCGAGGACGCCTACCAGGCTCTGGCCAGAGTCATTCTCGATGATCCTGCTTTTCGCTTGGGCCGCCAGCATTTCAACGTGATCAACGAATTCTACTGCCTATGGAACATCCGAGCGCAGTGGAAGATGACTGAACGGCTGGCCGACCCGTCAATCGGCAGCGCTTCTGAGGTAATCGGTCTCCTAAGTCACTACACCCAGGATGAACAGGAGCAACTGGAGGCCGGAGGTATCGGCTATATCCGCCCCGACCTCACGATTCCAAGCCGCTCGCTGGTTGCGCCGTCGATACGCCTCAACCTTACCGACGCGGTCAGGGCAATGAGCGGCGAAACGTGGCAGCTCCTGCATGCTGTCGAGGGAGAGTTCGTCGTGCCGGACAACTTTTTCAAATGGCTGTTTGTACCGCTTTCGCCCACCGTCTGCTTTTGCGCGCATCCTGAAGTGAACCCATCCAGTCTGCACTGTGATGGTGTGGCGGCCATTAATCGCCTCGCCATTGATGCCAGCATTGACTACTACTTCGCCCGCGACCTAGATCATTGCCCCCAATGAGTGGCTCCTTTGACTATAAAGGGTGCCATCGACTGGGAATGATGTCGGATTGTGAAATTAATGCGACTGAAATGGCCATCCCAGTGCCTCGCTGAGCAGAAGTCGGCCGCAGGATCCAATTGAAAATACTCAGCCTATCCCCCATATCTGCAGGTTAGGTCTCGATCCCGAGTCCTAATCACCGAAAGGGATGTACCATGAGAAATCCGATTCAAACGCAGCAAACCCGTGCGAGAAAAGAGTTCAAAGCTCTCGGTCGTGCGGAGAAAAATGGCGTGACCGACGCTGAAATTGTCCAAGAAATGGTCAAGGACATGGCAAACCCAGGTTCTGCTCAATCCGTAATGCAGGCCGCTGCTGCGGTTATGTACATGAGCGCAGTGAAAGAGGGCGATACGCCCATCACGACTGCGGTTAATCGCTGCCTGGAGAGACAGCGCAAGGAAAAGGCAAACACTCGCGCTGTTCCTAGCCCAGCCTAACCGTTCGCTGCACTCGCGACCCCATACTTCTGCCTTCAAGCAGAAGTAAGGGGTTGCACCTTCCAATCGTCAAATCTGACCGATTGTAGTCTCCACACTGGCGCGGAAGACACTAGACGCCCTTGATCGCATCATCGCCGAGCACGATCAAATCAGGCCAACCTGCCCGTTAGTCGTAAGGTTTGGCGGCGAAGGCCTCCAGGATCTTCGCGATTATCTCGTTATCCACCTGTTGGTACAGGAACAGAAAGGGGTAAGCACTCTCCAGCAAGCTCATAGCCTTCAGCCCGTTAAATAGAATTTCTGCGTGGGTAGGATGACGACCTTTCTTAGCTGGGCAGCAAGCCAATACCCATTGGTTTGAATTCCAGACCCGCACTTGTAACCTGCCAGTTACCGTAAGCAATAGTGTCGCTATATTCTGGATGCCAGGTGTGAATGGCCTCCATCATCCAACTGAGCAGGCCTCTTTTGTTGTTTTGGTTTTTTGCATCCCTTGCTACATCATGAAAATCTTGGGACTCACGCGCCCACATTTCACCTTGTGCGAAGATGTATGGACCAAATTTTTTTGCAAGTTCGAGCTGGTTTGGCAGGGAGGTTCTAAGCTGCATCCAGGCCAAAACCGTTTCCGTTTTGTCCGGCTCATCGCAAGCAATGATTCTAGTGATGAGATCCTCGTACGCCTCTACCCAACGTTGCTCAGCCTCTGGAAAGAGCTTGATCTCCTCGGGGATGATGAAGATGTGCTCCATTTCATTTTCTAGCTGAAGAGAGAACTGAGCAATGGAGGGGTGGCAATATTTGGTAGGCATGAGTTTGATTTGACCCTCGCAGAGATCGCGACGGAGATGAAGCAGTTCGTGCCCGATTACCGAAGTAGTGGCGGTGGACGGATCGCACCAGATCACCACCCTCTGCTGGTAACCGTCGATTTCGAACGACGCAATTGCCTTTTTGATATCAAACACAGGATCAACACATTCCGCCTTATGCAAAATCTCAAGCTCGATCCCTGTTGACTCAAAAATTTGTTCCGGAATAACGCGAAGGCTCAATGGTAAGAGCTCCCAAGTCTCTCTCAGACTGAGGGCATCTAACTGCTGTTCAAGAAGTAACATCAAGTAAATCCTGTATAGTATGCGAATGTTTGCGAACGATCGCCCGGTGACAAGATCGTACCTATCCTGGCAATACGTTCTTCTAAAAGCCCAGGAATCTACACGGGTGGATTCACGGATACATGCATTAGCCCAGCGTAATAAATCGGTTTGCGCCCAGCTGTTCCGCTATTCGGCTCGCACTTTCCAATCAGTCCTTGAAAACCTGAATGCGCTCATTCAGTAGTGGGTGATTGCAGGCCGAGACAGCTATGAGATATGCGATTGCCTGGCACAATTCAACGCAGTCAAATAGCGCATGACTGACGTGTCAGCTAATGGTGTGAGAACTCGCTATTTAAATAATGATTGAAATTCCCTCGTCGTTTCCATATGTAGTCGAGTACTTGTGAATAGCCTTCAAAAACTGATCGTCCCAAATTTCTGAATAAGCGCTTCTGTAGTTAAATAAAAGTTCCGGCTGAGTGCCATAGTGAATTACGCGAGCAACGGCTTGTTGAGCGGGGTGGTGATAACTCGCGCCATTAGAGCTAAACAAATATTGTTTGCAGTCTAGCGCCTCTATAAACTCCTTGGAAACATTGTTCTCGCTACCATGGTGAGGAACTTTTATTAGATTAAATTGAAATGGTGGTTTTCCCCATGTCTGTATCAATGACTTTATTAGCCGTGACGGGTACGCGTCGGCGCCAAGCAGAACCCTCTTGCCCTCGTATTCGATTACAAACGCAATACTGCTACCGTTGGCCACGGTTGTATCTTCACTGAAGGCTTCAGATGCCAACATTTGGACGTTCAATGGTGCGGCTGCGCCGAAGGCCTCTAGACCGTCCTTACCAAAATACTCAGTTTCAGCGGGAACATCAGCGTATAGATCTGCTTCGCCGCATACCTTGACCCAACTTGCTCTAAGATTTTCTAGCTGCTCCGCGTCGGGAGAAAGCAAAGTGATCTTTGCGCCGCCGGGAATCTCGAAAGTAGGGCAGGCTTCTTGCGTCACCATAAAACCAGAATTTTTAATTGCTGCGTTCCAAGGCACGCCTTTCTCGAGTAGAAGTCCGGTTAAACGCTCGCCTTGTTTTTCTCCAAAGGCCTCCTTCGCGGAAAGATGGCGGAAACCGTTGAACCAGAAATCACGAACTGGCACGTCATAGAAGTTTTTCTCAAGAAGGCTCAACATACCGCCAATGTGGTCGCGGTCGACGTGAGTAACGACAACCAACTCAAGGTGGCCGCCCCGAGCCGATAGTTGCTCAAGTCGTTTTTTTAAGGACTTGGGAGCAGAAGGGCCAGCATCCACGAGAATCACGCTCGGGCTATGTTCTTCACCGTACTCAATCCACAAGCAGTCACCGAAACTTGCCGGTAAAGCAGTCAATCTGAACATTATCGGATCCCTCTGCTATTTTTGCTTCATTGGTAAGCCGAGATATCTTGCAATCTGCAGCGTCGTAAAGGGCTCAGTTCTTACGCATGCAACATCAGCAGCCTTCGCTGCAGCCAGCATCTCGCGAACATGATGGTCAGCGGGAAACACTTTGATCAGCAGCGTGAGTGCATCTACCAGGAGATGGAGGCCGATGGTGTAATAAGGCAAGCCACGAGACCAGGCTAATGTAAAAAGATCTTTTGCTGTTTTCCACGAATTGGCGTCGTTTCTACCGTCGCGCAGAGTCTTCCAGCCTAATGCGATGGCACCATCGGGTAGGAAGTTATACCTAGAGCTGAGTGTCTTCATCCAAGTTATATGTTCCGACTCAACGGTTGTCCCGAGTGCGAATAAATACGCCGCCGCTGCAGCGGAAAATGGATTCCCGATTTTTCTGTACAGCGCGGTAGTCGCTTTTCCTCGCTCACTTTCGGAAATTGAAAGACTGGAAAATAGATCACGCCTCGTTAAGTATTCAATAAGTGACCCGTATACCGGGTCCGTCAATTTTAGTGAAACCGACCACTTGAATGTTTCGCTGCCCTCTTTGCCCTTTTCCAGCATGAGTTTGAAAGGCTCAAGGTTCTCACTAAACCAACCATAAGGATAAGAAACTAAGGTTTGAGGTTTTCCTTTGCAACTAACAATAAGCCATTTGCGTTTGGTTGTCCTCCCGAAGTCGCGTACTTCGTCCCATGTCGCAGCGGGCAACGGTAACTCATGATGGCGTTCGGTGTTTATTGCGTATTCAAATATGGTTTTACTTTGGTCGCTCGAGCGTCTTAGGTCGCTGGCAAACTCATAAAGCTCTGAAAGAGAAATTATGTTCGGCTGTGTTGCAATGCTTACTTCAAGCTCGATCTTTCTTGTGGATAAGCGTCTTGGAGCGGCACTGACAACTCTTGGGATCCAGTTGTATTGGCTTTTTGTATTTCTATAAAAATTTGATATTTGTTTGGGTGCCTGCACGATAAGCCGATAGTTCTGATTTTCATCAACGGAAATGGTAGTACGCTGCGACTGGCCATTCGGATAACCCACGTCTACGAGATAGTTACCCGCTTCAGGCAGGGTTAACGTGTTGGCCGACTTCTCGCTGAGCTTATCTCCGATCAGCACCATATGATTAGAGAAGATCGGATTTCCAATGGTTAGCTCATCGTTTTTTTGAGACAGGGGCCATATCGAGCAAAGCACTTCACGTGGCGGTCCGGAAACCTCACCCTTGCCTGTTTCAATAGTGATAGTCGGATTCATATCACCTCCAACGTAATGTTCTGGAACGGTGGAACCATGTAGATCTGGATTGGCAAGACCTTGTACTTCACCGCAGGGGCGAAAGTTGCCTCGACGCTGCAAGGACCATGTGGAATGAAGGTTCGCCAAGGATTGGCGAGATCGGGTCGCATTACTCGACTTTTGCCTGCCGACATGTAGCTGATTTGGGCGGAATCGTTTGCCGCTTCGTTATCCAGACACACATGCACAACCACCTGCGGTGGCTGGGTGAGAACGTGTATCTGGAAACCCACCCCCGATATTCCATCGGCTGGGCACTGAGGAGCACCGCTGAAATCATCCATTAAGGCCGCAATGGCTTTTTGAAGCTGGTGGGGAGAAACCGCCCAGTGCCGGCCGCTGGGCTGGAACACTGCACAGCGGTTCAAGCCATCCAGCAGCGCCTGAGTGAATGTGCTGATCTGTCCCGGCATGCCAAATGCCTGTTCACCCAACCTGGCAGAGAAGAGAACGGGATTCTCTCCATTGAAAGTTTGCATCACGTTGGCTTCAGGCAACCCGGACTGCCCTAAGTCGTTCGGATCCATGACAGTCGCCAAATCGACCGTCCGACACGCATCAATGAGGTAAAGCTGTTTCTGGGCGACACAGCTCCACATTGCAAGCCGTAAATCCCCTACATGGGCGGCGTGTCGAAGTAGCTTCGCCGATTTTCCGGCGTCTGCCAGCAGCAGATGTGTGTTTACCCCATCTCCCATGCCATGCCCGCAGAAATAGAAAATGGCCACGTTTTTAGGGTTGGAATTTGCCCTTTTCTTCCATGCCGATATTGAGGCTTCGTAGTTATCCCAGGTCGCCGCGTCGATTTGCTGATGAAGACCTGCTTTGTCGGTAAATTGAGCCGTGCCGACTTGGGAGATCAGCACTTCAATGGATTTGAGTGGTGCTTCCGGGTTGTGAAGGGTGGTGTCAACCCACTTCAGCATTTCCATGGCAGAAACTGGAGGCGATGTGATCTGACCCATGTTTCGGGGATTAGCGCTGACCGGGCCTGTGCCACCTTTTAAATGCGGATAGTTTCCCACGCCTATGATGAATACATGGGTGCCAGGTCCGTCTGTGTTGTCCAGTCTGAATGTAGTCATCGTGCGCGTGCTCTCGCCTGCGTTCTGACGTCTCGTAAGTTCACGCCTTTAGTGACGAGCGCTCTGCGAGCGCTGGCAAAGACGTCGGCCCTTTTTTCGGGGTCGGAGATCGTCAGAATGACCGCGAAGGTGACGCCTGACTCAGGATAGTCCGCGCCTGCGCGTGTCAGTGAGTCGACAACTAATCGCCAGTTACTCGTCCCCTCAAGGCGGCTAAAGGTTCGACTGTAGCGCTTGACTGGCCACCACTTCGCACCGTGAGCAATCAGGTTTTTTTCCAGCACACCGGGATGATCTGGCTTGAGGCGCCCGCTGTAAGAGAACTTGCCCGTTCTTTTGTTCACGGTCTCTTGGCGCAGGTACGCGTCCAGGTTAACGCGGGTAAATTCAGCTTGATGCCGACGATCAAACGGCGGTGAGTAAACGATGGTCAGTTCAACTTCGCCGCGAGTTGAGCCATTTTCGACCAAGACTGAAGGCCACTCAAAATCAAAGGACAGCTCCATCCGAGGTTTCAGCGTGTCCTGAAACACCAAGGTAATGGACGTGTCATCGGTTGCGAGCATATCGTCGACTGAGCCCGGGATACCGAAACCGGCAAAGTCTTTGCTGACTGCGTTCAGCAGTTTGTCATCTAGCAACGCTGGCATTTTGGCAAAGTGGTACATCAGCGCCATGAGCACGTCACGGGGTTGGCGACCTTCAATCCTGTGATCGAGGATCGCGAGCGTTTTGGCAACTAGAGGTGCGGCGAAGCTTGTACCCTCGTCCGGGATGAGATCACCGGCATGATCGAGAGATTTAAGGGGATTGTTGGTCGCTAAACATCCACCCACATGCGCGAAGTCAGGCTTGATTCCTGCAGAGGTAGCCGGCCCACGTCGTGAGTACCGCGCCGGCCTCGTCAGGCCCAAATGGTCGATGGGTTCAAGTGCGCCTACTGTAAGGTTGCGGGCTGTTTCCCCGGGGACGTAAATTCTGTCCGCACCAAGCTGCCTATAGGTGGCAAGTTGCTGAAGCGCAGGAGTTGCACTATCTGGCCAGCGGCTACGCGATTTAGCGCTTTCCAGATTGCCGGCGGAAATGACAAAAATGACATCGTGTTTGTCCGCGATCTCATCAAGAATCGCCGCGTAGGGGCTGTATCCATTCTGGTCAGTCATGGACTCAGGGTTAAGGCTAAGGTTGATTACCCTCATATTTTCAGGCTTGGACCCGCTCAGCTCCTGATCGAGCTGACGCATCATGTCGATGAAGCCTTGCTGGAAGTTGCCTTCGAATTTGTCTTCATCTTCGGTGAAGAGGTCATAATCGAAAAATTTGCAGGGATCTTGCTCAATCCGCTGGTTAGGATTGAAGGATGCGCCATTGATCAATAAGCCCGCGATAAATGTTCCATGATCTCGATCGCTATCAGGCTCGCGCATGTAGTCCACAGTGCCTGCAGACCATGCTGAAATGGATTTTTGTCGGCTGATCCCGGCATCGACAACCCCGACAATGGGATAGTCAATTCCGGGCTGAGGTTTGGGTAGCGCGGCACTTAAGGCGGGTGCCGTCCTGGTTGATGTGCGTACCGATTGTTGCCCGCGTGTGACAACTGCACCCAAGGCGTAGCGGCGAACCAAGGGCGAGTGATCCAGGTACTGGATGACAGCTTCCAGTATCCCGTTGAATTGTCTGCTTTTCACCGTCGACGCCGGAATTTGAACCGTCGTGATATGCAGATCTCGCCACTCTTCTCCTGACGCCCAAGTTTTTAGGTGTCGAGAAACGCCTTCCAGGCCAGTACGGAATCTCTGAAGCTCCGCCAATGCGGCGGCACGGTTCCTGCTGCTCCCGTCTAAAGACTCTTCATCGACGAAGAGTTCGACAGTGAAGTAACGAGCCCCCGGCCATCTCTCAAAGTGGTCAATAGCGGTTTCAAAGCTGAATGCGCGTTTGTCTTGTAGAGACGGCAATGCAATCTCTTCGATGGCTCCCGTCTCTGACCGGGCAGCGCTGGCTTGAAGCTTGTTCTTCGCATCCCTTTTGGTGACCTTTTCCTCGGCGCCGCTGATTGCATCCGCAACCGACTCTAAGGTGTCTGGGGTGACCTCAAAGTAAAGCTCCCCCAGGGCTCCGGAACCGACCAGAGGGAGGCTTTTGGGTTTGAAAAGCGCATCTACTGGCCGATGGCTTTTGGCCAACGCGTTGGACTGAAGTCGCACCTTGACGTAACCCACCTGACGAGGCCCTGTGCGCGACAGTGCCGTCCGGATGGATTCCACTTGTTTGAGGAGTTGCTGCTTGTGACGCTTGAATTCTTCATCGCGATCTTCGTAAAAATCCTTCGCTCCACCGCCGCCGCCGCCCTCAGGCAGCTTCATGTACTGATCTGTTTGGAGGACGACCTGAACGGGGTTGTTGGCCATGCTAAATCCCTTTTATTTAGGCTCGCTCGGTAGACTTAAGGCGCCGGCTTACCTTCGATTGCGTCGAGTGAATCGCATCCGCGATATCCGCTTGGACGATTTTTATATCCTTGTAGGTCAGCACTTGATGCATCCAAGAGCTCTCTCCGCGCAATATCGCTTCTCGAGCCGCCGAAGGAGCGTTAGTTGCTGATAAATCCAAGAATAGCTGCACAGAATCTATCACTGATGGCTTCTGGCCTGCACGCAATGTCATATGCCTTTTGATGAAGTCGCACATGGTTTCGATGTCCGAGCCACTGTAACCCTCGGTCAACCATGCCAAGACCTTCACTGCGCCAGGCTTGATAGCAAAACCTTCGGTGTACCGTTCGATGATCTGTAGACGGGTCGTTGCATCAGGTAGGCCTATTTCAATGCGCGCATCAAAACGTCTCCATACCGCGGGATCCAGCAGGGCCTCGTGGTTGGTGATCGCAATAGTCAGTCCAAGCGGCGCACGTGCGTCGATTGCCTGCAGCACAGCATTTACCACGCGCTTCACTTCCCCAAGCTCTTGCGGGTCATCGCGAAGCTTCGCGATCCCGTCAAATTCGTCCAGCAAAAGGAGGCATTGATAGCGATTAGCAAAGTCGAACAGAGCTCGTATGTTTCGCGCCGTTGTTCCAAGAAATGAGCTCGTTAAACCATCCAGTCGAGCGAGGACAACGGGTAAACCTAGTTTTGACGCAGCCCACAAGGCCAATCTCGTTTTGCCGGTGCCGGGCGGCCCGAAAAAAAGAGCAGTGCGTGGAATTTTGATGCCGGCCGCCTGCAGCTGATCTGCGCCTGCCCATTGTTCCTGTAGATGGGAAATGGCGCGTTCGAGGCGATCGCTGAGAATTGGTGGGGCCAGCTCTTCAAGATGGCCAGGCATAAAAATCTCTGCCAGAGGGGCGCTTGTTTCCTTGTCTACCGGTGGGGATGTATTGGGGGACATCATTTCTCCAGAGGAGACAAACCGAGATCTCACGACGCGGGAAGGGATAAGCTTGCCCGCTCCCGACTTTTTTGACCCTTCAAGAACATCTGCGATCGCCTGCGCCTCATCCAAGGCTCCTGCTTTCTTCAGAGCCCCTTGCAGGCGCTCGGCGTGCTGCAAAACGGCGCTGGATTTGTCCCGGACCGAGGCGCGCAGCATTGCCAGGACGATAGGGAAATTCTCCATTCAAAACTCTCAAATTAATATGCTGATTTGGCAGTACTATATACGGTGATGGTGATTTATGATGCATTAAAGCAATAAAATATTGCGTTTTTGATGTTTTGTATGCGATTTGACGGTTTATTGTGTGGGTGGCGGATTGCTACTTTTTACGACCGTCGGCAGTTCTCCGAGTCACTCTGCGTGCGATGCATTGTGCAGAAACGGCCGCCTGCGAGCCTTGAGCTGACGCTCCCGAGAAACCCGCCCTGAAGCGGGTTCCTTATATAGAGCTGGTTATTTCGGCTCTACGTGATCCAGCGCCTGATTCACCGCCAGTTCTCCAAGCATTACCAACTGCGCAATGCCAATCGCGGTCTTGCGGTCGGAGGGGGCGAGGGAGGCGGCGAAGTTGTTGAGCATTTCGCTGGCGGAGCCGAGGGTTTCGCTGGCGTTGGCCAGCAGGGATTCGGTGTTGTAGGCGGGGTTGGCGAAGTACATGCGGTCCGGTTCGTTGACCGTGGCCATGATGCGGGCGCCGGGGCAGAGGTAGTGGTCGAGGGCGCGTTCGGCGGCTTCGTTGAGTTTTTTGGGGTCGATGGAGTCGTAGGGGGAGGCCGGGTCTGTGACCGGCGGATGAGGCGTAGATTTAGTCATTTGCTCGAAACCTGATTGGAGTGCCCCCGCTCTGGCTACTAATCAAAGTGGAGGCAACTGTACGCAGGTTAGTAGACCGGGGTTTCGAGCAAGCCGGCGCACCCGAAGGTGCCCTGCGCACAGTCGCCATCAGGTGCAGGAATCGAAATTCCTGACTGATAGATGCTTGTGCACAAGCTCGAAGCCACGGGCTACTAAACCCGATCACTGCGAATCAGTGACCCGAATCAAGTTACCGATGGCCCTCCAGGCGCACAAGCCGGCGGATTCTGGCGTACCGGTAGGCCGTGACGCAAGCCGTTGTAGGCTTCGGGACGTTACGCGCACTGCCTTTAAACAGAAGCCTTAAACGGTCGCGCGGCTGCTATTTATCGTGATCGATATCCAGCTTGCTGAACGTCACCTGCCCACCCTCGCTGGTGTACCCGGTGTTGTCCTGCACATACACGCCCGCCTTGAAGTACAGCGGCTTGTTCCGCCACGTCGCGCTGATCTGCGAATCCCACTGATACCCGGCCGCACTCACGCCCAGTGCACCGCCGGGGCTCAGGTGAATGAGGTAGTTGAACTCGCGATTGAGTTTGATCCCGGTGGCGAGGGTGATGACGCGGCTTTCGTCCTGATCCGGATGGGTGCGCAGTTTGATCACCAGGTTGCCGGTCTCGGTTTTTTCTTTGTATTGGTACTCAAGCTTGAGCATCGGCTTCTGGCTTTCGTAGGCGTGGATCTGGCCGATGACGATCTTGCCCGAGCTGGGCACCTTGTTGACCGAAAGGGTCGCGCGCAGCAGGTTGTCGGCGTCGGGGTAATACCAGTTGCGCAATGTTCCGTTGCTGTAGGTTTCACGCAGTTCGGTACGCGGGTAGATGGCGTTTTCGGTTTTCGAGCCGGTCACCGGCGACCAGAAGAACAGGGTGCCGGTGTCGGAATGGAAGTACTGATCCTTGAAGCCGTTCACCAGTTTGGAGGTTTCGACGGTGTAGGGCGGGCTGCCAACGGGAACGCTGAGGTTCCAGGTTGCGAGGTCGATCATGTCGGTTCTTCCACTCTATTTCTCTTGCACGCGCGTGCCAGAAGCTCTAGCCCGCGCCTCTTGGGGGCGGCCTTTATAAGCGTAGAGGGATTTTTTGTTAATGGCCGTCCGGCAGATGATTGGCGTCAACATCCTGTCGAAATGCCACCTTTCCCGGTTTTCGGGGGCTTCAGCGGTGACCGTTAGTCGGCTGCCTGCTGGTTTGTTTAAATGATGGCTGGATGACAGCTATTGCTTTTACAGATCCCGGACTAGAGTGAAGACTCGGTGACTGTACGGTTTTCACGAGAAGCCGCCCGGAACACTGACCCGAGATGCCCCGACACGAGTTGTCCCGACAAGAGAAGCAGCATGGAATGCGCGCAACCCCAGCCAGGTGAAGGCAGCTCAGTCCTTTTGATCGTCGATGATTACCCTGAAAACCTGATCAGCATGCGCGCGTTGCTGCAGCGCCAGGACTGGCAGGTATTGACTGCCGCTTCCGGTTACGAAGCCCTCAACCTGTTGCTCGAACACGACATCGACCTGGTGCTGCTGGATGTGCAGATGCCGGGCATGGACGGTTTCGAAGTCGCGCGGCTGATGCGCGGCAGTCAGCGCACGCGCCTGACCCCGATCATTTTCCTCACCGCCAACGAGCAGTCCCAGGACGCCGTGATCAAGGGTTACGCCAGCGGGGCGGTGGATTACCTGTTCAAACCCTTCGATCCGCAGATTCTCAAACCCAAAGTCCAGGCGCTGCTGGAACACCAGCGCAATCGCCGGGCCTTGCAGCGCTTGAGTCAGGATCTGGAATCGGCGCGGGCCTTCAATGCTTCGGTGCTGGATAACGCTGCCGAAGGGATTCTGGTGTTGGGTGAGGATGGCTTGATCCGCTTCGCCAATCCGGCGATTTCCCGGTTGCTCAATGCGCCGGTGAAGGAGCTGGAAGGGCAGGAGTTTCTCGATTACCTGCAGAAACCGCATATTCCGCTGTGGGCCGATTCCGAGTTTTACGCCGGTTACAAACGTGGCGAGACGCTGCGTCTACACGATGCATCGCTACGAACCGCACCGGGGCAGCAGGTGCCGGTGGCCTTGTCCTGTGCGCCGCTGCCGAGTGAACAGCACGCGATGGTGGTGACGGTGCTGGACATGTCGGTGGTGCGTCATCTGCATCAACAGCTGGAATTTCAGGCGGTCACCGACCCGCTGACCGGGCTGCTCAATCGCCGGGGTTTTTACCAGACTGTGGAAAACCTGCTGTTGCGCGGCGAGCGCACGGACAGCAGTTGGGTGTTGATGTACCTCGATCTCGACGGCTTCAAAAGGGTCAACGATTCCCTCGGCCATGATGCCGGGGACCGGGTGTTGCGCTGGGTCTCCGAACAATTGAAAGCCTGCCTGCGGCCGTTCGACATTCTGGCGCGGATGGGCGGTGACGAGTTCACCGCGCTGCTGGATCTGGAATTCCCCGAGCAAGCGGCGAAGATCGCCGAGAAGCTCATCGAGCGGGTGTCGATCTGTCAGCAGATTGAAGGGCTGGATATTGCGCTGGGTGCGAGTATCGGCATCGCCACTTACCCGGATTGCGGCAACAATCTCGACGGTTTGCTGCGCGCCTCGGACATCGCCATGTACGAGGCCAAGCGGGCTGGTCGTCAGCAATATCGCTTCTACGATCATGAAATGAACGGCCGCGCGCGGTCGCGGCTGATGCTGGAAGAAAGCGTGCGTAATGCCATCGAGAACCGCGATTTCAATCTGGTGTATCAGCCGCAGGTGGCCATTGGCGATGGTCGCGTTCGTGGTTTCGAGGCGTTGCTGCGCTGGCAGCACCCGAGCGTCGGCGACGTACCGCCGGGGTTGTTTTTGCCGTTGCTGGAAGAGGCGACGTTGATCAGCCGCCTCGGCAGCTGGATCTATCACCGCAGCGCCGGGCAGCGTAAGGCGTGGGAGGCCGAGTTCTCCAAGGATCTGGTGATCGGCGTGAGCCTGAGCAACACTCAGTTCGGCCTGCCGAATCTGGTGACTGAATTGCGCCAGGTGCTGGAGCGCCATGGTTTGCAGCCGCACCAGATGGAAGTGGAAGTCACCGAAGAGGCGCTGACGGTCAACCCGGACGAGACCCGCAAGCAGCTGAAGCTGCTGCGCAATCTCGGGGTGCGGGTGGCGCTGGATGATTTCGGTTCCGGCGCCTGCTCGCTGGCGCATCTGCGCGATCTGGAGCTGGATACCCTCAAACTCGATCGCCACCTGATCGCCCGATTGCCGGACTCGTCCCGCGACGCTTCACTGGTGCGCACGGTCATCGACTTATGCAAGGAATACGGCTTGCTGGTGATTGCCGAAGGCGTGGAAACCGTCGAGCAATACCAGTGGCTGCAAGCCCATGGTTGTCAGTACGTGCAAGGCTTCCTGGTGGCGCGGCCGTTGGTCGCCGAGGACACCGCACGCTTTACCGAGCCGTTCGACTGGAGCGCGTTGGCCGGTTGAATTCGCTACACTGGCGGCCTTTTCATGACCCGTGCCGCCCCATGACTGCGTTGAAATACCTCCAGGCCTATCCCGCGAATCTGCAGGATCAGGTGCGCCAATTGATCGCCGACAAACGCCTCGGTGATTACCTGAGCCAACGCTACCCGGGCCGCCACGATGTGCAGAGCGACAAGGCGTTGTACGGCTACGCGCTGGACTTGAAGCAGGAATACCTGCGCAACGCCCCGGCCATTGACAAGGTGCTGTTCGACAACCGCCTCGACCTGACCCATCGCGCCCTCGGCCTGCACACCACGGTGTCGCGGGTGCAGGGCGGCAAGCTCAAGGCCAAGAAAGAGATTCGCATCGCCTCGCTGTTCAAGGACGCCGCGCCGGAGTTTTTGAAGATGATCGTCGTGCACGAGCTGGCGCACTTCAAGGAGTCGGATCACAACAAGGCGTTCTATAAGTTATGTGAGCACATGCTGCCGGGCTACCACCAGGTCGAGTTCGACCTGCGGGTGTACCTGACGTGGCGGGACATGCAATAAGACATCAAACAACGGAGCGCATGCATGGACGTGAGCAAGACCAAGAGCAGTTTCTACCGGCGCTTGTACGTGGCGTACCTTATCGACAGCGGCCTGGCCAGCAGCGTGCCGGCGTTGACCGAGGTCACCGGCATGCCCCGGCGTACGGCGCAGGACACGATTGCGGCGCTGGCGGATCTGGATATCGTCTGTGAGTTCGAACAGGAAGAGGGCGCGCGCAATCATGCGGGGCGCTATCGGATTCGCGACTGGGGGGCGATTGATCGGGGGTGGATCGAGCGGAATTTGCGGCAGATCAAGGCTGTTCTCGAGTATCCCTGACCTCAGCAGAGCCTTCGCGGGCAAGCCCGCGAAGGGGAAATCTCAAGACCGCCGCATACCAATATGCGGAATGTCATCCTCAAGATATTCCTCACCCGCCACCACAAACCCATACCGCCCGTAATACCCCTGCAAATGCGCCTGCGCCGACAGATAGATCGGCACTTCAGGCCAACGCTTCTGCGCCTGTTTCAGCGCCTGCTCCATCATTTCATGCCCCAACCCTTTGCCACGCCCGGCCGGCGCGGTCAGCACGCGGCCGATCACCACGTCGCCACCCTGGGATTCCGGGTCCAGCAGGCGCAGGTACGCCACCAGTTGATCATCGTCCCAGCCCATCAAATGGCAGGTGTCACCGTCCAGATCCTGACCGTCCGGATCCAGGTACGCGCAGCGCTGTTCGACCACGAACACTTCCGAGCGCAATTTCAAGATGGCGTACAGCTGCTCCAGTCCCAGATCGCTGTGATGTTTGCAGACCCACTCGATTGTCATCTTCCGATTCCTTGAACAACGTCGCCCGATACTAAGCGTCCCGCCGAAATATGTCTGTATGGCTGAGAAATCTGTGACAAAGGCCAAAATGCCATCATTCCAATATCGCGGCTCGCCGTACTTTGTGTAATCTGCTGGGAAGCACTGTGCAATGGCTTCAATGAGCTAAGGTTAGGGCCTGGGATTCGCCGTAAAGGGCCTTGGGGTTTTGACTGAAAACACGCCGGGCGGCCCGCCCGCTAAGGATTTTCAAGCATGCCGCGATTGCATCGAGCCTTTGCTTTGATCGGATTGCTGTTGCTGGGTCAAAGCGCGGCAGCGGAGAAATTGCGTCTGGTGTTCGACGTCTGGCCGCCCTTTACCGATGACACGCTGGTCAACGGTGGGCTGGCGACCGACATCGTCAGCACGGCCCTGGCCCGTGCCGGTTATGCCAGCGGTTATGAGCAGGTGCCGTGGGCGCGGGCGTTGCTGGGTGTTGGCGAAGGGCGTTACGACGTGCTGGTCAACGCCTGGTACAACGACGAGCGCACGAAGATCGGGCAGTTTTCCGCCGAGTACCTGCTCAATCGCGTGCGCTTCCTCAAGCGCAAAGACGCGCCCATCGAATACAACAACCTGCAGGAACTGCACACCTATCCGGTTGCGGTAGTGCGCGGCTATGCCTATTCGGCGCCGTTCGATGCCGACACCGCGTTGCAGAAAGTCCCTGTGCATAACTTCGCCATGGCCGTGCGCATGCTCGCGGCGGACCGGGTCAAGCTGACCCTGGAAGACGAATACGTGGCCCGCTATTACCTGGCCCGGGAATCACAGAAGGTACGTAACGCGGTGGAGTTTCTGCCCAAGCCGCTGAGCGAGAACAGCCTGCATATTCTGGTCAGCCTGAAGAACCCGCAGCACGAACAGATCGTGGCCGGGTTCGACAAGGCGATTGCATCGATGAAGGCCGATGGCAGCTATGACAAGTTGCTCAGGCAGCACGGGATGTGAGGCGGCTCAATCTTCGGCTGTGTCCTTGATCAGATGCGCCGCCAGCGTGCGCAACGGGCCGAGCTGGCGGCAGATCAGCGCCAGTTGCGTCTGCACCAGTCGCTGGCCTTCGTCGATTTCGTCCGGCATCTGCTCCAGCTCATTGGCCAGCGCTTCTTCCTCATCGCTTTGAATGGCAATCGGCTGTTTGCTCGCCAGACCCTGGGCGATCTCATCGATGCTCGACGCCAGACTCACCCCGGCGCCGTCGATCAGGTGTTCGCGCACTTCCGCCGGCAGTTGGGTTTCCCGGTGCGCGCCGAGGCCTGACAGATAGCTGAGCAAGGTGTGCGACAGCACCAGGAAGCGGAAGCCGACATCGGCTTCCTTCCGGAAATGCCCCGGCTCCATCAGCATGTTCGCCAGGGTTGTTGATAGTGCGGCGTCGGCGTTGTGCGCGTTGCGCCGGGCCAGGCGATAGGCGAGGTCGTCGCTCTTGCCGGCGGCGTATTGCTGCATGATCTGGCGCAGGTAGATGCTGTTGCAGGTGAGGGTGTTGGCCAGCACTTTGTTCAGGCGCCGACCTTGCCAGTCCGGCAGGAACAGGAATACCGCAAGCCCCGCAATCAGGCTGCCGAGCAAGGTATCGAACAGTCTCGGCACGAACAGCCCGTAGCCGTCACCGACCTGGTTGAAGCAGAACAGCACCATGATCGTGATCGCGGCGGTGGCCACGGTGTAGCGGGTGGTGCGGTTGGTAAAGAACACCACGCCGGCGGCGATGGCGAAGCACGACTGCACCAGCGGGCTTGGGAACAGATCGAACAGCGCCCAGGCAATCGTCAGGCCGATCGCCGTGCCGAAAATCCGCTGGCCGAGTTTGCGCCGGGTGGCGCCGTAGTTCGGCTGGCAGACGAACAGCGTGGTGAGGATGATCCAGTAACCCTGCGACGGGTGTATCAGGTGCACCATGCCGTAGCCGATGCTCAACGCCAGCGGCAAGCGCAGGGCATGGCGGAACAGCAGCGAGGTCGGCGTCAGCTGCGTGCGCAGACGAATCCACACGTCCTTGAAGTTGCGCGGCGAGCGGTCAAGCAGACTGCTGTCGGTGGCATCTGCCAGGGCATCGGGGTTGCTGGCGTCGCTGAGCAAACGGTCGAGGGTGCCGAGGTTGGCCGCCAGTGCGCGCAACGAACGGAGCAGTCCGCGCCAGGCCGGGTTGCTCTGGATGCGCAGGTGTTCGAGGGAGGCGTGCAGGTCGCTCAGGGCTTCGGCGAAACTCGCGTCGTAGGTGAACGGTTGGCGCATCTGGATCGATTCCGCCAGCGCCCGGCAGGCCTTGCCTTGCTGGCGCAGCAGGCGCTGGCAGCGGAACAAGACATCGCTGTGGAAAAACGCATCAGCCAGGGCGTTGTACGGGTAGTGCGAAGAACTGGCGCGTTCGTGAATGTCCTGAGCGAGGAAGTACAGCTTCAGGTAACGGCTGACTTTCGAGCCCGGACGACCGTTGCCGACCCGGTGCAGGATGATTTCCTTGGCGCTGTTCAGGGCTGCGACGACCCGGCCGTTTTGCTGGGCCAGCTCCAGTCGCCGTGCTTCGACGTCCATCTGACGGATCGGCTCGAACAGCGAGGATTTCAGCTTCAGGTAATAGCCGAGTTCGCGGAACAGCCGCGCCAGACTCTGCTGCACCGGCTGATTGGAAAACATCGCCTGCCACAGCACCGACAGCAGGCCGTACCACGCGGCGCCGGCCACCAGCAGCATCGGCTCGTGCCAGAAATCCGTGACCGCGCCACCGCGCTGATCCACGCCGATCATGGTGTAGACGGAAAGAATCAGCGTCGCCGAAGCAATCGCCCCGTAACGTTCGCCGAGCGCGCCGAGCATGGTCAGGCTGAAACTGGCCAGTGCCAACGCGATGACGAACACGATGGGGTAGGGGAACAGCAATTCCACGGACAGCGCCGCGACACTGAAACACACCAGCGTCACCGCCAGTGCGTTGAGGCGGCCCTGCCAACTGTCGTCGGTCTCGGCCAGGGCGCTGGCGATAATCCCGAGGAACAGCGGGATCAGCAGCCCCATTTCATCCTGATACCAGCACAGCGCCATGCTGCCGGTCAGGGCGATGAATACCCGCACGCTGTAGCTGAATTTATCCAGCGCCCACAGGCGCCGCAAAGACTGACGAAACGAGGTCGAGGACATGAAGTGCGAAGGCCTTCCGAGGCGATGCCGCTAAATTGAGCCAGTAATGACGCCGACGCAATGGCGCCGATCACATCTGACAGCAAAAAGTGTTCCTTTCATGCACCACACACCACTGTGGGAGCAAGCCCGCTCCCACAGGGTTTTGTGTATGGCTTTGGGTCAGACGTACTGCGCGGCAGCGTAGCCAGAGGCCCAGGCCCACTGGAAGTTGAAACCGCCCAGATGCCCGGTGACATCCAGCACTTCACCAACGAAGTAGAGGCCCGGGCTTTTCAGCGACTCCATGGTCTTGGACGACACTTCGCGGGTGTCGACGCCGCCCAGCGTCACTTCGGCGGTGCGGTAACCTTCGGTGCCGGCCGGGACGACTTTCCAGCTGCCGAGCTTTTCGGCGATGTCCGCCAGTTCGGCATGGGTGTACTGCTTCATCGGTTTGGAGACGAACCAGTTGTCCGCCAGCAGGTTGGCCATCTTCTTGGTGAAGATTTCGCCGAGCAGGGTTTTCAGTTCGCTGTTCGGACGCTCGGCGGTTTGCTGTTGCAGCCAGCTCGCGGCGTCGTGATCGGGCAGCAGGTTGATCTCGACCGTGTCGCCCGGCTCCCAGAACGAGGAAATCTGCAGAATCGCCGGCCCGCTCAGACCACGGTGAGTGAACAGGATGTTCTCGCGAAAGCTCTGGTTGTTGCAGCTGACCAGACAATCCACCGAGGTGCCGGACAGCTCGGTGCACAAGTCCTTGAGCTGATCGGTGATGGTGAACGGCACCAGACCGGCGCGGGTCGGGAGCAGTTCATGGCCGAACTGTTTGGCGACCTGATATCCGAAACCGGTCGCGCCCAGCGTCGGGATCGACAGGCCGCCGGTGGCGATTACCAGCGACTGGCACTGGATCTGGCCGAGAGTCGTGTCGAGCAGGTAACCGCCCTCGATTTTCTCTATGGTCTGGATCGAGGTGTCGAGGTGCAGGTTGACGCCGACCTGATCGCACTCGTCCAGCAGCATGCCGAGGATGTCGCTGGATTTGTTATCGCAGAACAGTTGGCCGAGTTTCTTCTCGTGATACGGCACGCCGTGCTTGGCGACCATGCCGATGAAATCCCACTGGGTGTAGCGGGCCAGCGCGGATTTGCAGAAATGCGCATTCTGCGAGAGGAAATTGCTCGGCTCGGTGTACATGTTGGTGAAGTTGCAGCGTCCACCGCCGGACATCAGGATTTTCTTGCCGGCCTTGTTCGCGTGGTCGAGCAGCAACACCTGACGCCCGCGCCCCGCGGCGGTCAGTGCACACATCAACCCTGCGGCGCCAGCGCCAATGATCACGACTTCGGTAGAGCGCAAAACGGTGTCCTCACGTTGTTCACCACAAAACAAACTGTGGGAGCGGGCTTGCTCGCGAAGGCGGTGTGTCAGTTGACACTTATGTCGCCTGAGTGACCGCTTTCGCGAGCAAGCCCGCTCCCACAAGGATCTACTTTGGATGGTAGATCGTTTACAAGACCCGAACGCGCAGCGAACGGCCCTTGATCTTGCCGTTGTTCAAGCGCTGCAGCGCCTGCATGACCACGGTGCGTTCAACGGCTACATAGGACTGGAAGTCGAAGATCGCGATCTTGCCGACCTGAGCGCCCGGAATCCCGGCCTCACCGGTCAGTGCGCCAAGAATGTCGCCCGGACGTACCTTGTCTTTCCGGCCGCCAGCGATGCACAGCGTGCTCATCGGTGGTTGCAGCGGGGCACCGCCCTGGGACTTGAGGTTATCCACCTGATCCCAGTTCAGCGGGGTTTTCTGCAGTTGTTCGATGGCTTGCGCGCGGTGCGCTTCGGACGGCGCAACGAGGCTGACCGCGATGCCTTTCTCGCCGGCACGACCGGTACGGCCGACGCGGTGAATGTGGATTTCCGAGTCGCGGGCCAGTTCGACGTTGATCACCATGTCCAGTGCATCGATGTCCAGACCACGGGCGGCAACGTCAGTGGCGACCAGTACCGAAGTACTGCGGTTGGCGAACATCGCCAGTACTTGATCGCGGTCGCGCTGTTCCAGGTCGCCGTGCAGGCCGACGGCGGAAATGCCTTTGGAGGTCAGGTGATCGACAGTTTCCTGCACTTGCTGCTTGGTGAAGCAGAACGCCACGGTGGAGGCCGGACGGAAGTGGTGCAGGACCTTGGTCACCGCGCTCATGCGTTCTTCCGGGGAAATCTCGTAGAAGCGCTGTTCGATCTGGGTGTCGTCGTGGAACGCCTCGGCTTTCACCGTTTGCGGATCACGCATGAACTTCGACGCCAGCTGCTTGATGCCCACCGGGTAGGTCGCCGAGAACAGCAGGGTCTGACGGCGGGCCGGGGTCTGTTCGATGATGTCTTCGATGGCGTCGTAGAAACCCATGTCGAGCATGCGGTCGGCTTCGTCGAGGATCAGCGTGTTGAGGCCGTCGAGGACCAGCGAACCCTTGCGCAGATGTTGCTGGATGCGGCCCGGGGTGCCGACGATGATGTGCGCGCCGTGCTCCAGCGAGCCGATCTGCGGGCCGAACGACACGCCGCCGCACAGAGTCAGGACCTTGATGTTGTCTTCGGCACGGGCCAGACGACGGATTTCCTTGGCGACCTGGTCGGCCAGCTCGCGGGTCGGGCAAATCACCAGCGCCTGGCAACCGAAGTAGCGCGGATTGATCGGGTTCAGCAGGCCGATGCCGAACGCGGCGGTCTTGCCGCTGCCGGTCTTGGCCTGGGCGATCAGGTCCATCCCCTTGAGGATCACCGGCAAGCTCTGCGCCTGGATCGGCGTCATCTGGGCATAACCGAGGGAGTCGAGGTTAGCCAGCATGGCGGCGGACAGCGGCAAAGTATTAAAAGCGGTGGCGATGGTGGTCACGGGACTGGCCTGCAAAACAAAATGTCGCGCAGTGTAGCAGCCTCTGGCCACTTTCCTCGAAAGTTCTGGACGAACGCAAAGCCTGTGACGAGGGCCGGTCCCCTCGCCACGCAGACCCCGGTCAATGCTCGATGTGTTCCTCCCGGCGCTTGGCGCGCCGTCCGTCCTCTTTCGAGAGCTGCGAGAAAATGGTCGCCGCCAGCATCGCCATGATCCCGACGGTCACGAACGTGAGCTGGAAAGCGCCCAACACGGTCTCGACGCCATCGTTGCCGATCTCCGCCGTAAAGCCGCCGAGCAGCGCACCGGCACACGCCACGCCAAGGCTCAGCGACAACTGCGCCACCACCGACAGCAGGCTGTTGCCGCTGCTGGCGCTGGCGTCGTCGAGGTCGATCAGGGTCACGGTGTTCATCGCGGTGAATTGCAGCGAGTTGATCGCCCCGAGAACCGCCAGCAGGCACAGCAGCAGCCAGTACGGCGTCTGCTCGCTGACCAGCCCCATGCTCGCCAGCATGATCCCCAGAAACAGGGTGTTGCCGGTCAGCACGATGCGATAGCCCAGACGCTCGATCAGCGGCCGCGCGCCCCATTTGGCGACCATCGCCGCAGCCGCCAGCGGCAGCATGCTCATCCCGGCCTGGGACGGCGAATAACCCAGCGCCACTTGCAGCAGCAACGGCACCAGAAACGGCAGGGCGCCGCTGCCCAGGCGGGCGAACAGGTTGCCGAGGATGCCGACCGCGAAGGTGCGGGTCTTGAACAGCGACGGCGCGAACAGCGGGTTTTCAATGTGCCCGGCGCGCAGCCAGTACGCCGCCAGACAGGCCATGCCGCCGAACAGCAACAGCATCACTCGCAGGTGCGGCAGGTGCAGTTCGCCGAGGCCTTCCATGGCGATGGTGATCAGCACCATCGCCGCGCCGAACAGCAGGAACCCCAGGCTATCGAAACGCGTGCGCTCGGTGCCGCGCAGGTCGGGGATGAACTTCCACACCGCATAGCAACCGATGACGCCGACCGGCAGGTTGATCAGGAAGATCCAGTGCCACGTCAGGTATTCCACCATCCAGCCGCCCATGGTCGGGCCGATCAGCGGGCCGAGCAGGCCGGGAATGGTGATGAAGCCCATGATCCGCACCAGTTCCGAGCGCGGGTAGGCGCGCAGCACCACCAAACGTCCGACCGGCAGCATCAGGGCACCGCCGAGGCCCTGGATCACGCGCGCGCCGATCAGCATGCTCAGGCTGCTCGACAAGGCGCAGAGCAGCGAGCCGAGGCTGAACAGCAGGATTGCGCCGAAGAAGATCTTCTTGGTGCCGAAGCGGTCGGCGATCCAGCCCGAGGCCGGGATCAGCAGGGCCACGGTGAGCATGTAGGCGATGATCACGCCCTGCATGCGCAGCGGGTCTTCGGCCAGGTCCCGGGCCATGGCCGGCAAGGCGGTGTTGAGGATAGTCCCGTCGAGGGACTGCATGAAGAAAGCGATGGCGACGACCCATGGCAACCAGCGGGCGGTGATGGCGTCGAGAGGCGGGCGGTTGGGCATGGAACCTCTTGTGGTTGGGGTTAATGCATATCCATGGTCGAGCACGGTCAATGTGGGAGCGGGCTTGCTCGCGAAAGCGGTAAATCAGTCGACATCAATGTTGAATGAAGTGGCCTCTTCGTCGGATCGCCGCCCGGAGCAAGCCCGCTCCCACAGTAGATCTGCGGTGTTCCGCCGATCCGGGGGTTACAGGGTCAGGGTCAAACGGCTCACCAGCGCCCCGGGCAACAACGCCGACGAGGTACTGCGCTGGCTATAGGTGCTCGCCGACAGCAGCAACTCACGCTCGGCGGTCAACGCTTCCAGCTGCGAACCCAGCAGGCTGTAGGCGCTGTCGTCGAAACGCATGGTGCTGACCGGCGCCTGAATCTCGCCGTTTTCCACCCAGAACGTGGCAAATCGGGTCATGCCGGTCAGGCGCGCCGCCGGTTGATCCGAGAAGTTCAGGTACCAAAGGTTGCTGATATACAACCCGGTACCCAACTGCTTGAGGATCTCGGCCTGGGACAAGTCGCCGGCGGCCATGTTCAGCGCGCTGGGCGATTCACCGCCGCCGGCGCCGTTGGCGGTCAGGCCGTATTCGGCGGCGCTGCGCGAACCGACCAGTTGCTCGCCGGCCTGACCTTCGATGATCAGCCGCAGATCGCTGCGCGGGTAACCCTCGCCGGAAAACGCCGGACTCAGCGAACCACTGACTTTTTCGTCGAGGGACACCAGCGGGCTGAACGCCTGATCGCCGGCATACAGCTTCTGCAACGGGCTGCTCTTGCTGGCAATCGACTGCGCCGAGAAACCGCCCCAGCACAACATGCCCATGATTTCTTCCAGCGCCGCCGGCGCCAGATAGGCGCGGTACTGGCCGGGCGGCAAGGTGCGCAGCGGGCGACCGAGAAATTCGAGTTGCTCGCGGGCCTGCTGGAAGCGGCGGGCGAAGTCTTCGCTGTTCCAGTCATGTCCGGCGTAGCTGGCCTTCACCGCTTCGCCGTTCTCGTGGAACAGGCTGAAGTCGAAGTTGAAGCTGTTGGCCTGATGCCAGCCGAACGCCCCGGAAGAACTGGCAAAACCACGGCTGATCGGGCCGGCGGCATAGAAGCCGACCAGATCCAGACCTTCTGCCGCTTGGGCGATTTGCGCCACGACCTGCTCGGTGTCCGGCAGCGGATGCTCCTGCACATTCTGGCTCTGCCAGCCGTTGTGGTTGAGCAACAGGTACGGATCCTGCGGCAACAGCGGCAGGGTTTCACGCAGCTGTTGCAGGCCTTCGGCAAGGCGTTGCAGGTCGGCTTCCTGATCGCCGGACAAGGTGATCTGCAGGTCGGCATGGCGACCGTCGTCGATCAGTTTCAGACCGATACCGGCTTGCTGAACTTGCCCGGCCTGACGCACCTTGGCGTGGTTGAAACGGACGAAGGCCGACGATTCGGCGTCGTAACTCAGGGTGAACTGTTCCGGCTCGCGCACGGCATCGCGCAGCCAGTTGACCAGCAGCTTGAACGCCTCGGACTGGCTCTTGGAAATACTCATCAGGCGTCTCCCCCAAACACATCAACATTGCTGAACACGCAGGCCGGTGAAGCGTGGCCGACGCGGATCACCTGGTTCGGTTCGCCCTTGCCGCAGTTCGGCGTGCCCAGCACCTGGGTGGTGGCGGCGTTGCCGACGGCGCGCAGACTCTTCCAGAAGTGCGCGGAAATACCCCGGTAGTTCGGGTTTTTCACCACGCCCTTGAGTTCGCCGTTTTCAATCAACTGGCCCCATTCGCAGCCGAACTGGAATTTGTTGCGTGCATCGTCAATCGACCATGAGCGGTTGGTGCTCATCAGAATGCCGTTTTCGATACCGCCGATCAGTTGCTCCAGCGACTGGTCGCCCGGCTCGATGTTGAGGTTGGCCATGCGGTCGATCGGCGGTCGGTTCCAACTGCAGGCGCGGCTGTTGGCGACGCCGTTCAGACCCGCACGGAACTGTGACAGGGCACCGCCCAACGGACGGACCAGCAGGCCTTCACGAATCAGGAATTGTTTGCTGGCTTTGGAACCGTCGTCATCGTGACCGTAACTCGCCAGTTCTTCGGGAATGTCCGGATCGAACGTCACATTGAGCAGTTTCGAGCCGTATTGCAGGCTGCCGAAATCCGCGGCTTTGACGAAACTGGTGCCGGCGTAATTGCGCTCGTCGCCGAGAATCCGGTCGAGCTCCAGCGGGTGGCCGATGGATTCGTGGATCTGCAGCATCATCTGGTCGGGCATCAGCAGCAGGTCGCGCGGGCCTTGCGGGGTGTTCGGCGCGAGCAGCAATTGCAGCGCCTGATCGGCGACTTGCGGGCCGGCACCGATCAGGCCGCAACGGTTGATTACGTCGGCGCCGCCCTGCTGGCCGAAGTTCTCGCGGCCGAGGCTGCGGGTCTGGCTGTCGTTGCCGTCGTAGGCGGTGACGTCCAGGCTCGGGTAGACGAAGCGTTGGGCCTGGCGCAATTCGGCGCCGGCGCTGCTCAGGTAGATCTGTTCGACGTGGGTGATGCCGATGCTCACTTGCCAATTCACCAGGCGCTCATCCCTTGGCACCGAGGCGGATTCCGCGCCGAGCAGCTCGAAGCATTCGCTCAGGGACGGGAAGGGTTGTTCGAGATTGGGTGAAAAGTAATCGGCGCGGTCGCTGGAAACCGGCTGCTGGCTCAGGTCGAGCAGGGCATGGGGCTTGAGCCGCCGGGCCTGTTGCTCGGCACGCTCGAGAGCGGCTTGCAGGCCTTGTTGCGACAGGTCATTGGTCGCTGCGTAGGCCTCGACGCCATTGACCCGGACAGTCAGCATCGCGCCTTCGTCGCGGCTCAGGCTCGGCGGTTCGGCGACGTTCTTGCGCACCGACAGGTACTGCCCGGATTCGCGCACATACCGCAGGGAAAAAAATTCGGCGCCCGTGCGCAAGGCAGCGAAGCGCTGCTTGAGCTGGGGGTGGAAATCGAACATCAGGGAACCTCCTTGTCATGGGAGCAGCGGCGAAGCGGATTCGGCGGGGAGGGGGTGAAACGATCGGGCGAGGACTAGAGTAGGCCTGCGTGGGGTGTAGGATCAAGTGAAGAGGGGGTGTAGGGGAATTTACTGTAGGAAGCAGGGAGATAGGTGGTGATTAGTAGGGCCTCATCGCGAGCAGGCTCGCTCCCACAGTTGNTTGAAATACATTCCAAATGTGGGAGCGAGCCTGCTCGCGATTAGCCTTGATGCTCAGTAGCTGAATTACTGAGCAACAGTACTCACATCACGCATCGGCTTGCCTTTCACCGGCGCATCGCCAGCGACGTAGTACGGCGCCTTGCTGCGCGGCAGCGGCTGGCGGCCACGGATCTTGTCGGCGATTTTCTCGGCGATCATGATCGTCGGCGCGTTCAGGTTGCCGGTGGTGATGATCGGCATGATCGACGCATCGACCACACGCAGACCCTGCATGCCATGCACGCGGCCTTCGCCGTCCACTACCGCCATGTCGTCCGTGCCCATCTTGCACGAGCAGGACGGGTGGAACGCGGTTTCGGCGTGCTCGCGGATGAACTTGTCCAGCTGCTCATCGGTTTGCACTTCGATGCCCGGGCTGATTTCACGGCCACGGAACGCGTCCAGTGCAGGCTGTTGCATGATTTCACGGGTCAGGCGGATGCCGTCGCGGAATTCCTGCCAGTCCTGCTCGGTGGCCATGTAGTTGAACAGGATGCTCGGGTGCTGGCGCGGATCCTTGGATTTGACCTGGATGCGACCGCGGCTCGGCGAACGCATGGAACCCATGTGCGCCTGGAAGCCGTGCTCTTTCACACCGTTGCTGCCGTTGTAGTTAATCGCCACTGGCAGGAAGTGGTACTGGATGTTCGGCCACTCGAATTCCGGACGGGTGCGGATGAAACCGCCGGCTTCGAACTGGTTGCTGGCGCCAATGCCGGTGCCGTTGAACAGCCACTCGGCACCGATGGCCGGCTGGTTGTACCAGAGCAGCGACGGGTACAGCGAAACGGGTTGGGTGCAGGCGTATTGCAGGTACAGCTCAAGGTGATCCTGCAGGTTTTCACCGACGCCCGGCAGATCGTGTACCACCGGGATGTCGAGGCTTTCCAGCAGTTTCGCCGGGCCGACGCCGGAGCGTTGCAGCAGTTGCGGCGAAGCGATCGCGCCGGAGCAGACGATGACTTCCTTGCGGGCGCGGGCTTCAACGCGCTCTTCAGCCGCGCCGACCAGGTAACGCACGCCAACGGCACGCTTGCCTTCGAACAGAACCTTGTCGGTGAGGGCGTGAGTGACGATGGTCAGGGTCGAACGCTTCTTGGCCACGTCCAGGTAACCACGGGCGGTGGAAGCACGACGGCCGTTCGGCGTCACGGTGCGGTCCATCGGGCCGAAGCCTTCCTGCTGGTAGCCGTTCAAGTCTTCGGTGCGCGGGTAACCGGCCTGCACGCCGGCTTCAACCATGGCGTGGAACAGCGGGTTGTTGCCCGCTTTCGGCGTGGTCACGCTGACCGGGCCGTCGCCACCGTGGTAGTCGTTCGGGCCGATGTCGCGGGTTTCCGCTTTGCGGAAATACGGCAGGCAATCGAGGTACGACCAGTCTTCCAGACCTGGCAGTTTGGCCCAGCCGTCGTAGTCCATTGCGTTGCCACGGATGTAGCACATGCCGTTGATCAGCGAGGAACCGCCGAGGCCCTTGCCGCGACCGCATTCCATCCGGCGGCCGTCCATGTGTGGCTCCGGATCGGTTTCGTAGGCCCAGTTGTAGCGACGACCTTGCAGCGGGAATGCCAGGGCTGCCGGCATCTGCGTGCGGAAGTCGAGACGGTAGTCCGGGCCGCCGGCTTCAAGCAGCAGGACGGTGACGCCTTCGTCTTCAGTCAGACGGGTCGCCAGGGTGTTACCGGCAGAGCCGGCACCGACGATGATGTAATCGAATTCTTGGGACATTGGATGCACCCTCTTTGAAGTTGGTCAGGTCAGGCCTGGCGAGTGCTTTGCACTCGATTCGCGGGCAAGCCCGCTCCCACAGGGATCGGGGCTGCCACAGATTGGGTGGACGACATCCAATCTGTGGGAGCTGGCTTGCCAGCGAAGGCGGCCTCGCAGGCGATAGAGCGCTCGGGTCTTAGAACACCGAGACGTAATCGCCCAGCTCGACCTGTACCGATTTGATGCGAGTGAAGTTGTTCAGCGAGCTGATGCCGTTCTCACGGCCGACGCCCGACTGTTTGTAACCGCCAACCGGCATTTTTGCGTCGGACTCGCCCCAGGCGTTGATCCAGCAGATACCGGCTTCCAGTTGATGAATCACGCGGTGCGCGCGGTTCAGGTCGCGGGTGACGATGCCGGCGGCCAGGCCGAAGTCGGTGTCGTTGGCGCGACGGATCACTTCTTCTTCGGTTTCGTAGCTCAGGATCGCCATCACCGGGCCGAAGATTTCTTCACGGACGATGGTCATGTCGTCGGTGCAGTCGGTGAACACGGTTGGAGCCACGAACGCGCCCTTGGCGAATTCGCCGTCGGTCAGACGCTCGCCGCCGCACAGAACGCGGGCGCCTTCTTCTTTACCCTTGGCGATGTAGCCCAGCACGCTTTCCATGTGCGGGAAGCTGACCAGCGGGCCGAAGTTGGTGTTTTCGTCTTCCGGGTTGCCGATGCGGATGCGCGCAACGCGCTCGACGATCTTGGCTTCGAAAGCGGCTTTCAGGTGGCTCGGCACGAACACGCGGGTGCCGTTGGTGCAGACCTGACCGGAGCTGTAGAAGTTGGCCATCATGGCGGTGTCGGCGGCGCGATCCAGGTCGGCGTCGTCGCAGATGATCAGCGGGGACTTGCCGCCCAGTTCCATGGTCACGTCTTTGAGCGACGAAGCCGAAGCGCTGGCCATGACCTTCTTGCCAGTGTCGGTGCCGCCGGTGAAGGAGATCTTCTCGATGCGCGGGTGCTCGGTCAGCCAGGTGCCGACTTCACGGCCGCTGCCGGTCAGCACGTTGAACACACCGTTCGGAACGCCGGCTTCGGTGTAGATCTCGGCCAGTTTCAGGGTGGTCAGCGAGGTGACTTCGCTTGGCTTGAAGATCATCGCGTTACCGGCCGCCAGGGCTGGCGCGGATTTCCACAGGGCGATCTGGATCGGGTAGTTCCATGCGCCGATACCGGCGACAACGCCCAGCGGCTCGCGACGGGTGTAGACGAAGGAAGTGTCACGCAGCGGGATCTGCTCGCCTTCGATGGCGGGTACCAGGCCTGCGTAGTATTCCAGCACGTCGGCGCCGGTGACGATGTCGACATACTTGGTTTCGGAGAAGGCTTTACCGGTGTCCAGGGTTTCCAGGGCTGCCAGTTCATCGTTGCGCTCGCGCAGGATGTCGACGGCGCGACGCAGGATGCGCGAACGCTCCATGGCGGTCATCGCGGCCCAGATTTTCTGGCCCTTTTCGGCGCTGACCACAGCGCGCTCGACGTCTTCCTTGGTCGCACGTTGCACCAGTGCGAGGACTTCACCGTTAGCCGGGTTGATGGCTTCGAAGGTGGCATCGCTGCCGGCGTCGGAGTACGCGCCATCGATGTAGAGTTTTTGCAGTTCGAAACGGGCCATAGTGTCCTCGCAAGTGCATTAGTGGTTGGCGTTGGTCACCGGGTGAGCCATATAGCTGTGGCATCGCGGGTCGGTGACAGTTCAGGGGCCGAGCGTTTTCTCTGTGCTCTAGCTCACCTGCTTGGCCAATTGGAAATCCATGTATTCGTAAGCGATCTGTTGCGCCTGCGCAGTGTCGAAAGCGTCTCCCGACAGCGCGCCGCGCAACCACAAGCCGTCGATCAGAGCTGCCAGTCCACGGGCGGCGGTGCGCGCATCTTCGAGCGGCAACACACGGCGGAACTCGCAGCACAGGTTGGAATACAGACGGTGATCGTTGATCCGCTGCAACCTGTGCAAAGACGGCTGGTGCATGCTGGTGGCCCAGAAGGCCAGCCAGGTTTTCATTGCCGGGCCATTGACCTGGCTGGCGTCGAAGTTGCCTTCGATGATCACCTGCAGATGCGCCCGGGGGCTGCTGTCTGCCAGCGCCTGACGGCGCGCGGTGACGTTCTCGCTGAGGACGCTCATCAGATACCGCATCGTGGCGGCGATCAGGCCATTCTTGTCCTGAAAATAGTGACTGATGATGCCATTCGAGACACCGGCCAAACGGGCGATCAGCGCAATGCTGGCGTCCCCCATTCCGACCTGATCAACCGCCTGCAAAGTGGCTTCGATCAGTTGTTGGCGGCGGATGGGTTGCATACCGACCTTGGGCATCTTGCACATCTCCTTAGGCCTTCCGACGGGCGAATGACGCCTATCGGATTGAGGGCCAGTCTATTTTGTTTTGATTGAACGTTCAATCAACAAAGAATAAGATCTGCGACAAATCGTCGCTGCCTACAGAATTTTCTTACGTGTAAGTGGCGATAAAACCGACATCCGAAAAGGCTCGAAACCTGCGCGGGGCAAGGCGCGGTTCGACGTTCGATGGACGTGTTGAATGGGCAAGACGCTCAAGGCCAGGTTTCGGATGAACGTCCATGCCTCGGCCACGACGGCGATTCGCGGTGCCATCTCTGCAGGTTCGGGCTTTTTTCGGGGTGTCTTTATATCACCCGCCGGTCGGCTGCCAACTAACCGATTGGTCGGGTTCCGTGTTGCCTTGTGTTCTTCTCTCGCACTGCCTGGAGCATTTGTGCCATGAGTTCTGCCTCGCTTATAAAGACCCCGCCCGAGAAGGTGACGGTCAACGGTTGGGTGTTTTACACCTCTACCGCGCTGATTCTGTTGTTGACCGCCATTCTGATCATCGCCCCGCAAGAGGCCGGCAGAATGCTGGGAGTGGCTCAGGCCTGGTTGTCCCGCAGCTTCGGCTGGTACTACATGGTGGTGATCGCCGCTTACCTGGTATTTGTGGTGGGCCTGGCGTTTTCCTCGTACGGCAAACTCAAACTGGGCAGCAAGGACGACACCCCGGATTTCAGTTACGGCGCCTGGGCGGGGATGCTGTTCTCGTCGGGTATCGGTATTTCGCTGTTGTACTTTGGCGCCTCTGAGCCGCTGGATCACTACTTCAATCCGCCGGAAGGCGCGTCCGCTACCAACATGGCGGCACGTCAGGCTGTTCAGCTGACTTTCCTGCACTGGGGCCTGCACGGCTGGGCGATCTACGCACTGGTCGGTCTGGCCGTGGCCTATTTCGCTTACCGTCATAACCAGCCGCTGGCCCTGCGTTCGGCACTGTACCCGCTGGTGGGCGAGCGTTGGGTCAAGGGCGCTGCCGGTCATGCGGTAGACGGTTTCGGCATGTTCGTGACCCTGCTGGGTCTGGTGACCAACCTGGGGATCGGCTCGCTGCAAGTGTCTTCGGGTCTGGAAAACCTGTTCGGCATGGAACACAGCAACACCAACCTGCTGATCGTGATCATCGTGATGAGCACCGTGGCCACCATCGCCGCCGTGTCCGGTGTAGAAAACGGCATCCGTCGTCTGTCCAACCTCAACATCATCCTGTTCAGCGGCCTGCTGATTTTCGTCCTGCTGTTCGGCCCGACCCTGCACTTGCTCAACGGCTTCGTGCAGAACATCGGGGACTACCTTAACGGCGTGGTACTGAAGACTTTCGACCTGTACGTCTATGAAGGCGACAGCGAGAAGTCCGACCGCTGGCTGGGTCTGTGGACGCTGTTCTACTGGGCCTGGTGGATTTCCTGGGCCCCATTTGTCGGCATGTTCATCGCGCGTATTTCCCGTGGTCGTACCGTGCGTGAGCTGGTGGCGGGCGTGCTGCTGATTCCGCTGGGTTTCACCCTGGCGTGGCTGTCGATTTTCGGTAACTCGGCGCTGGATCTGGTAATGAACCAGGGCGCGGTGGAACTCGGCAAGACGGCGCTGGAACAGCCGTCCATGGCGATCTATCAGTTGCTGGAACACTACCCGGCGTCGAAAGTCGTGATCGGCGTGTCGATCTTCGTTGGTTTCGTGCTGTTCCTGACCCCGGCGGACTCCGGCGCGGTGATGATGGCGAACCTGTCCTGCAAGGGCGGCAACGTCGACGAAGACGCTCCGCACTGGCTGCGAATCTTCTGGTCGGTCGTGATCACCCTGGTGACCATCGGCCTGCTGTTCGCCGGTAACTTCGAAGCCATGCAGACCATGGTGGTGCTGGCCGGTCTGCCGTTCTCGGTGGTGCTGGTGTGCTTCATGTTCGGCCTGCACAAGGCGATGCGCCAGGACATGCAGATCGAACAGGAGCAGGCGCAACTGGCTGAACGCGGTCGTCGTGGTTTCAGCGAGCGCCTGACCCAGCTGGACCTGCAACCGAGTCAGTCGGTGGTTCAGCGCTTCATGGACAAACACGTCAGCCCGGCGCTGGAAGATGCCGCGGCGCAAATGCGTGCACAGGGTCTGGAAGTGCAGACGCTGCTGGGCAAATCCAAGCGCTGCATGGGCGTGCGGGTCGAGATGGAAGAGGGCAACCCTTTTGTCTACGAAGTGAGCCTGGACGGCTACCTGGCGACCCCGAGCGAGTCGGTCCAGTCCGATGAAGCGCGCCAGCGTTTCTACCGCGCCGAGGTGTACCTGCACAACGGCAGCCAGGACTACGACCTGATGGGCTTCACACAGGATCAGATCACGCGTGATGTGCTCGATCAGTTTGAAAGCCATCGGCAGCTCCTCGGCCGGGTTTATAGCTGAGTTGTGAAGTGATCAATCCCACGCGATGCGTGGGATTGATGAAAACAAAAACGCCGCGATCCTCTCGCGGCGTTTTTGTGTCTGCTCTCTTTACCCCAGGTTCTTGCCGAGCAGCGCGTGATACAGCTCGCTGTCCCCAAGAATCCCCACCACATGGTTGTTGTCGTGCAGCACCAGTTTGTTGCCGGTCTGGTAACGGATCTGCAACGCGTCGCGCATGCCGATGTTCGAGTCCACCAGCGTCGGCTTGCGCTCCAGACCTTCCACGGCTTGCCCTGGTGCCCAGTTCTGCAGGTTCAGCACCGAACCGTTCTGCCGCGCACCCTTGATGGTGTTGCCCTCTGCCAGGTCCAGCCACGAATCGCCGCCCGGATCCAGGCACACCGAACCGTTGATGCGTTTGCAGTTGTCGAGGGTGCGCATCAGGCTGCGACCGCACAGCACGTTCAGCGGATTGGTGTGGGCGACGAAGGTGCGCACGTAATCGTCCGCAGGGTTGAGCACGATCTCTTCCGGCACGCTGTACTGGATGATCCGGCCGTCCTTCATGATCGCGATGCGGCTACCGAGTTTCAGCGCCTCGTCGAGGTCGTGGCTCACGAACACGATGGTCTTGCTCAGCTTGCGTTGCAGTTCCAGCAGTTCATCCTGCAGGCCCTGACGGATCAACGGGTCGAGGGCCGAGAACGGCTCGTCCATTAGCAGAATGTCGGCGTCCATCGCCAGCGCGCGGGCCAGGCCGACACGCTGCTGCATGCCGCCGGACAGCTCGTCGGGCTTCTTGTTGCGCCATTGGGTCAGGCCCACCAGTTCGAGTTTGTCATCGACCAGTTTGCGCCGTTCCTTCTCCGGACGGCCCTGCATTTCCAGACCGAAACTGATGTTCTCGCGCACCGTCAGCCAGGGCATCAAGGCGAATTTCTGGAACACCATCGCGATGCGTTTGGTGCGCATCATTTTCAGCTCGGCCGGGGTGCAGGAGGCGATGTCGATCTGCTTGCCTTCGTGTTCGACGAACAGCTTGCCGCGGCTCACGGTATTCAGGCCGTTGATGCAGCGCAGCAGGCTCGACTTGCCCGAGCCGGACAGGCCCATCAGCACGCAGATCTCGCCTTTGTTGATGTCCAGGCTGGCCTTTTCAACGCCGACGATCTGCCCGGTCTTTTTCAGGATCTCACTGCGCGTCAGGCCTTGATCGAGAAGTTTCAGTGCTTCGCGCGGATCCTTGGTGAAGATCACGTCAACGTTATCGAAGCGAATTATGCTCATGCGTCACCCCCTACTTTGGCGTCGGGTTGTTTGCAGATACGGTCGAGCATGATCGCCAGCAGTACGATCGCCAGGCCCGCTTCGAAGCCCAGGGCGATATCAGCAGTGTTCAGTGCGTTGACCACCGGTTTGCCGAGTCCGTCGGCGCCCACCAGTGCCGCGATCACCACCATCGACAGCGACAGCATGATGCACTGGGTGATGCCGGCCGCGATGCTCGGCATGGCGTGAGGCAGTTCGATCCGTGAAAGCAGTTGGCGACGCGAGCAGCCGAAGGCCTTGCCGGCGTCCATCAGTTCTTGCGGGACATCGCGGATGCCCAGGTAGGTCAGGCGGATCGGCGCGGCGATGGCGAACACCACTGTCGAGATCAGGCCCGGCACCACACCCAGCCCGAAGAGGGTCAGGGTAGGAATGAGGTAAACGAAGGTCGGTACGGTCTGCATCAGATCGAGTACCGGCCTCATCAAAGTGTAGAACATCGGTTTGTGCGCGGCGACGATGCCCAGCGGCACGCCGATGACCACGCAGACGAGGGTCGCGAACATGACCTGGGCGAGGGTTTCCATGGTTTCCTGCCAGTACCCCAGGTTGAGGATCAGCAGGAAGGAGGCGACCACGAACGCGGTCAGGCCCCATTTGCGTTGAATGAAGTGGGCCAGCAGGGCGATGAGGCCGATCAGCACCAGCGGGTTGAACCAGGTCAGCGCAAACGTCACGCCGTGGATCATCGTTTCCAGTGTCACGGCGATTGCGTCGAAGGTGTTGGCGCCGTGTTGCGTCAACCATTCAACGAAGCCCGCGATGTACTGGCCTAAAGGGATTTTCTGATCAATCAGCATGGTAGTGAACGTCCGCATGCAAGGAAATAAACAGCCCGGACGGCGTGAGCCGTCCGGCATAAGCGATTACTGGGCAATCTTGGCTTTCACGGCCTCCAGGCCAAGTTTACCGTCAATGGTGGTCACGCCAGCGAGCCAGGTATCGAGCACCTGTGGATTCTTTTTCAGCCAGGCCTTGGCGGCCGCGTCAGGCTTCATCTTGTCGTCCAGGATGTTGCCCATCAGTTCGCTTTCCATGTCGACGGTGAACTCCAGGTTTTTCAGCAGTTGGCCAACGTTGCTGCATTCCTCGGCGTAGCCCTTGCGGGTGTTGGTCGCCACGGTGGCGGCGCCGAAATCCGGGCCGAAGAAGTCATCGCCGCCGGTCAGGTACTGAATCTTGAAGCGCTTGTTCATCGGGTGCGGCGCCCAGCCGAGGAACACCACGGCGGTGTCGCGTTTCTGTGCGCGGTCGACCTGCGACAGCATGCCCGCCTCGCTGGATTCGACGACCTTGAAGCCGGCGTCTTTCAGGCCGAAGGCGTTCTTGTCGATCATGCTCTGGATCAGACGGTTGCCGTCGTTGCCCGGCTCGATCCCGTAGATCTTGCCGTCGAGTTCCTTCTTGAATTTGGCGATGTCGGCGAAGTCGTGCAGGCCCTTGTCATACAAAGCCTGGGGAACGGCGAGGGTGTACTTGGCGCCCTTGAGGTTGGTGCGCACGGTTTCCACGGTGCCGGCGTCGCGGTAGGCCTTGATGTCGTTTTCCATGGTCGGCATCCAGTTGCCGAGGAACACGTCCATGTTCTTGCCGTCGGCCAGCGACTTGTAGGTCACGGGTACGGAGATCATGGTGGTCTTGGTCTTGTAGCCGAGGGCCTGAAGCACGACGGAGGTGGTGGCGGTGGTTGCGGTGATGTCGGTCCAGCCGACATCGGAGAAGTTCACGGTACTGCACTGCGCCGGTTCTGCGGCTTGAGCCAGTAACGGCAGACTCAGCATGGCGGCCAACAACAACGACGGGGAACCTTTCATGAATGGACTCCTTGGTGTTTTTTTTGGCAGTGTTCCGATTGGACCACCGCACTTATGGGTTGCGGTTGGATGGCGTTCTGGAGACAGCTCTACCGCAGCGCCTTGCAATCGAGTCGATACGATCATGTACCAGTGAAAATCTGACGCCTACAGGGTGCGTCGTATCCAGTACAGGGATGGTCGCATCCAGTGTCAGTGACGTCGTTTACAGCTTTTTTCTGCCCTTTCTGGCCATCTGAACCGCATAAAAACGGCGAAAACACGGGCTGAAACCGGCACGGCGTTAGTGGGCATGAGTGCGTCGGTGTCAGACGCCGAGCGACCGGGGAAAAGCCCGATGATGCGGGCATTCCGGCGGATCGCAGCTTGAGCGTAGCAGCTCCGCCAGCGGGCGCTTCACGCCCCGGACCGGCACTTTCAGGAGCTCTGCAGCAATGGCTATCAGCGTTTTCGACCTGTTCAAAATCGGCATTGGCCCTTCCAGTTCCCACACCGTCGGGCCCATGCGCGCCGCCGCCCTGTTCGTCGAGTCATTGCGCGACAAACATTTGCTGGAGCAGGTGCGTCGCATCGAGGTGCAGCTGTTCGGTTCGCTGTCGGCCACCGGTGTCGGTCACGGCAGCGACAACGCGGTGATCATGGGCCTGATGGGCGAGTGGCCGGACGCGATCGACCCGTCGCAGATCGGCCCGCGGATCCAGGCCTTGCGTGAAACCCATACGCTGTTGCTCGACGGTCGTTTGTCGGTGCCCTTTATATGGGGCCGGGACATGCGCCTGATCGACGAGAACCTGCCGTTCCATCCCAACGCCATGACCCTGGTTGCCGAAGGCGATCACGGCGAGTTGCATCGCGACACCTACTATTCGGTCGGCGGCGGTTTTGTGGTGGACGAGGCGCAGGCCTCCAGCGGCGTGGTGGATCTGGATCGCACCGAGTTGCCTTACGACTTTTCCAGCGCGGTGGAGCTGCTGGAGCTGTGCAAGACCCATAACCTGCGCGTGGCCGAATTGATGATGGCCAACGAGAAGGTCTGGCGCAGCGAAGAAGAAATCCGCGCCGGCCTGATGAAGCTCTGGCGGGCGATGCAGGATTGCGTCGAGCAGGGCCTCAAGCACGAAGGCATCCTGCCGGGCGGCCTCAACGTGCGCCGCCGCGCGGCGAAGTTGCACCGCAGTCTTCAGGAATTGAACAAGCCCAACGTGATCGGCTCGACCCTCAGCGCGATGGAGTGGGTCAACCTGTTCGCCCTGGCGGTGAACGAGGAAAACGCCGCCGGCGGGCGCATGGTCACGGCACCCACCAACGGCGCGGCGGGGATCATTCCGGCGGTGCTGCACTACTTCATGAAATTCAGCGAGGCGGTGACCGACGCCAACGTGGTCGATTACTTCCTCGGGGCGGCGGCGGTGGGGATTCTGTGCAAGAAGAACGCCTCGATCTCCGGTGCTGAAGTGGGTTGCCAGGGAGAGGTTGGATCGGCCTGTGCGATGGCGGCGGCAGGGCTGGCGGAAATTCTCGGCGCAAGTCCGGAGCAATTGTGCAACGCGGCGGAAATCGGCCTGGAACACAACCTGGGTCTGACCTGCGATCCGGTGGGCGGCCTGGTGCAAGTGCCGTGCATCGAGCGCAATGCGATTGCGGCGGTGAAGGCGATCAATGCCGCGCAGATGGCCTTGCGCGGGGACGGTCAGCACTTCATCTCGCTGGACCGGGTGATCCGGACCATGCGCGATACCGGCGCGGATATGCATGACAAATATAAAGAGACTTCGCGGGGCGGGTTGGCGGTCAGCGCGGTTGAATGTTGAGTCAGTAAATCCGAGGTGTGGCCTTCGCGAGCAAGCCCGCTCCCACATTCGATCGCATTCCGGCAGAGGAACCCGCTCAATTGTGGGAGCTGGCTTGCCAGCGATGAAGCCGGACCAGTCAAAACTGCGCGTTAAGTGCACACCGGAATCAAAACGCGCCACCTTTTGGCGCGTCGCTATCGGATAAGAGTCTTTCCTGCCTCCAGCGCCTGATTCGCAGGCGCTACCGTCCGTCACCCGTGCCTGCGGTGACACTGTAGGACAATCGCGCGCAGGCCAGTTCCCACAAGTGCTACCGATTTGCTCACACGCTCCGGGACAGGGCTTTCGCGGCCGCTGATGGCACTTCGAATTACCCTCCGGCGGAGCGCTTGTATAGACGCGTCGCGACGTCGTTTTCAGGAGTTATTGAACAGCCATTCAATTTTAGGCATGGCAATTGCTCTGTCATAACAAAGCCCGTCTCACGCAAGAGAACGATGGCAATAACAAGAGCCTCCGCCTGAGGCCATCACCCGCTTTGTGTGAGGAGATACCGCGATGACGTCGTTCAACTCCGGGGCTCAACCCCAGAACCGTGCGCCTCAATCCATCGGCTTTCTGCTGCTGGACAATTTCACGCTGATTTCCCTGGCTTCCGCAGTCGAACCGCTGCGCATGGCCAACCAGTTGTCCGGTCGCGAGCTGTATCGCTGGACCACCCTCACCGTCGACGGCGGCCAGGTCTGGGCCAGTGACGGTCTGCAGATCACCCCCGACGCTTCCATGCACAAAGCCCCGGCCCTCGACACCGTCATCGTGTGCGGCGGGATCGGCATTCAACGCACCGTTACCCGTGAACACGTGTCGTGGCTGCAAAGCCAGGCGCGCCAGTCCCGCCGCCTCGGTGCCGTGTGCACCGGCAGTTGGGCCCTGGCTTGCGCCGGCCTGCTCGACGGTTTCGATTGCAGCGTGCACTGGGAATGTCTGGCGGCGATGCAGGAAGCTTTCCCGCGCGTTGCGATGAGCACCCGTCTGTTCACCCTCGACCGCAACCGTTTCACCAGCTCCGGCGGCACCGCGCCGCTGGACATGATGCTGCACCTGATCAGCCGCGATCACGGTCGTGAACTGTCAGCCGCGATCTCCGAGATGTTCGTCTACGAGCGCATCCGCAACGAGCAGGATCACCAGCGTGTGCCGCTCAAGCACATGCTCGGCACCAACCAGCCGAAACTGCAGGAAATCGTCGCGCTGATGGAAGCCAACCTGGAAGAGCCGATCGACCTTGACGAACTGGCGGTGTACGTCGCCGTGTCCCGTCGCCAGCTCGAGCGTCTGTTCCAGAAATACCTGCACTGCTCGCCGTCGCGCTACTACCTCAAGCTGCGCCTGATCCGCGCGCGGCAACTGCTCAAGCAGACGCCGATGTCGATCATCGAAGTGGCGTCGGTCTGCGGGTTTGTGTCGACGCCGCACTTCTCCAAGTGCTACCGCGAATACTTCGGCATTCCGCCGCGTGACGAGCGCGTCGGCTCCAACACCACCCAGCAGGTGGCGATGATGCCGCTGCCGCAGGCCATCGTGATGTCGCCGCTGTCCGGGCCGATGTCGGCGCTGAGTCAGGCACGCAACGAATCCACATTCGCCAGTGTAAGGCTGTAGACCGGGTCATCGTTTTTCGCGAGCAGGCTCGCTCCCACACGGGAATGCATTCCAATGTGGGAGCGAGCCTGCTCGCGAATGAATTTTTCAGGCGCTATGGGTTTGTTGGTATTGCGCCAATGCCGGCAACAATTGTTTGTCGATGGCCTGACGCACTGCAGGCTGGATGCTGGCGCCGCTGGTGTACATGTCCTTGACCATCTTGCGCAGTTCAAAGGCGCGAACGTTATCCAGACCGCGCACCGCATACTCACAGGCCTGCTCGGCAGTTGAACCGCTCGGCACTTGAAAACCCAACGACTTGAGTTGGCCCAACAGGTCTTCCTGATCGATCAAATCGGCATACATCATGACGCGAATCCTTCTTCGGCAACGGAGGTCGTGGCTCGATTCTGGTAGGCCTGCCCAGGCACGGCAAGGGCGATTTGTCGCAGTGGCCGCGACGGCTATGAACAGGTCGTTTTCGGCTAACTCGCCGTCAAGGGGAGTGGGCACACTGGCCTCAGCTCGCTTCACGAAGGTTTGGTCACCCTCGCCACGGCAGCTCCTCAACAGTACCCTCGCCCCGATCCTGTCACGGCTTGTATCGGGGATTTTTTTGCCTGCGAATCCGGGAGAGGTGTGTTGCCGGATCTGACGCTTTCGTCGGAACGCCGCCCGGAGCAAGCCCGCTCCCACAGGTGACCGCGTTCATTCATGGGAACGCGGTGAAATGTGGGAGCGGGCTTGCTCGCGAATAAGGCTGACGCGGTCTAGCGTTGCAACACCAGAATCCGCGACAGCAACTCATCCCGATCGATGTAGCAGCCCTGAAAATGCCGGGCCCCGGTGGCCGGGTCGAACGCATTGCGCGCGTGCAGGGTGCGGCCGTTGTCGAAGCACCACAGCTCGCCCGGATTGAGCCGCTGCATCACCCGAAAGCGTGGCTCGCGGGTCATGGCGATGAAGCGCCGATAAGCGCGATACAGCAGGGGCATCTGCTCCACGGACGTGTCGAACGCCCCGCGCAAAAAGTTGGCCATGCGGATTTCCGCGACCCGGCCCAACGCATCCAGGGCGATGATCGGTGCGAGGCAGCGATAGTCGCTGTGGCGGTCCTTGTTGCGAAACTCCACCGGGATCTCGCACAGCGCCTGAAACGACGCGGGGTCTTCCTGACGCAAGGCTTCGGCAATCGCAAAACCGTCGACGAAAATGCTCTCGCCACCCTCGGCGTCGTTCACCAGGCAATGCAGAAATTGCAGGCCCGGTTGCAGCTCGCGGGTCGGCAGGTCGGTGTGTAATGGCAGGTTGAAAGCGGTGTAGGCGTTGCTGTCGGCGTCGGCCTTGGATTGCACGTTGAACAGCACGCCGAAGTTGCTCTCGCGGATGAACGAAATGCGCTGGGCGATCAGCTTCAGCGAACCGGGTTCGGTGGGTACGCCTCGCACTTGGGTCAGGCCGATGTCGCGTACCGCCAGCAACCATTGCAGCAGTGCGGCGTTGTCGTTCATCAGCGCCGCATAGTCGAACACCGGCAACTGCAAATCACTGCGCCACAGGAAGGGTTTCGGCCTGGAGGCGAGGCGTTCGGTGCGCGATTCATCATCGTAGGCGTGGGCGCGCAACCAGCCGGCATCGAAGCGGCTGAGGTGGCCGTCCTGCCAGTCGATACGCAGGCAGCCATCGGTGTCGATGTGCACCGCGGATGGCGTCAGGTCGGGAGCCGCATCGATGATCTCGAACACCTGCTCACGGGTGACGCTGTAGACGCAGTGCGGACACGGACAGTTGTCCCGCAGCCACACGTGGTGGAAGGGGCTGACGCGCCCGTCGGCCCATTCAATCAGGACGCGATCCGCCAGGTTCTGCACGCCGTTCAGCGCGCTGATCAACGGATAAGTACGGAAATCGGCAACGGCAACGGCGGTTTGCATGGCGGCTCCTTGTGATGGATGGTTTACCGGCCTGGGGGCAGGGCGATGACCCGGCCGATGTAAGCGGGAGTGGGCAGATCGGCCTGCTCGGCGACGATGGCTTGCAGGCGGCCCAGGGTGTCCGGGGTAAACGGCGCGGAACGCGGCCCGGCCAGGTCGACGTGCAGCAGCATCTGTTCGTTGCCGGCCAGCTCCTTGTCACCGCCGGCCAGGTGCAGGCTGTGATAGAGGTGCAGGCGTTTCTGGTCGTGGCCGATGATCTGCGTGCGCACTTCGACTTCGACGTCGAGCTTCACTTCGTGCAGGTAGTTGAGGTGCAGCTCGAGGGTGAACAGCGAGTGGCCGCTGGCTTCGCGGTTGTTGCTGTCCATGCCCAGGCGATCCATCAGGGCGTCGGTGGCGTAGCTGAAAATCAGCAGGTAGAAGGCGTCGCGCAGGTGGCCGTTGTAGTCGACCCAGTCGGGGATTATTTTGGTTTGGTAGGTGGTTAGAGAGGGCATATCGGATTCCAGCAGTTGGATGTTTGGTGGTTGTGAGATTTACCCCCTCACCCCAGCCCCCCCGAAACGTCGGACCGCCCCCAAGGGGGCGAGGGGGAAAGGGAGCCGATCTTCAAGCTTTTCGAGAGCTGAGTTCGACTCGGGACTTTCAGGTCGGTGTAGCTCGTACATTCACTGCGGTCAGTCCCCCTCTCCCCTTGGGCGGTCCGACGTTTCGGGAGGGTTAGGGTGAGGGCTGCGGTTTCAAGCCAGACACATCACTCGCTGAAACTCATCCCATGCTTCTCTTTGGTGGTCTTCACCGCCTCAAGCACCGCCAGCAGGCAATCATCACGATAGCGCTCCAGCGCCGAAATACTGTGCCGGCCCAACTGATCGCTGGTGCCGTCCACCACATCGTCGATCAACTTGTCGGTCAGTTCCGGTGCCGGCAGGTATGTCCACGGCAACTGCAACGCCGGGCCGAACTGCGACATGAAGTGGCGCATACCGGCATCGCCACCGGCCAGGGTGTAGGTCAAGAACGTGCCCATGAACGACCAGCGCAGACCGGCGCCAAAGCGGATCGCGTCGTCGATTTCACCGGTGGTTGCCACCCCGTCGTTGACCAGATGCAGCGCCTCGCGCCACAGCGCTTCGAGCAGGCGGTCGGCGATGAAGCCCGGGACTTCCTTGCGCACATGCAGCGGGCGCATGCCGAGGGATTCGTAGACTTTCATCGCGGCCTGCACGGCTTCCGGCGCGGTGTTCTTGCCGCCGACGACTTCCACCAGCGGCAGCAGGTAAACCGGGTTGAACGGGTGACCGACCACGCAGCGTTCCGGGTGGGTCGAGCTCTCGTAGAACTCGCTTGGCAACAGGCCGGAAGTGCTGGAACCGATCAACGCATTCGGCTTGGCCACCGCGCTGATTTTGCTGTGCAGATCCAGTTTCAGTTCGAGGCGTTCCGGGGCGCTTTCCTGGATGAAATCCGCATCGCGCACGCACTCTTCAATGGTCGCCACAAAGCGTAGGCGATCCTGCGACGCGCCCGGCGCCAGACCGTTTTTCTCCAGCGCGCCCCAGGCATTGGCCACGCGTTTGCGCAGCGCCGCTTCGGCACCCGGCGCCGGATCCCAGGCCACCACGTCGAGGCCGTGGGCGAGGGCGCGGGCGACCCAGCCGCTGCCGATGACGCCGCTGCCCAGTGCTGCGAAAGTTTTGATTTCGGTGATAAAGCTCATGGTGATTTCCTAGGAAAATTCGGTGATTCCCTGTGGGAGCGGGCTTGCTCGCGAATGCGGCGGCACTGCTGATGAAGATGCTTCGGATGTACCAGCCTCTTCGCGAGCAAGCCTGCTCCCACAGGGTCAGAGGTGAATTCGAATCAGCCGCGCTGGGTCAGGCCCATCTTCTTGCGACCTTCAGCCGGGGTCAGCACACGTGCGCCGAGGCGGCTGAGGATCTCGCTGGCACGTTCGACCAGTTGGCCGTTGGTCGCCAGCACGCCTTTGTCCAGCCACAGGTTGTCTTCCAGGCCGACCCGCACGTTGCCGCCGAGCAGTACCGCTTGCGCCGCCATCGGCATCTGCATCCGGCCGATGCCGAACCCGGCCCACACCGCGTCGGCGGGCAGGTTGTCGACCATGGCTTTCATGGTGGTGGTGTCGGCCGGCGCGCCCCACGGGATGCCCAGGCACAGCTGGAACAGCGGGTTGTCGAGCAGGCCTTCCTTGATCATCTGTTTGGCGAACCACAGGTGACCGGTGTCGAAAATCTCCAGCTCCGCTTTAACGCCCAGTTCGGTGATGCGTTTGGCGCCAGCCCGCAGTTGGGCCGGGGTGGAGACGTAAATGGTGTCGCCGTCGCCGAAGTTCAGGGTGCCGCAATCCAGGGTGCAGATTTCCGGCAGCAGTTCTTCGACGTGGGCCAGACGGGTCAGCGGGCCGACCAGATCGGTATTCGGACCGAACTCCATCGGGCTCTCGCCAGGGCCGATTTCCAGGTCACCGCCCATGCCGGCGGTGAGGTTGACGATGATGTCGACGTCGGCTTCGCGGATGCGCTCCATGACTTCGCGGTACAGCGCCACGTCACGGCTGAACTTGCCGGTCTGCGGGTCACGGACGTGGCAGTGCACGACCGTGGCGCCGGCCTTGGCCGCTTCTACTGCGGCTGCGGCGATCTGTTTTGGAGTGACCGGCACGTGTGGGCTTTTGGCGGTCGTGTCGCCAGCACCGGTGAGTGCGCAGGTGATGATGACGTCGTGATTCATGGTGCGTTTTCCTTCAGGCGTGATGGGTCTGTTCGCAGCCCGTGGCGGGCTGCGAAGTGGTTCATTCGTTGCGGTTTATTTGCTGGTGAGCTGGAGGTTTTCAGCCGCCGGTTTGCCATCGAAAGTGGTAACGCCTTCGAGCCAGCGCTGTTTGTCCTGCGGGTGATCCTTGAGCCACTGCCTGGCTGATTCGAAAGCGTCCTTGTGATCGAGCAGCGGCTGCATCATCCGGCTCTCGTCTTCGGCGGTGAACGTCAGGTTGCTCAGCAGGCGGCTGACGTTCGGGCATTGTTCGGCGTATTTCGGCGCGGTGACGGTCCACACGGTGGCCATGCCTTCGTTCGGGCCGAGGGCGTCGTCGCTGCCGGTCAGATAGGTCATCTGCACGTTGACGTTCATCGGGTGCGGCGCCCATCCGAAGAACACCACGGCTTCCTTGCGGCGCACGGCGCGATCGACGGCGGCGAGCATGCCGGCCTCGCTCGACTCCACGAGCTGGAACTTGCCGAGGCCGAACTGGTTCTTGGCGATCATCGCCTTGATCTGGGTGTTGGCGCCCGAGCCAGGCTCGATGCCGTAGATCTTGCCGCCCAGCTCTTTCTCGAACTTGGCGATGTCGGCGAAGGTTTTCAGGCCCTTGTCCGCCAGATAGGTCGGCACGGCGAGGGTGGCGCGGGCGTCCTTGAGGCTCGGCGCTTCAAGCACCTTGACCTGGTTGGCCTCGACGAACGGGGTGATGGTCTGGGTCATCAGCGGGTTCCAGTAGCCGAGGAACAGGTCCAGACGCTGGTCGCGGATGCCGGCGAAGACGATCTGCTGGGAGGCGCTGGTCTGTTTGGTGCTGTAGCCGAGGCCGTCGAGCAGAACCTGGGCCATGGCGCTGGTGGCGATCACGTCGGTCCAGTTCACCACGCCCATGCGCACGTTCTGACACGATGCGGAATCGGCCGCCATGACACTGGCGCTTAAAAACGCGGTACCGCTGAGTGCGAGAACACAGCTGCTGATCAGTCGTTTCATGTCGGGTTCCTCGGCAGGTCGTTATTGTGGGTTCCGGTGTCTGATGCTCCGGTGATGCTCAAATTACGCAGCAACGTCCCCGTAAAAGCGCACTGCGGCGACCAGCTCTTGCACTGCAGCGACCTGTGCTCTTGAATGCCGCCGACAACTGGCGTATCAACGTTGCACGCTACCCGCTGACCGAGTGCGCGCCATGTCCCAGGATTTCTACTTTCTGTTGATGCCGGGTTTTTCCGCCATCGGGTTCATCTCTGCGATCGAACCGCTGCGGGTGGCTAACCGCTTTCGCGGCGAGCTGTACCGCTGGCACGTGTTGAGCGCCGATGGCGGGGCGGTGCTGGCGAGCAACGGGATGTCGGTCAACGCCGATGCGGCGCTGGAGCCGCTGAAGAAAGGGGCGACGCTGCTGGTGGTCGCCGGGTTCGAACCGCTGAAGTTCGCCACCCCGGCGCTGGAGCACTGGCTGCGACGGCTGGACAACGAAGGCGTGACCCTCGGCGCCATCGACACCGGCAGCTTCGTCCTTGCCGAGGCGGGCCTGCTCGATGGTCATCGCCTGACTCTGCACTGGGAGGCCATCGACGCCTTCAAGGAATCTTATCCACAGCTCAGCGTCACCCAGGAGCTGTTCGAGATCGACCGTCGGCGCATCACGTCGGCCGGCGGCACCGCGTCCATCGACCTGATGCTCGACCTGATCGCCCAGGCCCACGGCCCGCAACTGGCGATCCAGGTCAGCGAGCAGTTTGTATTGGGGCGGATTCGTCCGCGCAAGGACCACCAGCGCATGGAGGTCGCCACGCGCTACGGCATCAGCAACAAGAAGCTGGTGCATGTGATCGGCGAGATGGAGCAGCACAGCGAACCGCCGCTGACCACGCTGGAACTGGCGGAATCGATCAAGGTGACAAGGCGGCAACTGGAGCGGTTGTTCCGTCTGCACCTGAACGACACACCGAGCAATTTCTATCTGCGCTTAAGGCTGGAAAAGGCCCGGCAGCTGTTGCGCCAGACCGACATGAGCGTGCTGGAAGTCAGCATCGCCTGCGGGTTTGAATCCCCGTCGTATTTCACCCGCAGCTACCGGGCGAAGTTTGCCCGGTGTCCGCGGGAGGATCGGCGACGGGAGGCCGTTTGACGGACGATTATAGTTAATTATACTTTAAGGTATAAATTACAGTCGTTTGAATAATTGAGTGTAAAACCATGTCCCGAAACAACGGCTTCGTTTTCCGCCGCCCCGCTCTGGCCCGCAGCGTTGCTGATGGTCTGGTGGGTGCGGGCCTGCAGGATTTCACCTCCGGCCTGTTTCTGGCAGCGCCGCGTCGCACAGGCAAAAGTACCTTTCTGCGCGAGGACCTGATCCCGGAATGCCAGGCCCGAGGCTGGCTGACGGTTTACGTCGACCTGTGGGCCGACAAGGAAAAAGACCCTGCAGACTTGATCGCCAGTGCCATTGCAGGTGCGTTGGTCCCCTTTGAAAAGGGCATCCGCAAACTGGCGAAGAATATCGGCATCGAAAAACTCAGCTTCCTGCGCACCTTGTCCTGGGATTTCACCAAGCCGCAACTGCCGGCGGGCGCGACCCTGACTCAAGCGCTGGAACTGCTCCACAGCGCCGCCGAAAAATCCGTAGTGCTGGTGATCGACGAGGCCCAGCACGCGCTCACCACCGCCGCAGGCATTAACGCAATGTTTGCCCTGAAGGCCGCACGGGACCAGCTCAATCAGGGACGTGAAGGCGAGGGCAGCGGTTTGCATCTGGTGTTCACCGGTTCCAATCGCGACAAACTCGCCCACCTGGTACTGGGCAAAAGCCAACCGTTTTTCGGCTCGAGCATCACGCCCTTTCCGTTGCTGGGGAAAGAGTTCACCCAGGCGTACACCTCGCACCTCAACGCCCATCTGGCCGAGACCAACCAGTTCAGTGCGGCCGATATCGACGATGCCTTTGAATTGGTGGGGCGGCGCCCGGAAATGTTGCGCACCATCATCGGCGAAGTCGCGCTGGAGCTGGGCGAGGCCAGCAATCTGGGCCAATTGCTGCAGAGCCGCGCCGAATTGTTGCGCGCCGGCGTGTGGACCGAGTTCGAGAGCGCCTGGAACGCTCTTACCATCCCTCAGCGCGCCGTGCTGGAGGTGATGGTGGAGCGCTCACAGAACAACGAGCCTTTTGCCCCTTTCACCGACAGCACACTCATGGCAGTCGGCAAGGCACTGGAAAACATGGGCAGCGACGTGGTGCCGGGCACCCAGACCATTCAGGCCTGCATCGATGCCCTGCGCGACAAGGAACTGGTGTGGAAGTCGAGCCGTGGTGGTTATGCGCTGGAAGACAAGTCCTTCGGCGACTGGCTGAGCGCACGTAAAGCGCGCTAGTTACTTCTTCACCAAAGCCGAACACGCTGCCTTGTAGGCTTCATGCTGATACTTGTTCAGCGTGCCCGGCAGCTCAAAGTTGTGCTTCTTGGCCTGCGCATTGATCGTCTGCGGCGACAGCAGCGTCACCTCGCAACCGTCCAGCAACTGAAACACACCCTCGATCTTGAACGTGGTCGGCCCACCGGCAAACTCGCCCTTCTTGCTGCGCTTCTTGATCGCGATGCGATCGATGGAGTTCTCGCGCACGAACGACGCCACTTGAGCGGCGAACAGCTTCACGTTGGCCGCCTCGTCGTCATCGTCCAGGGCGATTTTCTTGATGCTCAGAGCCACATGGCTCAGCCCCGAACCATCGAGGGACGCCACGGCGATGATCGCTTCACTGCCTTTGATTTCGATACCGCAGATATTCATGTGAATCCCTTGATTGGCTGAAGAGGTGCAGCTTACAGCTCAAGCTGGTTGGCGGTGATACCAAACGCCGCTGCAATCTTCTCGCGAGTGGCCTTGCGCGGCTTTGCAACGGTTTCCTGTTGGGCAAAGGCTGGCTGCGAAATACCCATGCGTTTCGCCACTTCTTCCTGAGTCAGGTTGAGATGTTCGCGCCAAGCGCGAACCGGGAGGGCGCCGTCAACGATGCGGCTAACGACTTCGTGGGGAATCATGCTTTCCATCTTCGACTCACTCCTGCCCAATCGACTCCAAAAACTCCGACCGCTCGTCACTCATCCGCGCCACGCAATCATTCTGCGCAATCTTGAACGCCTTGCTGCCGTCCGTCGCCGGGAAGGCTTCGACGGCGCAGTCGGCGTCGCGGGTCTTGAGCCATTGTTGCTGGGCGGTCTTGAGTTTGGCGGTGATGTCGGCCAGTTGTGCCGGGTTCTTGCCGTAGGCGGTCTGCATGCGCTCGTTGAGGCTGGCGTAGTTGTCCTTGAGCAGGTCTTCGGCGGTGGTGCGGCTGTAGGCCGAGCATTCCAGGGTCTGGATGTCGTTTTCCACCGCGTCGCACGGGTTGTTGTCGGACTCTTCGGCGGCGTGTACGCCGGTCGCAATCAGGGCCAGGGCCAGGAAGATCGATTTCATTGATGTCGCCGCTCTAATCCAGTGGTGTTTCCGGGATGCGGCAGATTCTGGCTCAAGCTCGCGGGCTTGAACAGGTGGCCGGTCGGACCGGTTGGCGACCCTTTGTCGCGGATTGACGCTTTCGGCAATTCCCCTGTCGTTTTTGCACCCGGCTGGTCGCGCACCGAGGCATATGCTGGCCCCAAAGCGCCGGCAGACGATTCGGCGCATGAATCGCCAATAAGGGGACGCCTGATGAGCCCAGCCGAATTACACGCCGACAGCATCGTTATCGACGGTCTGATCATTGCCAAATGGAACCGCGAGCTGTTCGAAGACATGCGCAAGGGCGGTCTGACGGCGGCCAACTGCACTGTGTCGGTGTGGGAGGGCTTTCAGGCCACGGTCAACAACATCGCTGCCAGCCAGAAACTGATTCGCGAAAACAGCGACCTGGTGATCCCCGTCCGCACCACCGCCGACATCCGCAAGGCCAAGGAGCAGGGCAAGACCGGCATCCTCTTCGGCTTCCAGAACGCCCACGCGTTCGAAGACCAGATCGGCTATGTCGAGGTGTTCAAGCAGCTCGGCGTCGGCATCGTGCAGATGTGCTACAACACCCAGAATCTGGTGGGCACCGGTTGCTACGAACGTGACGGCGGCCTGTCGGGTTTCGGTCGCGAAATCGTCGCCGAGATGAACCGTGTCGGTGTCATGTGCGACCTGTCCCACGTCGGCTCCAAGACCTCCGAGGAAGTCATCCTCGAATCGAAAAAACCGGTCTGCTATTCCCACTGCCTGCCGTCGGGGCTGAAAGAGCACCCGCGCAACAAATCCGATGAAGAGCTTAAGTTTATTGCTGACCACGGCGGTTTCGTCGGCGTGACCATGTTCGCGCCGTTCCTGGCCAAGGGCATCGATTCGACCATCGACGACTACGCCGAAGCCATCGAATACACCATGAACCTGGTCGGCGAAGACGCCATCGGCATCGGCACCGACTTCACCCAGGGTCACGGCCAGGACTTCTTCGAATACCTGACCCACGACAAGGGCTACGCCCGCCGTCTGACCAACTTCGGCAAGATCATCAACCCGCTGGGCATCCGCACCGTCGGCGAGTTCCCGAACCTGACCGAAACCCTGCTCAAGCGCGGCCACTCCGAGCGCGTGGTACGCAAGATCATGGGCGAAAACTGGGTGAACGTCCTGAAAGACGTCTGGGGCGAATAAGCCGCCGCTTCCCGAATACTTTCCCCCGGCCGTCCGCGCCGGGGGCAACACCAAAATTTTTCTGGAGTTAAGTTTCCATGGCCAAGATCGCCCCGCAATTGCCAATCGAAGTCGACAGCGAGACCGGTGTCTGGACCTCCGACGCCCTGCCGATGCTGTACGTGCCGCGCCATTTCTTCGTCAACAACCACATGGGCATCGAGGAAGTGCTGGGCGCTGACGCCTATGCCGAAATCCTCTACAAGGCTGGCTACAAGTCCGCCTGGCACTGGTGTGAAAAAGAAGCCGAGTGCCACGGCCTGGAAGGCGTCGCGGTGTTCGAGCACTACATGAAGCGCCTGTCGCAGCGCGGCTGGGGCCTGTTCAAGATCCAGGACATCGACCTCGACAAAGGCACCGCCAGCGTCAAGCTCGAACACTCCGCATTCGTCTACGTCTACGGCAAGGTCGGGCGCAAGGTCGACTACATGTTCACTGGCTGGTTTGCCGGTGCCATGGACCAGATCCTAGCCGCGCGCGGCAGCCAGATCCGCACCGTGGCCGAGCAGGTTTACGGTGGCTCCGAAGAAGGCCACGACGACGGCCTGTTCACCGTCAAGCCGTTGTAAGTCGAGGAACCCGCCATGGCTTTCGAAGCAATGTTCCAGCCAATTCAAATTGGCAAACTGACCATCCGCAACCGCGTGCTCAGCACCGCGCACGCCGAGGTCTACGCGACCGACGGCGGCATGACCACCGAGCGGTACGTCAAGTATTACGAAGAGAAAGCCAAGGGCGGCATCGGCCTGGCGATCTGTGGCGGTTCGTCCGTGGTGGCGATCGACAGCCCGCAGCAATGGTGGAGTTCGGTGAACCTGTCCACCGACCGGATCATCCCGCACTTCCAGAATCTCGCCGACGCCATGCACAAGCATGGCGCCAAGATCATGATCCAGATTACCCATATGGGCCGTCGCTCCCGTTGGGACGGTTTCCACTGGCCGACCCTGATGTCGCCGTCGGGTATCCGCGAACCGGTGCACCGCGCCACCTGCAAGACCATCGAGCCGGAAGAAATCTGGCGGGTGATCGGCAACTACGCGCAAGCCGCGCGCCGCGCCAAGGCCGGTGGCCTGGACGGCGTCGAACTGTCAGCCGTGCACCAGCACATGATCGACCAGTTCTGGAGCCCGCGCGTCAACAAGCGGACCGACGAATGGGGCGGCACTTTCGAGGGCCGGATGAAGTTCGGTCTGGAAGTCCTGAAAGCCGTACGCGCCGAGGTCGGTGACGATTTCTGCGTCGGCATGCGAATCTGCGGTGACGAGTTCCACCCGGACGGTCTGTCCCACGAAGACATGAAGCAGATCGCCAAGTATTACGACGACACCGGCATGCTCGATTTCATCGGCGTCGTCGGCTCGGGTTGCGACACCCACAACACCCTGGCCAACGTGATTCCGAACATGAGTTATCCGCCGGAGCCGTTCCTGCACCTGGCGGCCGGGATCAAGGAAGTGGTCAAGGTTCCGGTCCTGCACGCGCAGAACATCAAGGACCCGAACCAGGCCACGCGGATTCTCGAGGGCGGTTACGTCGACATGGTCGGCATGACCCGCGCCCACATCGCCGACCCGCACCTGATCGCCAAGATCAAGATGGGCCAGATCGACCAGATCAAACAGTGCGTCGGCGCCAACTACTGCATCGACCGTCAGTACCAGGGTCTGGACGTGCTGTGCATCCAGAACGCCGCGACCTCCCGTGAATACATGGGCGTGCCGCACATCATCGAGAAATCCACCGGGCCGAAACGCAAGGTGGTGATCGTCGGTGCCGGTCCGGCGGGGATGGAAGCTGCCCGTGTGGCGGCCGAGCGTGGCCACGATGTGACCCTGTTCGAGAAGAAGGAATTCATCGGCGGGCAAATCACCACCGCCTCGAAAGCGCCGCAGCGTGACCAGATTGCCGGTATCACCCGCTGGTTCCAGCTGGAACTTGCACGCCTGAAAGTCGACCTGCGTCTGGGCACTGCGGCGGACGCCGACACCATCATGGACCTGCGTCCGGACATCGTGGTGCTGGCTGTCGGCGGTCATCCGTACCTGGAACAGAACGAACACTGGGGCGCCGCCGAAGGGCTGGTGGTCAGCAGCTGGGACGTGCTCGACGGCAAAGTGGCGCCGGGCAAGAACGTGCTGGTCTACGACACCATTTGCGAGTTCACCGGGATGTCGGTGGCCGACTTTCTCGCCGACAAGGGCAGCCAGGTCGAGATCGTCACCGACGACATCAAGCCGGGCGTGGCCATCGGTGGTACGTCGTTCCCGACCTACTACCGCAGCATGTACCCGAAAGAAGTGATCATGACCGGCGACATGATGCTGGAAAAGGTCTACCGCGAAGGTGACAAACTCGTCGCCGTGCTGGAGAACGAATACACCGGCGCCAAAGAGGAGCGGGTGGTGGATCAGGTGGTCGTCGAGAACGGCGTGCGCCCGGACGAGGAAATCTACTACGCCCTCAAGGACGGCTCGCGCAACAAGGGCCAGATCGACGTCGAGGCGCTGTTCGCGATCCAGCCGCAACCTTCGTTGAGCAGCACCGGCGACGGTTACTTGCTGTTCCGCATCGGTGACTGCGTGGCGCAGCGTAATACCCATGCTGCGATCTACGACGCCCTGCGGTTGTGCAAAGACTTCTAAACGCTGATGGACTGATCGTTCCCACGCTCTGCGTGGGAATGCAGCCCGGGACGCTCCGCGTCCCAAAGCGGACGCAGAGCGTCCATTGAGGCATTCCCACGCAGAGCGTGGGAACGATCGTCACGTGTTTCTCCAGGCTGTACTGGTGGGAGCTTCACCATGTTGAACACCCTTCTTCCAATCCTGTTGTTCGCAGCCCTGGCCCTCGCGGTGCTGGGGGCGTTGCGGCGGGTGGCCATGTGGCGCCGGGGCCGGGCCTCGAAGGTCGATCTGATCGGCGGCCTGTTCGCCATGCCCAAGCGTTACATGGTCGATCTGCACCACGTGGTGGCGCGGGACAAATACATCGCCAACACCCACGTCGCCACGGCGGGCGGTGCGGTGGCGTCGATCGTGCTGGCGATTCTGGTGCACGGTTTCGGCCTGCATAACCGCATTCTCGGCTACGCGTTGCTGCTGATGACGGCGGTGATGTTCGTCGGGGCGGTCTTCGTTTATCGGCGCCGGCTCAACCCGCCGGCGCGGCTGTCGAAAGGCCCGTGGATGCGCCTGCCGAAAAGCCTGCTGGCGTTCTCGGCGTCGTTTTTCCTGGTGACCTTGCCCGTGGCCGGGATCCTGCCGGAGAACTTCGGTGGCTGGGTGCTGGCAGCGATTCTCGGCATCGGTGTGCTGTGGGGCGTGTCCGAGCTGTTCTTCGGCATGACCTGGGGCGGCCCGATGAAACACGCCTTCGCCGGTGCGTTGCACCTGGCCTGGCACCGCCGCGCCGAACGTTTTGGTGGCGGCCGTTCCACCGGTTTGAAACCGCTGGACCTGAATGATCCGACCGCGCCGCTGGGCGTGGAAAAACCCAAGGATTTCACCTGGAACCAGTTGCTCGGTTTCGACGCCTGCGTGCAGTGCGGCAAGTGCGAAGCGGCGTGCCCGGCATTCGCCGCCGGCCAGCCGTTGAACCCGAAAAAGCTGATTCAGGACATGGTCGTCGGCCTCGCCGGCGGCACCGATGCCAAGTTCGCCGGCAGCCCGTATCCGGGCAAACCGGTGGGCGAACACGGCGGCAATCCACATCAACCGATCGTCAACGGTCTGGTCGACGCCGAAACCTTGTGGTCGTGCACCACCTGCCGCGCCTGCGTCGAGGAATGCCCGATGATGATCGAGCACGTCGATGCCATCGTCGACATGCGCCGCCACCTGACTCTGGAAAAAGGCGCGACCCCGAACAAGGGCGCCGAAGTCCTGGAAAACCTGATTGCCACCGACAACCCCGGCGGTTTCGCCCCGGGCGGACGGATGAACTGGGCGGCGGACCTGAACCTCAACCTGCTCAGCGAGAAGAAGTCCACCGACGTGCTGTTCTGGGTTGGCGACGGTGCCTTCGACATGCGCAACCAGCGCACTCTGCGGGCGTTCGTCAAAGTGCTGAAAGCGGCCAAGGTCGACTTCGCGGTGCTCGGTCTGGAGGAACGCGACAGCGGCGACGTGGCTCGACGTCTGGGTGATGAAGCGACTTTCCAGTTGCTCGCCAAACGCAATATCCAGACCCTGGCCAAATACAGCTTCAACCGCATCGTCACCTGCGATCCGCACAGCTTCCACGTGTTGAAAAACGAGTACGGCGCGTTCGATGGCAACTACCTTGTCCAGCACCACAGCACTTATCTGGCGGAAATCATTCAGGCCGGCGCGCTGAACCTCGGTCAGCACAAAGGCAACAGCGTGACCTATCACGATCCGTGCTACCTCGGACGCTACAACGACGAGTACGAAGCGCCGCGCGAAGTGCTGCGCGCCCTCGGCATCGAGATCAAGGAAATGCAACGTTCCGGCTTCCGTTCGCGCTGCTGCGGCGGCGGTGGCGGGGCGCCGATCACTGACATTCCGGGCAAGCAGCGGATCCCCGACATGCGCATGGAAGACATTCGCGAGACCGGCGCCGAGCTGGTGGCCGTGGGTTGTCCACAGTGCACGGCGATGCTCGAAGGCGTGGTCGAACCGCGTCCGCTGATCAAGGACATCGCCGAACTGGTGGCCGACGCGCTGCTCGAAGACGCCGCGCCGAACAAGCCTGCCACCCCGGCCAAACGTGAACCCGCGGAGGCCCACTGATGAGCGACATTATCCGCCGCGACCCCCGCGCCGAATGGATCGCACGCAACCGCCTGCACCCGCTGCACGCGGCCATGCAACCGGCGCAACACAGCTGGATGGGCCCCAACGGGATCATCCGCAAGAACCTGCACGGCATCGGCTTTATCGGACCGAACGGCATCAAGCGCATCGACCGCAGCGGCGCTCAACAGGGCGGGGCGGTCAAACGCTCGGCCGCGGTCGAAGTGCAATTGCCGCTGCATCAGGTGCCGGCCCCGGCGTTCTATATCAGCGTGGTGCCGGACATGGTCGGCGGCCGCTTGAGCAGCCACGACCGTGACCTGCTCGGTCTGGCTCATCAGCTGGCCGGCAGCGACGGCGCGGTGCTGGCCGTGGTGTTCGGCGAGCACAAGGAGAACGCTTTCGCCACCGCAGGCGTTGACCGCTTGCTGGTGCTGGAAGGCGAAGAATTCAGCGGTTATGCACCGGAGCAACGGATCCAGGGCCTGCGGGCTGTGGATAACCAGTTCAACCCGCGTCACTGGCTGCTGCCGGACAGCCGCAGCGGTGGCGGCGAACTCGGGCGGCGCTTTGCCGCTGCACTGGGTGAACGCCCGGCGACACGGGTGTGGCAGGTCAAGGATCAGGAGTGCATCGGCCGCGCCGGTGCCGGGTTGCAGGATCTGGCCCGCCCGGTGGCGCGGTTGATTCTGGCGTCCGCCGAATGTGCCGAACCGGTCAGCGAAACCCGTCACGAAGCGCTGCCGGTGGAGTTATCCACACCCGTCGCGCGCAGCTTGTCGCGGATCGAGGATCTGGGCGCGGTGGCGGTGGATCCGGCAGCTATTCCGATGGCCGAGGCCGAGTTCATCTTCTCCGGCGGCAACGGGGTCAAGGACTGGGAGCTTTTCCACAGGACCGCCGCCGCTCTCGGCGCCACCGAAGGCGCCTCGCGGGTGGCAGTGGACGACGGCTTCATGGCCCGCGACCGTCAGGTCGGCGCGTCCGGCACCTGGGTCACCGCGCGGGTTTACGTGGCCGTGGGGATTTCCGGGGCGATCCAGCACCTGCAGGGCATCGGTGCCTGCGACAAAGTGGTGGCGATCAACCTCGATCCGGGTTGCGACATGATCAAGCGTGCCGACCTGTCGGTGATCGGCGAAAGCGCGGAAATTCTTCAGGCCTTGATCGCGGCGGTAGAGGCTTACCGCAACGAAGCCAAGCGCGATGCGGCTTAAGGAACGGTTATGAGCACAAAGATCATCAGTCTGGTTTCAATCGGCGCCCACCCGACTTCCGGCCGCCCGCGCCGCGCCGACCAGGACGCCCGTGCGGTGGAGCTCGGCCTGCAACTGGCGGGGGATAACCTGCAAGTGCTGCACGCCGGCGACATCGCGGAACCGGCGCTGCGCGCCTATCTGGGCATGGGACTGGAACAGTTGCACGTGCTGGAACAACCGGCCGGCGCCGATGCGTTGCCGGCATTGACCGAGTATCTGCGTGATGCTGGCGCGCAAGTCGTACTGACCGGCAGTCAGGCGGAAACCGGAGAAGGTTCGGGGATGCTGCCGTTCCTGCTGGCCGAAGGGCTGGGTTGGCCATTGGTGGTGGGTCTGGCGCAGGTCGAGTCGATCAACGACGGTTCAGCGCTGGTGCTGCAAGCGTTGCCCCGTGGGCAGCGGCGCCGGTTGAAGGTGCGGCTGCCGTTTCTGGCGACTGTGGATAACGCTGCGCCCAAGCCTCGGCAGAGTGCTTACGGTCCGGCGCGGCGTGGGGTTCTTCAGGCGAAAGACGTGGAAGTGGTGGATGACGAACTGCTCGCGGTGGCGACCCTGCAACCGGCCAAGCCCCGGCCGAAACGGTTGAAGGTGATCAAGGCCAAGAGCGGGGCGGACCGGATGAAGGCGGCGACGGCCAAGGCCAGTGGCGGTGGTGGGCAAGTCCTGAAAGGCGTGACGGCGCAGGCCGGTGCTGAAGCCATTCTCAAACTGCTGATCGAAGAAGGTGTTGTCCGCTGAGACCTTTGCTGACCCTCTCCCTTTGGGAGAGGGCGCTTTACCCACAATCCCTGTTGGCGGATCTGTGGATAACGTGTTCGCCCCTCCCTGCACCCCACGCCAATCAAGCTCTCCAGCCCCCAGATCAAAAAACAACCAGTCTAACTAGCGGTTTTTTCTGAGTTTTTCTCCAGAACAACTCCCGGACTTGCCCCCAATCTCTGTTGGCGCTTCTGTGGATAAGATGTTCGCTATCCGCTGAGAGCCCTATAAACCGTGGCTTACAACGACCTGATCAAAAAACGATCAATCCACCCTTTTAATCCACCAAACCCAACGCAAACCCCGATTTATCAACGCCTCCAGCGCTTTTCCACAGCACCCGCCAAGTTACCCCCGAACTCTGTTGGCGCTTCTGTGGATAAGGTGTTCGCCATCCTCTGCAAGCCACGTAATCCGTGCCATGTAGCGACTTGATCAAAAAACACTCAATCGCTTATGGAAACCCTGCTTCTGGATAAGTCACGGTTTTTCTTCACAAAACCTCGATTATTTTTCCAGGTCATTCACAGTTGTCCCCAATAGCTGTGGGTGGCTATGTGGATAACTTGTTCGCCAAACCCTGCAACCCCCGGCGGGCTTAGTCCAAAAGGCGATTGATCAGATTTCATACAGTTCTAAGAGGCTTCCTTGACTTCGATCCGGTGCCTGTCTTCACTGCAATGGCACAAGGACAGCTGTCACTTATCCACATCTGGTTCAGGGAGAACGCGTGATGGATACCCGGCCCCACCGCTTACCCCTCAATCCCTGCATGCTTCGTGCTCTGCCGGCACCTTCGCCGCGCAAGCGCACGTTGCGTCGTGCCGCCAATCAGCACGCCCGTCTGTAGCGCCTGATTCCTGCCCAAACCGCTGTACTGCCGTCGGGATTACCCGAAGGCCAGGTGCCCGTTCGCCCATCGATTGCAGGCAACCGCAGAGTTGCCCCATCTGCCTGAGAGAGGAACCACCTCATGACACGGATCGCAACGCCCATCAGCGAAATCAAGGAACACTACGACGTGATCGTCATCGGCTCCGGGTACGGCGGCGGCATTGCCGCGTCGCGCCTGTCCCGGGCCGGTAAAAGGGTCTGTCTGCTGGAACGCGGTCGGGAGATCCAGCCCGGCGAATACCCCAACACCATGATCGCCGCGACCGAAGAATTGCAGGTGCACGACCCGGACGGCCACATCGGCTCGCGCACCGGGCTGTTCGATCTGCACGTCAACGCGCAGCAGAACGTGGTGGTCGGTTGTGGCCTCGGTGGCACGTCGCTGATCAATGCCAACGTTTCCCTCGAGCCGACCGATGAGGTATTCCAGGATCCGCGTTGGCCATTGGCTGTGCGCGAGGACCACGACGGCTTGCTCAAGGCGGGTTACGAAAAAGCCCGGGAGATGCTCAAACCCAATCCCTACCCGAGCACCGCGCCGAACCTGCCGAAGCTCGATGCGAACAAAAAATCCGCAGATTTCCTCAAGCAAGGCGCGCACTTCTACAAGCCGCCGATCAACGTGACCTTCGACAAACTGCCGAACAACCTCAACCACGTCGGCGTCGAGCAACTGCCGTGCAACCACTGTGGCGACTGCGTTTCGGGCTGTAACAACAAGGCCAAGAACACCACGCTGATGAACTACCTGCCGGACGCCACTAACCACGGCGCAGAGATTTTCTGCCAGGCCCAGGTGCGGCATCTGGAGCGCGACGGCAATGGCTGGATCGTGCACTTCCAGTATCTGGACAGCGGTCGCGAGAAATTCGACGCGCCGACGCTGTTTGTGAAAGCCGACATCGTCGTGGTCTCCGCCGGCACCCTCGGCTCTACCGAAATTCTGCTGCGCTCACGGGACAAAGGTCTGGTGATGTCCGGCCAGCTCGGCGAGAACATGAGCGGCAACGGCGACATCCTCGGCTTCGGCCACAACTGCGAGCAGACCATCAACGGCATCGGTTTCGGCGCGCATTCGGCCAAGGAACTGCAACCGGTCGGCCCATGCATCACCTCGATCATCGACATGCGCACCGAGGGTGACCGCAGCAGTCGCATGGTCATCGAGGAAGGCTCGATCCCCGGCGCTCTAGGCCGGCCGATGGTGCCGGCGATGGCCGGGTTCGCCGAGATGATCGGCAAGCCCACCGACGACAGCTTCAGTGGCAAGGTGAAGTACAAGGAGCGCGAAGCCGAAAGCTTCCTGCGCGGCCCGTACCACGGCGCGCTGCACAACATGCAGACCTACCTGATCATGAGCCACGACAGCGGCCAGGGACGCATGGTTCTCGACAGCAAGGATCAACTGCGCATCGACTGGCCGGGCGTCGGCGAGCAGGAAAACTTCAAGATCGGCAACCAACGCCTGTACCAGAGCACCAAGGCCCTGGGCGGGATCTGGGTCGAGAATCCGATCTGGACCAAGCTGCTCAAGCACAGCATCGTCTCGGTGCATCCGCTGGGCGGTTGCGTGATGGGTGAAGACGCCGCGCAAGGCGTGGTCAACCACAAGGGCCAGGTGTTCAGCGGTGCCAGTGGCTCCGATGTCTACGCCAACCTGTACGTGACCGACGGCGCGGTGATCCCGACGTCACTGGCGGTCAATCCGCTGCTGACCATCTCCGCCGTGAGCGAGCGCAACATGGGCCTGCTGGCGGCAGACCGAGGCTGGACGATCGACTACACGCTGCCGTCGGCGCCGCGCAAACAGACCGCGCCGCCGACCCTTGGCGTGCAGTTCACTGAAACCATGAAAGGCTACTTCTCCCGCGCCTTCACCGCCGCGCAAAGCACCGACCTGAAGGTTTACGAGGCGGCTGCCAAACGCGGCGAGGCGGACAACTCGCCGATCGACTTCACCCTGACCATCACCGCCAACGACCTCAACCGGATGATCAAGGAGCCGGAGCACGCCGCGACCATCGTCGGCACGGTGATTGCCCCGGCGCTGTCGCCGGAACCGCTGACCGCCAGCAACGGTGTGTTCAACCTGTTCGAGCAGTTCGAGCAGCAGGTCGATACGCGCCACATGAAGTACGACATGAAACTGACCGCCGAGGACGGCAACGACTACTTCTTCAGCGCCTTCAAGACCGTGCCGGAAGACAACGGCGTGCTGAATATCTGGCATGACACCAGCACCCTCTACGTCACGCTGTATCGCGGGCCGGACAAGACCGGCGAGGTGATCGGCTCCGGAGTGATGCACATCAAACCGACCGATTTCGCCAAGCAGATGACCACCATGAAAGTCCTCAATGCGCGCAACGAGCGTGAGCGCATCGAAGGGCTGGCGCGGTTCGGCAAGTTCTTCGCCGGGATTCTCTGGGAGAGTTACGGCGGAGTGTTCGCCGGTGACAAATACTTCAACCCCGACGCGCCGCCACGGCTGAAACGGCCACTGGATGCGCCGACGCCGGCCGTGCATTTCTTCTCCACCGAAGATGGCGTGCAGTTGCGTCTGACCCGTTATCAGGCCGGCAGCAAAGGCCCGGTGATGCTGGTACATGGTCTGGGGGTGGGCTCGAATATCTTTTCCACCGATACGATCCAGACCAACCTGCTCGAGTTTCTGTGCAAGCACGACTACGACGTGTGGCTGCTGGATTTCCGGGTGAGCATCCTGCTGCCGGCAAGCAAGAAAGAATGGAACGGCGACCAGATCGCCCAGTACGACTTCAAGGCCGCCATCGCGCAGATCCAGCAGGAAACCAAAGCCAAGGACGTGCAGTGCGTGGTGCATTGCTATGGCGCGACCACGTTCTTCATGTCATTGCTCGCCGGCTTGCAGGGCGTGCGTTCGGTGGTCTGCTCGCAGATTGCCGCCGACACGGTGGTCGCGACCGCAACGGGGTTGAAGGCCGGTCTGCACTTGCCGGGAATGCTCGACGCGATCGGCATCAAATCCATGACCGCCTACGCCGACAGCAAGGAGAACTGGTTCAACCGGCTCTACGACAAGGCGCTCAACGGCTACGCGCGAATCGAAGCCCAGGGCTATTGCACCAATCCGGTGTGCCACCGCATCACCTTCATGTACGCCTCGCTGTATCGCCACGACACCCTCAATGAAACGCTGCACGACAACCTGCACGAGCTGTTCGGCGAGTCGAACATCGAGACCTTCGAGCACCTGGCGCTGATCGTGCGCAAAGGGCATCTGGTGGATTTCAAAGGGCACGACGTGTACATGCCGCACTTTGATCGGCTGACCATGCCGATCTGCTTCATCAGCGGCGCCGATAACCAGTGTTATCTGCCGGAAAGCACGCTCAAGACCTACCAGCGGGTTTGCGAGAAGCACGGGCCGGAACGCTACAGCCGGCATGTGGTACCGGGTTACGGCCACATCGATTGCATGTTCGGCAAGAACGCGGTGGTCGATGTGTATCCGATCATCCTTGAACACCTGGAGAAAACAGCCCTCGGTTGACTTGAACCGAGTCGACTGCAATCGCGAGCAGGCTCGCTCCCACAGGGTTTTGTGCCAGACACAAAATCAGCAGACACCCCAGTCCAATGTGGGAGCGGGCTTGCTCGCGAAGGCGGTAGGTCAGGCAATACATCTCTCGGGTTTGCACAAGGAAAAGGATGACATGGACAGCTACATCCGCTGGTTTCAACGCTTCATCTGGCTCAGCATTGCGATGAACATGGTGTTCGCGATCCCGGCGCTGTTCGCGCCGGGGTTGCTGACATCGGTGGTCGGCCTGCCGCCGCAACTCTCCGACCCGTGGCTGGAAAACGCCGGGATGCTGCTGGTGGGTATCAGCGTGTTCTACATACCGTCGGGCTTCAACGCGCCGCACTACGTGGTGCATTCCTGGCTGTGCGTGCTGACGCGGCTGATCGCCGTGGCGTTCTGGATCTACCTGATCAACACCAGCAGCCAGGGTTCGGTGTTCGTGCCGATGCTGATGGGCGACCTGAGCTTTTTCCTGATCCTCGGCATCCTGCTGTACCTCGGCACCACCCCTGAAAACCGACCCTTGGCGCTGCTCTGTGACGGCTGGCGCGAATGGCGGGCGGCGTGGGCGCGGCACTGGCAGAGCCACGGGTTCAAGGTCGGCACGTTGGTTGTTGTGGCGCTGCTGGCGTTCATCGGTTACCAGACCTGGTATCAGATGCTGCGCGTGGTGCCAGAGCAGGATTACGCCTCTGACGAAGACCACTACAAATACGCCGCGATTGGCTTGGGCATCGAAGCGCGAATCCCGTATTACCTGTTCTCGGTGCTGCCGCAGATGTGCCCGGAAAAACTGCCGAAACCCGGTGGCTGGGAAGTCTTCGGTTTCCTGTTCGAGAACGGCAAGGACCTGCCGATCGGCATGGCCAAGCGGCAGATCGGCTACCCGACCGTCGAGCCGAACTGCGCGCTGTGCCACACCGGTTCCTACCGGGCGAATGCCAGCGACGTCGCGGTGAATGTGCCGAGCGCACCGGCCAACACCCTGCAACTGCAAGCCTTCCAGTGGTTCGCCTACGATTGCGCCAGCGATCCGAAATTCACCACCGACGCGGTGATGGCGGCGATCAACAGCAAGTTCCAGCTCGGCTTTTTCGAGAAGCTCTACAACCGCTACCTGATCATCCCGATGGCCAAGAGCGCGTTGCTCAAACAGAAGCAGGCCTACGCCTGGCAGAAGCTGCGCCCGCAACAGGGACCGGGGAGAACCGACACCTTCAACCCGACGAAAATGGTGGTGTTCGGTTTCCCGGATGACTCGACCATCGGCACCGTCGACCTGCCGCAAGTGTGGAACCAGAAACCCCGGGAATCGATGTACCTGCACTGGGACGGCAATAACAACAAGATCCACGAGCGCAACTACGCCGCTGCGATGGCCGTGGGCGCGACGCCAGAATCGGTGCTGCCGCCGAGTTTCAACCGGGTGACCAACTGGCTGCTCGGGCACAAGGCGCCGGCGTGGCCGTGGGCATTGGATCAGGCCAGGGTCGCTCAGGGCAAACCGGTGTGGGAGGCTAACTGCGCGGGTTGTCACGATTTCGGTCGCGTCGACACCGGGCAGGTGACCACCAACATCGACCAGCTCGGCACCGATCCGCACCGGCTGAACTCGTTCACCACCGGGCTGGTGGCCGCGTTCCACACCTTCAAGAAACCGCCGTTCGATTTCGGCGCCTATCGCAAGACCCAGAGCTACAGCAACACGCCCACCGACGGCATCTGGCTGCGCGCGCCGTACCTGCACAACGGTTCGGTGCCGACCCTGTGGGACTTGCTGCAACCGCCGGAAAAACGTCCGCAGGTGTTCATCACCGGCTCCGATGTCTACGACCCGGTCAACGTCGGCTTCGTGACCAGTGGCGCCCAGGCCAAAGCCTCGGCGGATTTCACCTACGACACGCGCCTGGAGGGCAACCACAACAGCGGTCACCTGTACGGCACGACGCTGTCGGACGACGACAAGCGTGCGCTGATCGAATTCATGAAAACCCTGTGAACCCCTACGGATAGAGGATTACGCCATGTCAGCGGTCGGTCATCTGAAACACGAATACGACAAGGTCAAGCTGCGCCTGCACGGGTTGTTCACGCGCATCGAAATGGCCTGGATGAAGCTCATCAGCGAGCTGGAGCCGCAGGAGTTTCAAGCCATCATCAAGTTGCTCCAGCGCGGTCACGATCAGGCGCAATACGTGCTCAAGCACGGCGAGCTGCCGGACGACGAACCGGCGGTGCCGTGGGAGTTGTCCCACGGCCTGTCGATCCTGCGCATCGGCAATGCGACGCCGTTGCCGCAATCGCCCGATCAACTGCAGACCAAGGTGCTCAAGGACGGCACGCTGCTGGGCTGCCGCAAATGGGAGCTGCTGGATCTGCTGTGGAGCGAGGCGCTGCTGAAGTGGATCGAGAACCTTCGCCATCACGCGACCTTCGGCACCGATCCGGCAATGGTGACAATGGATCGCGAAGTGACGCTGGCGATTGCCGGCGACTGGGGCACCGGGCCGTTCAACAGCCATGCGCCGGCGGTGTCGGTGGCCAACCAGATGCAACTGGCCAATGCCGATTTCACCATTCACCTGGGGGATGTCTATTACGCCGGCACCCACTCCCAGGAGGACACCGACATGGCCGGGTGGCCGATGGGCACCCACGGTTCGTTCACCCTCAACTCCAATCACGAGATGTACAGCGGCGCCCATGGTTATTTCAAGGAACTGGCCGCGCGTTTTCCGGGGCAGCAGGGCACCAGCTACTTTGCCCTGATCAACGATGACTGGCTGATTGTCGGGCTGGACACCGCGTACGCCTCGGATGTCATGAACCTGTACATGGACGGCACACTCAACAAACCGCAGATCGAGTGGATGAAAAGCCTGCCCAAACGCAAGAAACTCATGGTGCTCAGCCACCATCAGGGCTTGGACATCACCGGGCACAACAAGACCGCGCTGTATCAACCGGTGTGCGATGCACTGGGGCGCGAGCCGGATTATTGGTACTGGGGGCATCTGCACAATGGCATCGTCTATGCGCCGCAGGGTGGGCTGCACGCGCGCTGTGCCGGGCATGGAGCGATTCCCTACGGCACCACCAGCGAGCTGAACGGGCATTCGCGGGTGCTGTTTTCGGAGACGCAGGATGCCAACGATCCGGACTATCCGCTGCGGGTGTTGAATGGGTACGCGAAGATCAGGTTGGTGGGGGAGGAGATTTTCGAGGAGTTTATCGGGGAGGATGGATCGGTGAGGTGGTCATCGACGTGATCCGTTCTGATCGTTCCCGCGCAGGGCGCGGGAACGATCAATGACGCGAATCAACCCTGAACCGGAACCCCCTTGAGATACGGCGCAGGCTCGGCGCCGAGGTTGCTCAGCATCCGCTCGCTGTACCAATCGACGAAGTTGACCACGCCGAACTCATAGGTCTTGGAGTACGGGCCCGGCTGGTAGGCGGTGGAGTTGATCCCGCGCTGGTTCTCTTCGGCCAGGCGACGGTCCTGATCGTTGGTCGCATCCCACACCTGGCGCATGCGTTCGACGTCGTAATCCACGCCTTCGACCGCATCCTTGTGCACCAGCCACTTGGTGGTGACCATGGTTTCCTGGGCGCTGATCGGCCACACGGTGAACACGATGATGTGGTCGCCCATGCAGTGGTTCCACGAGTGCGGCAGGTGCAGGATGCGCATCGAGCCCAGATCGGGGTTCTTGATCCGGCCCATCAGCTTGGCGCAGCCCTGTTTGCCGTCCATGGTCATCGATACGGTGCCCTTGAGCAGCGGCATGCGCACGATGCGGTTGCGCAGGCCGAAACTGGCGTGGGCGTAAGGGATTTTCTCGGCTTCCCAGGCAGCGGCGGAGGCGGCGACGTGATCCTTGAACGCCTGATCGGCGCGCGGGTCGGTGACGTCGTCCCATTCCAGCAGGGTTTTCAGCAGTTCAGGGTGGGAGCCGTTGCAGTGGTAGCACTCGCGGTTGTTTTCCAGCACCAGTTTCCAGTTGGCCTTTTCCATCAAGGTGGTTTGCACCGCCACCTTGGTGTTTTCCATGTCATACGGTTCCATGTAGTGGTTCAGCGTCGACAGGAAGTCATCGATGGCCGGCGGGTTCTCCGCCAGGCTGATGAAGATGTAGCCGCCGGCAGTCTTCACGTTCACCGGTTTGAGGCCGTATTGCTTCATGTCGAAATCGGCACCCATTTCGGTGCCGGCGAACAGCAGGCGACCGTCCAGCTCATACGTCCACTGGTGGTAGTGGCAGACCAGTTTGGCGACCTTGCCCTTGTCGCTGGTGCACAGGCGCGAGCCACGGTGGCGGCAGACGTTGTGGAACGCGTGCACCACGCCATCGGCGCCGCGAATGACGATGATCGGGTTCTTGCCGATCTGCAGGGTGATGTAGTTGCCCTTGGCCGGGATTTCGCAGGTCATGCCGGCGATCAGCCACTCCTTCTGGAAGATCTCCTGCATGTCGATATCGAACAGGCGCTCGTCACTGTAGAACGGCTGCGGCAGCGAATAGGTGCGCTCGCGTTCCTGCAGCATTTGTGCGGTGGCCTTGCGTGCGGGTTCCAGCGGGTCGCCCAGGCTGATTTTTGCGGTGTCCATCGATGAATTCCTCAAGGCCATCTGCGTGGCCGCGAAAGTGGCTGATCAGGGTTGCAGCGCAAGGTGTAAAGAATCTGTTTGTGTTGAGGGCGAGTGTGGGGCCGGCGCAGGCGTGAACCTTATCCATGGGCGACATGGTGCAATCTGTTCCCGACGCGCAACCCCCGGTGGTTGGGGGCTGGTCGCGATAAGTATGTGAATGTCGCGGATAGGTAAACGGGGCGTTCGCGCTATACGCAGAATCGCCACATGAAGGCCGACAGTCGGCCGTGGAGAACAGCATGTCGAACAGCTTCCTGAATCCGGTCACCACCCAGACCTGGGCCAATGGCCGACACATCGTCCGTTGCGTCAAAGTCATCCAGGAAACCTGGGATGTGCGCACCTTCTGCTTCATGGCCGACCAGCCGATCCTGTTCTTCTTCAAGCCCGGACAGTTCGTGACCCTGGAGCTGGAGATCGAAGGCCAGCCGATCATGCGTTCGTACACCATCTCCAGCTCGCCATCGGTGCCGTACAGCTTTTCGGTGACCATCAAACGCGTGCCGGGGGGCAAGGTCTCCAACTGGCTGCACGACACGCTGCATGAAGGCCAGGAGCTGGCGGTACACGGGCCGGTCGGGCTGTTCAACGCCATCGATTTCCCGAGCCCGAAAGTGCTGTACCTGAGCGGTGGCGTCGGTATCACTCCAGTGATGTCGATGGCGCGCTGGTTCTACGACACCAACGGCAACGTCGACATGACGTTTATCCACAGCGCCCGCTCGCCGAAAGACATCATTTACCACCGCGAGCTGGAACACATGGCGTCGCGGATCGACAACTTCAGCCTGCACCTGATCTGCGAAAAGCATGGGCTGGGCGAGCCGTGGGCCGGCTATCGCGGCTACCTCAACCACAAGATGCTGGAACTGATGGTGCCGGACTTCCTCGAGCGCGAAGTCTTCTGCTGCGGCCCGACGCCGTACATGACGGCGGTCAAGCGCCTGCTGGAAAACGCCGGCTATGACATGAAGCGCTATCACGAGGAATCCTTCGGCGCCACGCCGCCGGAAGCCCGTGCCGATGCGGTGGAGCAGGCCGAGCAGGCGGCGGAAGCACCGGAAGTGCCGGCGGCGGATCTGCACCTGGTGGAATTCACCTCTTCGGACAAGAGCATCCGCGTTGCGCCGGGCGAGACCGTGCATGCGGCGGCTGCGAAGGTCGGCCTGATGATCCCGAAAGCCTGCGGCATGGGGATCTGCGGGACGTGCAAGGTGCTCAAACTGGGCGGCGAGGTGGAGATGGATCACAACGGCGGGATCACCGAGGACGACGAGGCGGAGGGGTACATTCTTTCTTGCTGCAGTGTGCCGAAGGGGGATGTTCGTATCGAGTTTTGAGTAGGTTTGCACTTAGGGCGATCTCCTCTTTGAGGAAATCGCCTGGAAAATGCGATTTCAAATCAGTCCGGACATGGCGAGCAAGGCAAAGCCCACGAACGTAAAGCCAAATATTTGCTGGCATTTATTCAGTTTAAGCAAGTCGCGTTTGAGTTTCGGTGGGAAATTCTTAACGTCTCTTGCGCTTACTTTGCCTTGGGAAATATACCGTGAAGGGTTTTTTAGGATGCCAGAAATCTCTCCCAACATATAAATTCGCCCCCCCAAGCCCGCTTGCCATAGCATGAACAGAGACGAGGTGATCGAGCTGTGTTTAAGGCTGGTAAGGATTATTTCTAGTCTTCTTTTGGCGACATAAAGCAAAATTCCATTTACTAATAACAGACCTGTGAAGCTCACTATTGTCATAATTACTATTGGGTTTATTGCGATGTCTTGCATATCTTCTATGTATGCGACTAACCCCAGGCATATCATGATTGCGTAAAAAATGAATACGAGTCTGTATAAGGTAATTAATTTTTTTCTAAGTTTTCGTGGGAAGTTTTCAAAGTCTTTCGCGCAAAGCTTTCCGGTATGAATATAAATCGCAGGACTTCTCATGATGGCGAACACTTCTCCCATCATGTAAATTCTGCCCCAAGGTCCTCCGTGCCAAAGCATTGTTATTTTGCTCGAAATTGAACTGTTTGTTAGGTGGCTTAATATGGTTTCGGTTTTTGTTTTGGCGACATACAACATCACGCCTATCAGCGTAAATATACCGATGAAATCTACAATGCCGATCAACAACAATATTTTCTCTGTAATGCAAAGAATCATTTAGCAGCCTCGTATACTTTCTCCGCGACCTGCTCGCCGCCTTTTTCGCCCAAAGTCCCGCCCGCGTAATTTCCGACTCCTGCCAATAGAGCAGCACAAAGGGCAGTACCGAGCCCGCCAGTCGGGAGACCAACTCCTACGCAGATCGTTGAGGCCGTTAAGCTCACGAGCGCGCCGGCAACCATTCCGCCACCCACTCCACCCAAAAAGCTACCGGTCTCCGTGAACTTCACCTTTTCACACGCTTCAATGCTGCCATTTGAGCAAACATCCTGAACCTTCACTGCCGATGCGCTACCTCCCACAGCGGTGCCAATCCAACCTCCATATTTGACATATCGCGATGCCTTGGTGACGGCTTGAATATGAGTGGCATATCCCGGGTTCTGGCCGATGCCGCCAGCCTTTCTCCATCGATGCACCAGGTGCGGATGATCAATGCCGAGGGCTGCTTTGAGGTTCGGGTGATCAGGCAGGCCAATAGTTATTTTGGTGAAGTCGGTGAGTCGGCTATCCAGCTTGTTAAGCAGCTGTGTACGTTGTTTTTTAAACGCTTTTGAGTTCAGGCTGCCATTCGCGTTGAGGGTTTTGGTATGCAAGTTTTCGATTTCTTGAGGCGCGTTTTTTATTCCATCCAGATAATTGGCCGCCATGGCCGTGGTGACGCCTATCACTTTCGATTCAACTGAAAGTGCACTCTGAATAACGCCGTGGTGTTGCGCCATGAAATCAGCTTCTTCCAGCGTCAGCGGCTCCAGCGCCGTGCTGACGATGTGCGCGGTTTCCATCAGCAATGATTCTTCATAGGTGCATTGCTGATTGTTCGGGTCGCTCAGGACAATCAGCGTTCCGGCTTTCACCACGTCGTCCAGCTGATTGAGGCTTTTGAATTTGGCGATGACATTCGGATTGGGCGACGGAAACAGTTGCGCCTGCAGTTTCTCGGCGGGCAGGCTTTTGGGCACGATGTAGAACCCGGGCTCCTCCGGTGCCGGCAATTCCTGGGGCCAGTGTTCGCGGGGGAAGAATCGCAAGTCGTTGACTGGATGCACAGATGAGAGCGGGGCTGAGTTCAGGCGCTTCACTCTCAGATTCTGCTGGCGAACGGCCCGCAGTAAACGTTGCGGATCGGGGTTTTCTGCGGCATGTGGAAGCATCGACAAGCGTGGTGTCCTGGCCGCGCCGGTGAGCGTGCCGTGTCTGTTCTGCTGCAGGGCTCGGGACTGGATCAACAGGTTTCGTTGTTCCTGCGCAAGCGCATTGATCCCTTGCTGCGGCGTGAGGCGTCCGTCCGCTACCTCCTCGGTAATTTGCTTGGCGAAGTACGCGACTTGTTGATGGAATTGCACACGTGCAATGCCAAATGCCAGATGACGGTTTCCGATGGTCAGTGCCTGTCCAAGCAGGTTGCCGGCGGCGTCCTGCACATCGCACAGATCATGCTGCCGTGAACTCAACCCGCTTCGCCCCACGAGGTATAGCCAGTGGTGCCTGCAATGTGGTGTACCCAACTGATGCCGCGGTAACGAATGGCCAGTTGTTCTTGAGGCTGGGCATCATTTTGCAGAATCACGTGCGGCACATCCTGCGACAGTTCAGCGAGAACCGCCCCGTCGAGGGTGATCGAATAGAATTTTTCCTGCTGCCCTTGGGGCGAAGTGCGGTAGAGGCTGATCGTGCAGTCCAGTTCTTCGCTGTTCGAATGCGCCTGAGCCAGCAATGGGGAAGATTTGTCGACCGCTTTGGTGATGATGACCGGCCGGTGGACGGGTTTTCCCAGATTGGCGTCGCGGCGCATTTCATGGCTCAGGGCGAACACCATGATTTCATCGGTATGGGCCGTCTGGTATTTGTTGCCGACCGATTCCGGCGTCGAACATCCGGCTGAAATAAGGCCTTGGGTCTTGCCGGTGATGGTCATGTAGGCAGGGTTCGCCATAGTCTGCGCTCCTCGAAAATGGAGTCGGCAGTCTATGGCGAGGCCTGTTTGGTTTATGTAGGCCCTGGCGTAGGTCGTTTCTGAAAATGCTCAGTCGATAAACAGGTCTGTCATCAACTTCGCATCACTCCCCGGCTCAAAGCGGTAATGATCGAACTCGGTCACGCCGCTCTCCCGCAAAATCTCCTCATCAATCAACAACCGCCCGGTAATCCGCCGCCCGCTGCTGCTCAAAATCACATGCGCCGCATCCGCCATGATCGCTGGCGTGCGCGCATGCTTGAACGACTCGCGATTGCCCAGCTGAAATTCGATGGCCGCCGTGGCGATCATGGTCTGCGGCCACAGCGAATTCACACTGATCCCGTAGTTGGCGAATTCCTCGCTCATGCCCACCGTCAGCATGCTCATGCCGTACTTGGTCACGGTGTAAGGGCTGTATTGCGCGAACCATTTGCTGGCCAGATTCAGCGGCGGTGACAGGTTGAGAATGTGTCCGGAGGATTTTTTCAGATAGGGCAGGGCGGCCTGGCTGCACAGCAACACCGCGCGGGTGTTGATCTGATGCATCAGGTCGAAACGCTTGAGTTCGATGTGCTGCACACCGGTCAACTTGATCGCCCCGGCGTTGTTCACCAGTGCGTCGATTCCGCCGAAGTGTTCGTTGGCCTGGGCCAGCGCTTGTCGCACTGCGTCTTCATCACGCACATCCAGTTGCAGCGCCAGTGCCTTGCCGCCGGCCGCTTCGACTTCCGCGGCGACGCTATGGATGGTGCCGGGCAACTTGGCGTGCGGCTCGGCGCTCTTGGCCGCGATCACGATATTGGCCCCGTCCTTTGCTGCCCGCAGCGCAATCTCACGCCCGATGCCACGGCTGGCGCCGGTGATGAACAAGGTTTTGCCTTTTAGCGACATGCGCAAGCTCCTGCTTATTGTTATGTGAGCGATGGCTCGACAGACAATGTAGACGATGGAGCTGAAACGGGAGGGAGCCTGATCGTTCCCACGCAGAGCGTGGGAACGATCAGGAGAAGGGGGAGGAAGGGATAAATCAGGCCGACATGACTTCGCGGATGTCGCGCGCCAGTTCGCGTACGCGTTCTTCTTCGGTGTCCCACGAGCACATGAAGCGGGCGCCGCCCTTGCCGATGAAGGTGTAGAAGCGCCAGTTCCTGGCGGTCAGGGCGGCAATCGCCGGTTCCGAGAGCTGCAGGAACACGCCGTTGGCCTGGACCGGGAACATCAGTTCCACGCCCGGGATGTCGCTGACCAGTTCGGCCAGCAGTTGCGCGCAGTGGTTGGCGTGGCGGGCGTATTTGAGCCAGGCGTCGTTTTCCAGGATGCCGACCCACGGCGCCGACAGGAAGCGCATTTTCGAGGCCAGTTGCCCGGCCTGTTTGCAGCGGTAGTCGAAGTCTTCGGCCAGTTTGTGGTTGAAGAACAGGATTGCCTCACCCACCGCCATGCCGTTTTTCGTGCCGCCGAAGCACAGCACGTCGACGCCGGCCTTCCAGGTCAGGTCTGCCGGCGAGCAGCCGAGGAAGGCGCAGGCGTTGGAGAAACGCGCGCCGTCCATGTGCAGGTTCAGGCCCAGCTCCTTGCAGGTGTCGCTGATGGCGCGGACTTCTTCCGGGGTGTAGACGCTGCCGACTTCGGTGGCCTGGGTCAGGGTCACGACGCGCGGTTTCGGGTAGTGGATGTCCTGGCGCTTGAGGGCGACTTCGCGGATCGAGGCCGGGGTAATCTTGCCGTTTTCAGTACCGGCGATCAGCAATTTCGAGCCGTTCGAGAAGAATTCCGGTGCGCCGCATTCGTCGGTTTCGACGTGGGCGGTTTCCGAGCAGATCACGCTGTGGTAACTCTGGCACAGCGATGACAGCGCCAGCGAGTTGGCGGCGGTGCCGTTGAAGGCGAAGAACACTTCGCAGTCGGTCTCGAACAGCTTGCGGAAATCATCCGAGGCGCGGGCTGTCCATTCATCGTCGCCATAGGCGCGCTGGTGGCCGTGGTTGGCCTGTTCCATGGCAGCCCAGGCTTCAGGGCAGATACCGGAATAGTTGTCGCTGGCGAATTGTTGGCTCTTGTCGGTCATGGCCGGCTTCCGTGGTCGGCGCGCTTGTGGCGCTCCGTTGGTCAATGATGGTGCGCACTTTACCGAAGATCATCCGGGGAGCACACGGGATGTCGCTGTCAGAACATTACAGGGATGCGAGCCGATTATGCACCTGAGCCAGCGTGACGGCGCACTCGATCTGCTCAAGTGGCTGGCGTTGCTGAGCATGCTGCTCGATCACCTGCGATATGTCGGGATCAGCGCCGATTGGCTGTATGGGCCGGGACGGCTGGCCTTCCCGTGGTTCTGTCTGGCGATGGCGGCGAACCTGGCACGGGACGGCGCGCGCAAGACCGAATGGCGTTATCTGGGCTGGTTGTTGCTGTTCAGTCTGCTCAGCGAGATTCCCTACCGTTTGTACATTCCAGAGCCCGACACGTTGAACGTGATGCCGACGCTGGCGCTGGGCCTGCTGGTGGCGCGGGGCTGGCAGGATCGAGCGCTGATTTCGCGACTGCTGGGCGTCAGTGCTTTGCTGGTGGCCGCGCTGTTCCCGGAGCGACTGATGTTCGGTTTGTTCGGTGTCCTGCTGCCGCTGGCGATGTTGCTGGTGTTTCGCAAACCCTGGTTTTTCAGCCTGTTGCCGGGCCTGCTGTGTCTGGCCGCTAATCAATGGCGGGTGCTCTACGAATCCGCGCAGTTCGGCAACTTCGTCGCCATCCTCGGGATTGCGACCTGCCTGATCGCGCCACTGCTCGGAATGTTCCTGTTGCGACACGCCACTTGCCTCCACGCGCCACCCATGCGGCGCTGGGCGTATGCGCTCTATCCCGCGCATTTCATGGTTCTTCTGGCCTTGCGCCAGCTGCTTGTTTGAGTCCGTCGCCGCCGCCATGTCGTAAACGCACCTTTGCGTGGCGTCCGTAGGCATTTGACCTCCCTGCGCCGGCCATACCATCGCATCAAAGGGCATTGGCTGAACGCCGTGCCTTACCGAGACGAATGGCGCACAGATGCCGCTGGGAGAGACGCGATGTTCAGCAAGCAAGACCAGATCCAGGGTTACGACGATGCACTGCTGGCGGCGATGAATGCCGAGGAGCAACGTCAGGAAGATCACATCGAGCTGATCGCGTCGGAGAACTACACCAGCAAACGCGTGATGCAAGCGCAAGGCAGCGGCCTGACCAACAAATACGCCGAAGGCTATCCGGGCAAGCGCTACTACGGTGGCTGCGAGCACGTCGACAAGGTCGAAGCCCTGGCCATCGAACGCGCCAAGCAACTGTTCGGCGCCGATTACGCCAACGTCCAGCCGCACTCCGGTTCCTCGGCCAACAGCGCCGTGTACCTGGCCCTGCTGCAAGCGGGCGACACCATTCTCGGCATGAGCCTGGCCCACGGCGGTCACCTGACACACGGCGCCAAGGTCTCGTCCTCGGGCAAGCTGTACAACGCCGTGCAGTACGGCATCGACACCAAGACCGGTCTGATCGATTACGACGAAGTCGAGCGTCTGGCCGTCGAGTGCAAACCGAAAATGATCGTCGCCGGTTTCTCGGCCTACTCGAAAACCCTCGACTTCCCGCGCTTCCGTCAGATCGCCGACAAGGTCGGTGCGCTGCTGTTCGTCGACATGGCCCACGTCGCCGGTCTGGTGGCTGCCGGTCTGTACCCGAACCCGCTGCCGTACGCCGACGTGGTCACCACCACGACTCACAAGACCCTGCGCGGTCCGCGTGGCGGGCTGATCCTGGCCAAGTCCAACGAAGAAATCGAGAAGAAGCTCAACGCCGCCGTATTCCCCGGCGCCCAGGGCGGCCCGCTGATGCACGTCATCGCCGGCAAGGCCGTGTGCTTCAAGGAAGCGCTGGAACCTGGCTTCAAGGCCTATCAGCAACAAGTGATCGACAACGCCCAGGCGATGGCGAGCGTCTTTATCAAACGTGGCTACGATGTAGTGTCCGGCGGCACCGACAACCACCTGTTCCTGGTCAGCCTGATCCGTCAGGGCCTCACCGGTAAGGACGCCGACGCTGCCCTCGGTCGCGCGCACATCACCGTCAACAAGAACGCCGTACCGAACGACCCGCAGTCGCCGTTCGTGACCTCCGGCCTGCGCATCGGCACCCCGGCGGTGACCACTCGCGGCTTCAAGGTGACCCAGTGCGTGACGCTGGCCGGCTGGATCTGCGACATCCTCGACAACCTCGGCGATGCCGATGTCGAGGCCAACGTCGCCCAGCAGGTTTCGGCCCTGTGCGCTGACTTCCCGGTTTATCGCTGAGCGTTCTGGAGTACATGACTATGCAACGCTATTCGGGCTTCGGCCTCTTCAAACACTCCCTCAGCCACCACGAAAACTGGCAGCGCATGTGGCGCACGCCAACCCCGAAAAAGGTCTACGACGTGGTCATCGTCGGCGGCGGCGGGCACGGTCTGGCGACGGCCTACTATCTGGCCAAAGAGCACGGCATCACCAACGTGGCCGTGGTCGAAAAGGGCTGGCTGGGCGGCGGTAACACCGCGCGCAACACCACCATCGTTCGCTCCAACTACCTGTGGGACGAGTCGGCGCACCTGTACGAACACGCGATGAAACTGTGGGAAGGCCTGTCTCAGGACCTGAACTACAACGTGATGTTCTCCCAGCGCGGCGTCTACAACCTGTGCCACACGCTGCAGGACATCCGTGATTCCGAGCGTCGGGTCAGCGCCAACCGCCTCAACGGCGTCGACGGCGAACTGCTCAACGCCAAGCAGGTCGCGGACGAAATTCCGTACCTCGACTGCTCGAAAAACACCCGCTACCCGGTGATGGGCGCGACCGTTCAGCGTCGCGGCGGCGTGGCCCGTCACGATGCCGTGGCATGGGGCTTTGCCCGTGCCGCCGACGCCCTCGGCGTGGACTTGATCCAGCAGACCGAAGTGATCGGTTTCCGCAAGGAAAACGGCGTGTGCATCGGTGTTGAAACCAACAAGGGCTTCATCGGCGCCAAGCGCGTCGGCGTGGTCACCGCCGGTAACTCCGGGCACATGGCCAAGCTCGCCGGTTTCCGTCTGCCGATCGAGTCCCACCCGTTGCAGGCGCTGGTGTCCGAGCCGATCAAGCCGATCATCGACAGCGTGATCATGTCCAACGCCGTGCACGGTTACATCAGCCAGTCCGACAAGGGCGACCTGGTGATCGGCGCCGGTATCGACGGCTACAACGGCTACGGCCAGCGCGGTTCGTACCCGGTGATCGAGCACACCATCCAGGCCATCGTCGAGATGTTCCCGGTGCTGTCGCGAGTGCGCATGAACCGTCAGTGGGGCGGCATCGTCGACACCACGCCGGATGCCTGCCCGATCATTTCGAAAACCCCGGTGCCGAACATGTTCTTCAACTGCGGTTGGGGCACCGGTGGCTTCAAGGCCACACCTGGCTCGGGCAACGTGTTTGCCGCGAGTCTGGCCAAGGGTGAAATGCACCCGCTGGCCGCTCCTTTCTCCATCGACCGTTTCCACAACGGTGCGTTGATCGACGAACACGGCGCTGCGGCTGTCGCCCACTAACAGGAGAAATCCCCATGTTGCATATCTTCTGTCCTCACTGCGGCGAACTGCGCTCCGAAGAGGAATTCCACGCATCCGGTCAGGCGCACATCCCGCGTCCGCTGGATCCGAACAGCTGCACCGACGAGGAGTGGGGCGATTACATGTTCTTCCGCGACAACCCGCGCGGTCTGCACCACGAGTTGTGGGATCACGTCGCCGGTTGCCGCCAGTACTTCAACGTCACCCGCGACACCGTGACCTACGAAATTCTCGAAACCTACAAGATCGGCACCAAGCCGCAATTCACCGACAAGGCTGACACTGCGAAAACAGCCACGACGGCGCTGGGAGAGAAGGTATGAGCCAGACCAATCGCCTGTCCAACGGTGGACGGATCGACCGCAACAAAGTGCTGAGCTTCACCTTCAACGGCCAGACCTACAAAGGTTTTGAAGGCGACTCGCTGGCCGCCGCCCTGCTGGCCAACGGCGTCGACATCATTGGCCGCAGCTTCAAGTATTCGCGTCCGCGCGGCATCTTTGCCGCCGGTGCCGAAGAGCCGAACGCTGTGCTGCAGATCGGTGCTACCGAAGCCACCCAGATCCCTAACGTGCGCGCCACGCAACAGGCGTTGTACCAGGGCCTGGTCGCCACCAGCACCAACGGCTGGCCGAGCGTCAACAACGACATGATGGGGATTCTTGGCAAGGTCGGCGGCAAGCTTATGCCGCCGGGTTTCTACTACAAAACCTTCATGTACCCGCAATCGTTCTGGATGACTTACGAGAAATACATTCGCAAGGCCGCAGGTCTTGGTCGTTCGCCGACCGAAGTCGATCCGGACACCTACGACTACATGAACCAGCACTGCGACGTGCTGATCGTCGGCGCCGGCCCGGCCGGTCTGGCCGCTGCACTGGCGGCTGCGCGCAGCGGTGCGCGGGTGATCATCGCCGACGAGCAGGAAGAGTTCGGCGGCAGCCTGCTCGATTCCCGCGAAAGCCTCGACGGCAAACCGGCGATGGAATGGGTGGCCGGCGTCATCGCTGAATTGAAGAGTACTCCGGACGTGCTGCTGTTGCCGCGCGCCACGGTCAACGGCTACCACGACCACAACTTCCTGACCATTCATGAACGCCTCACCGATCACCTCGGTGACCGCGCGCCGATCGGCCAGGTGCGTCAGCGCATCCACCGCGTCCGCGCCAAGCGTGTGGTGCTGGCAACCGGCGCTCACGAGCGTCCGCTGGTCTACGGCAACAACGATGTGCCGGGCAACATGCTCGCCGGCGCGGTGTCGACTTACGTGCGCCGTTACGGCGTGGCACCGGGCAAAAAGCTGGTGCTGTCGACCAACAACGATCACGCCTACCGCGTGGCGCTGGATTGGCTCGATGCCAGCCTGCAAGTGGTCGCCATCGCCGACGCCCGCAGCAATCCGCGTGGCGCACTGGTTGAAGAGGCGCGCGCCAAAGGCATTCGCATCCTCACCGGCAGCGCCGTGATCGAGGCCCGTGGCAGCAAGCACGTCACCGCTGCCCGCGTGGCGGCGATCGATGTCAAAGGCCACAAGGTCACCAGCCCGGGCGAATGGCTCGACTGCGACCTGATCGCCAGCTCCGGCGGTTACAGCCCGGTGGTGCACCTGGCGTCGCACCTGGGCGGCAAGCCGATCTGGCGCGAAGACATCCTCGGCTTCGTACCGGGCGAAGCACCGCAGAAACGTGTGTGTGTCGGTGGCATCAATGGTGTCTACGGCCTCGGCGATTCTCTGGCTGACGGTTTTGAAGGCGGCGTGCGCGCTGCGTCCGAAGCCGGTTTCCAGGCCGTTGAAGCCGTGTTGCCGAAAGCCCTGAGCCGTCTCGAAGAACCAACCCTGGCGCTGTTCCAGGTGCCCCACGAGAAGGGCACTTCGCGGGCACCGAAGCAATTCGTCGACCTGCAGAACGACGTGACCGCCGCCGCCATCGAACTGGCGACCCGCGAAGGTTTCGAGTCGGTCGAGCACGTCAAACGCTACACGGCGCTGGGCTTCGGCACCGATCAGGGCAAGCTCGGCAACGTCAACGGCCTGGCGATTGCCGCCCGTTCGCTGAACGTGACCATCCCGCAGATGGGCACCACGATGTTCCGTCCGAACTACACGCCGGTGACGTTTGGCGCGGTAGCCGGTCGTCACTGCGGGCACATCTTCGAACCTGTGCGTTACACCGCACTGCATCAATGGCACCTGAAAAATGGCGCCGAGTTCGAAGACGTCGGTCAGTGGAAACGTCCGTGGTACTTCCCGAAAAACGGCGAAGACATGCATGCGGCCGTCAAACGCGAATGCAAGGCTGTGCGTGACAGCGTCGGTCTGCTGGACGCTTCGACCCTGGGCAAGATCGACATCCAGGGCCCGGACGCCCGCGAGTTCCTCAACCGCGTGTACACCAACGCCTGGACCAAGCTCGACGTGGGCAAGGCCCGTTACGGCCTGATGTGCAAGGAAGACGGCATGGTCTTCGACGACGGGGTGACGGCGTGTCTGGCCGACAACCATTTCGTCATGACCACCACCACCGGCGGCGCGGCTCGCGTCCTGCAGTGGCTGGAGCTGTACCACCAGACCGAATGGCCAGAGATGAAGGTCTACTTCACCTCCGTCACCGACCACTGGGCGACCATGACCCTGTCCGGCCCGAACAGCCGCAAGCTGCTCAGCGCCGTGACCGACATCGACCTGGCCAACGAAGCGTTTCCGTTCATGACCTGGAAAGAAGGTCTGGTCGGCGGTGTGCCGGCGCGGGTGTTCCGTATCTCGTTCACCGGTGAGCTGTCGTACGAAGTCAACGTTCAGGCCGATTACGCGATGGGCGTGCTGGAAAAAATCGTCGAGGCGGGCAAACAGTACAACCTGACGCCGTACGGCACCGAGACCATGCACGTTCTGCGGGCCGAGAAGGGCTTCATCATCGTCGGCCAGGACACCGACGGCTCGATGACCCCGGACGACCTGAACATGGGCTGGTGCGTCGGCCGCACCAAACCGTTCTCGTGGATCGGCCAGCGCGGCATGAACCGTGAAGACTGCGTGCGTGACCAGCGTAAACAGCTGGTGGGCCTGAAGCCGATCGATCCGAACGTCTGGCTGCCGGAAGGTGCACAGCTGGTGTTCAACACCAAGCAGTCGATCCCGATGACCATGGTCGGCCACGTGACCTCCAGTTACGCGCACAACTCCCTCGGCTATTCGTTTGCCATGGGCGTGGTGAAGGGCGGTCTCAAGCGCATGGGCGAGCGGGTGTTCGCACCGCTGGCGGACGGCAGCGTGATCGAGGCGGAAATCGTTTCTTCGGTGTTCTTCGATCCGAAAGGCGATCGCCAGAACATCTAGTGGCTTCAGGACTTGTGAGTGGGCAATGACACCGAGTCGGCCCATTCGCGAGCAAGCCCGCTCCCACAGGGGAATGCGGTCGAATGTGGGAGCGGCGGTGCGACGTTCGCCTTGCTCGCGAAGGCGGCGGTACAGCCACCACAAGGGCCGTAATCAACAGAATTCAGGAAGGTGTTTTATGACCGCAGCCAACGTTTACCAACAACGCCCGACCACCGGGGCCAAGGCCGAGTCGTCGCTGCACCACGCCGACCTCGCCAGCCTGGTCGGCAAGGGCCGCAAGACCGCCGGTGTGACCGTGCGCGAGAAAAAACTCCTCGGTCACCTGACCATTCGTGGCGACGGCCACGATGCCGCGTTCGCTGCCGGCGTGCACAAGGCCCTGGGCATCGAGTTGCCGGGCGCCCTGAGCGTCATCGTCAAAGGCGAAACCAGCCTGCAATGGATGGGACCGGATGAGTGGCTGCTGATCGTGCCGAGCGGTGAAGAGTTCGCCGCCGAGCAGAAACTGCGCGAAGCGCTGGGCGATCTGCACATCGCCATCGTCAACGTCAGCGGCGGCCAGCAAGTGCTCGAACTGAGCGGCCCGAACGTGCGTCAGGTGCTGATGAAATCCACCAGCTACGACGTGCACCCGAACAACTTCCCGGTCGGCAAGGCGGTCGGCACGGTGTTCGCCAAGTCGCAGCTGATGATCCGCCACACCGCCGAAGACACCTGGGAACTGCTGATCCGTCGCAGCTTCTCGGATTACTGGTGGTTGTGGTTGCAGGATGCGTCCGCCGAATACGGCCTGAGCGTTCAGGCCTGATCAGGAGAAAACGATGAGCCGCGCCCCGGATACATGGATTCTGACCGCCGACTGCCCCAGCGTTCTCGGCACCGTGGACGCGGTGACGCGTTTTCTGTTCGAGCAGGGCTGTTACGTCACCGAGCACCACTCGTTCGATGACCGGCTCTCGGGCCGTTTCTTCATTCGGGTGGAGTTCCGTCAGCCCGACGGTTTTGACGAGCAGTCCTTCCGCGCCGGCCTCGCCGAACGCGGACAGGCGTTCGGCATGATCTTCGAGCTGACCGCGCCGAACTACCGGCCAAAAGTGGTGATCATGGTCTCCAAGGCCGATCACTGCCTCAACGACTTGCTCTACCGCCAGCGCATCGGCCAGTTGTCGATGGACGTGGCGGCAGTGGTGTCGAACCATCCGGACCTCAAGCCGCTGGCCGACTGGCACCAGATTCCCTACTACCATTTCCCCCTCGACCCCAACGACAAACCGGCCCAGGAGCGGCAGGTGTGGCAGGTGATCGAGGAGGCTGGCGCCGAACTGGTGATCCTCGCCCGCTACATGCAGGTGCTGTCGCCGGAGCTGTGCCGCAAGCTCGATGGCAAGGCGATCAACATTCACCACTCGCTGCTGCCGGGCTTCAAGGGCGCCAAACCGTATCACCAGGCCTACAACAAGGGCGTGAAGCTGGTGGGCGCCACCGCGCACTACATCAACAACGACCTCGACGAAGGGCCGATCATCGCCCAGGGCGTCGAGGCGGTGGATCACAGTCATTACCCCGAGGACCTGATCGCCAAGGGCCGCGACATCGAAGGCCTGACCCTGGCCCGGGCTGTCGGGTATCACATTGAAAGAAGGGTTTTTTTGAACGCCAACAGAACCGTCGTTCTTTAGATCGCCATCGCGAGCAGGCTCGCTCCCACAGGGGATTTGTGGTTTGAGCAAGATGGCATGCACCCAAGAGAGCCAATGTGGGAGCGGGCTTGCCCGCGAAGGGGTCATAACTGACAACGCAAAACCAACAAGCAATAACCCGAGCATTTACGCGCTGCCTGCCTGGGCGGCGCGGTTCCATAAAAACAACAGCGAGGTGAAAGCATGTCTGGCAATCGTGGTGTGGTGTATCTCGGCGCTGGCAAGGTCGAAGTACAGAAAATCGACTATCCGAAAATGCAGGATCCGCGCGGCAGGAAGATCGAGCACGGTGTCATCCTGCGTGTGGTTTCAACCAACATTTGCGGCTCCGACCAGCACATGGTGCGCGGCCGTACCACCGCTCAGGTCGGTCTGGTGCTGGGACACGAGATCACCGGTGAAGTGATCGAGAAGGGCAGCGACGTCGAAAGCCTGAAAATCGGCGATCTGGTCTCCGTTCCGTTCAACGTGGCTTGCGGGCGCTGCCGCTCCTGCAAGGAGCAACACACCGGCGTCTGCCTGACCGTCAACCCGGCTCGCGCCGGGGGTGCCTACGGTTACGTCGACATGGGCGACTGGACCGGCGGCCAGGCCGAATACGTGCTGGTGCCGTATGCCGACTTCAACCTGCTGAAACTGCCGGACCGCGACAAGGCCATGGAGAAAATCCGTGACCTGACCTGCCTCTCCGACATTCTGCCGACCGGTTACCACGGCGCCGTTACCGCGGGCGTCGGTCCGGGCAGCACCGTTTACATCGCGGGCGCAGGCCCGGTCGGTCTGGCCGCTGCCGCCTCCGCCCGTTTGCTCGGCGCTGCGGTGGTGATTGTCGGCGACGTCAACACCGTCCGCCTGGCCCACGCCAAGGCTCAGGGTTTTGAAATCGTCGACCTGTCGAAAGACACCCCGCTGCACGAACAGATCGCCGCGCTGCTGGGCGAACCGGAAGTGGATTGCGCGGTGGACTGCGTGGGCTTCGAAGCCCGTGGTCATGGTCACGACGGCGTCAAATCCGAAGCCCCGGCCACTGTGCTCAACTCGCTGATGGGCGTGGTGCGCGTAGCTGGCAAGATCGGTATTCCGGGCCTGTACGTGACCGAAGATCCGGGTGCTGTGGACGCTGCCGCGAAAATGGGCAGCCTGAGCATCCGCTTCGGTCTGGGCTGGGCCAAATCCCACAGCTTCCACACAGGGCAAACCCCGGTGATGAAGTACAACCGTCAGCTGATGCAGGCGATCATGTGGGACCGCATCAACATCGCCGAAGTGGTGGGCGTGCAGGTCATCAGCCTCGACCAGGCGCCGGAAGGTTACGGCGAGTTCGATGCGGGTGTGCCGAAGAAGTTTGTGATTGATCCGCATAAGTTGTTCAGTGCGGCGTAAGTTTCAGCCACAAAAAAGAGCAACCCGTAGGTTGCTCTTTTTTTCAAATCAGTCCTGACTATTTGAATGCGCACTTGCTGGCATCACCGTCAGTAACCGCACAATCATCACCTTTCCAATTGCTTCCCGTGCCCTTGACCGGAGTTTCGAGTCTGAGGCCAGATGAGGCACCAACGTCGTCTTTGCCTTCGTAACGGCAAATGACAACTGAACTGGCGCTGCTTCCGTCCTTGATGCGCGCAGAGGTAAAGGTTAGGTCTTCGGCGCTACTCGAACCGGTTACCGAGAGAGTCGGACAGGTAACTGCATAGGCGCTGTTAATCATCGCCAGACAAGTCAAAGCCCCCAACATCATTTTCAGCTTCATTGCTTGTACTCCGTTACTGGATGGGAGGTCATATCCTCGGTTTTCCTCCTCGTCTTTCCTACTGTCATAAATGACAGTTTTTTAGATCTGTTTGTAATAGCTTTCTGAGTATTGAGAAGGCGACGAACTAACGAACGGTGGTTGGCGGATATCTTGGTGTGAAACCGCTGGGCCTTCAGACGGAACATGCTGTCGCCTACCCGGTCGAACCGGCAGTTTGATCGCCTGTATCCGGGCGGTCTTCACGCCACAAGGATGTCTGAATGAAGATTTCACGCGGTTTTGCCCTGGCATCGCTCCTGACTCTGGCGGCAGGGCCGGTGTTTGCCGGTTTCAGTTTGAATGACGTGGCCGGTGCGGTATCGGGCATGCAGGTCATCAGCCTCGACCAAGCGTCGGAAGGTTATGGCGAATTCGATGCGGGTGTTCCGAAGAAGTTTGTGATTGATCCGCACAAGTTGTTCAGTGCGGCGTAGGGTTTACGCAGTACGAGAACGGCGCCATTGAGGCGCCGTTTTTTGAACGGGTTTCTATACGACCTGAACTTGATCCGCTTGCATTCCCTTCTGTCCTTTTACAGCGACGAAGGTCACAGTCTGTCCTTCTGTCAAGTTTCTAAATCCATCCGTTTGAATGGCGGTGTAGTGGACGAAAAGATCATCGCTGCCGTCCTGAGGAGCAATCCAGCCAAAACCTTTGGTCTCGCTAAACCACTTCACGGTGCCGCTTTGTCTGTTTGACATGTCTATGCTTCCTGTTTGCTGTTCGAAATCAAGGGTCCACGACCAGTTTTTACCTGTACTTAGGTCGCGAACCAGTCGAACGTTAATCGTGTAATCCCGCCCTATCGCTTTTCATCACTTCATAACTGACTCTTTGTCCGGCCCTGATTTTTCCAATGATTGGGTCGTCAGGATCAATGCGAAAGATGATTGATGAGGGTTGCTCATCACATCCTTTGCAGCGTCCTTCGACGGTTCCTTCCCCGGCGGGATGCTCGAGTCGTCGCGGTCTGACAATTGCTTCTCCATCGCAGCACCTTTCTCGAAATGATCCGCGGCAAACTTGTGTCGAATTCAATGTAATTCACTTGAATTCAGCCGGTAACTGTCAGGTTTGACAGTTTTTTGAAACCTTTTGGAATAACTCAGACTTCCAATTGGAATGACCGGAACGTGCCGCCATATCCCCGGTCAAACCGGCAGTTTGATCGCCTGTATCCAAGCGGTCTTCACGCCACAAGAGGATGTCTGAATGAAGATTTCACGCGGTTTTGCCCTGGCATCGCTCCTGACCCTGGCGGCAGGGCCGGTGTTTGCCGGTTTCAGTTTGAGTGACGTGGCCGGTGCGGTATCGGGCATGCAGGGTGGGGACAAGGCTGCCGCTGCGGCGCCGACGTCGGAAACCGCCGGTCTGTTGAGTGCCCTGAGCGCGCTGAACGTCACGCCGCAGCAAGCGGTCGGCGGCACCAGTGCCATGCTGGGGTTGGCGAAAAACCAGCTCAGCAACACGGATTATTCCGAGCTGGCCAAGGAAGTGCCGGGCATCGACAAACTGTCGGGCGGCAGCGGCAATCTGGCGGCGTTGAGCGGCTTGCTCGGCTCGTCCGGCAAGTCCGCCGGGCTGGAAAATGCGCTGGGCAACGTCAAGGACACCAATGACCTGAACAACGCCTTCGGTGCGTTGGGCATGGACAGCGGGATGGTCGGCCAGTTTGCCCCGATCCTATTGCAATACCTCGGTCAGCAGGGTGTCGGCGGTTCGCTGCTGCAAAGCCTGGGCAGCATCTGGGGCACCGGCACCAACGGTTGACTCAGCGGCGCTCGCCCTTGAGTTCGGCGATGCGCTGATCCTTGAGGGTCCAGAGCTGGTTGACCCAGTTCTGGACCTTCTCGCGAAACGCCGGATCGTTTTCGTAATCGCCCTGCCACAGGGTCGGGTCCAGTTCGCGGGTCTGGATGTCGACGATCACGCGTGGCACGTTGCCGCTGATCAGGTCCCAGAACCCCGGAATCTTCTGCTGTGGATAAACCACGGTCACATCGAGAATCGCGTCCAACTGCTCGCCCATCGCCGCCAGTACGAACGCCACGCCGCCGGCCTTGGGCTTGAGCAGGTGGCTGAACGGTGACTGCTGCTGAGTGCTTTTGGCAGCGGTGTAACGCGTGCCTTCCAGATAATTCACCACGGTCACCGGCTGACGCTTGAACAGCTCGCAGGCGGCTTTGGTGATTTCCAGATCCTTGCCGGCCAGTTCCGGGTTCTTCGCCAGGAACGCCTTGGTGTAGCGCTTCATGAACGGGTAATCCAGCGCCCACCAGGCCAGGCCCAGGAACGGCACCCAGATCAGCTCTTTCTTGAGGAAGAACTTGAAGAACGGCGTGCGCCGGTTGAGAGTCTGGATCAGCGCCGGGATATCGACCCAGGACTGATGGTTGCTGATCACCAGGTAGGAAGTGTCGCTGCGCAGGTCTTCGCCGCCGCGAATATCCCATTGCGTGGGAATGCACAGGCGGAAGATCAGCTTGTCGATTTCCGCCCAGGTTTCGGCGATCCACATCACCGCCCACGAGGCATAGTCGCGAAAGCGCCCCGGCAGGATCAGCTTGAGCACGGCGAACACCATCAGCGGGCCGAACAATACCAGGGTGTTGGACAACAGCAGCAGGGTGACGAAACAGCCGGTGAGCAGGCGGCGCATAAGCAACTCTTGGAAAACGGATGGGCGCGCCATGATAAGTGGCTTCGGCCGGCAGGCCAAATCCGCCGGTGACGAATGTTTCACCTGTGGCGCGATAACCTGCCGGGAACGTTCATGCGAACAACGGTCTAAAATCTCGCGTCTGACGCCCCCATTTCCCAAGGAAGCCCCTTACGTGAAATCCCTCCTTGCACTGCTTTCCCTCGTCGCCCTGCCGGTGCTCGCCGCCGAACCGACCCTGTACGGTCGTTACGAATACATCGCGCTGCCGGAAATCGGCGGTGAAGTGCTCAAGGCCAAGATGGACACCGGCGCGCTGACCGCCTCGCTCTCGGCCAAGGACATCGAGACCTTCACCCGTGACGGCGAAGACTGGGTGCGTTTCCGCTTGGCCACCAAGGACGCCAGCAACAAGGTGTACGAACACAAGGTCGCGCGGATCAGCAAGATCAAGAGTCGCTCGGATGAAGAAGACGAGGGCGAAAGCACCGAAGTGGCCAAGCGCCCGGTGGTCGATCTGGAGCTGTGCCTGGGCGACGTCAAGCGTACCGTGGAGGTCAACCTGACCGACCGCAGCAACTTCAACTACCCGTTGCTGATCGGTGCCAAGGCCCTGCGCGAGTTCGGCGCGGCGGTGAACCCGGCTCGGCGCTTCACCGCCGACAAACCTGATTGCTGAAACAAGTGGTCTCATTGACGTAACGCCGGGCTTGGGGCACCGTTCGCGCACTTAACCCACAGGCTCGGACGCCATGCCTCATATCCTGATTGTCGAAGACGAAGCGGCGATTGCCGACACGCTGATTTTTGCCTTGCAGGGCGAGGGCTTCACCACGACCTGGCTGAGCCTGGGCGCGGCAGCGCTGGAGCATCAGCGCCAGACCCCGGCGGATCTGATCATCCTCGACATCGGCCTGCCGGACATCAGCGGCTTCGAAACCTGCAAGCAATTGCGTCGCTTCAGCGAGGTACCGGTGCTGTTCCTCAGCGCGCGCAACGCCGAGATCGACCGGGTGGTGGGCCTGGAAATCGGTGCCGATGATTATGTGGTCAAACCGTTCAGCCCACGGGAAGTGGCGGCGCGGGTCCGGGCGATTCTCAAGCGCATGGCGCCACGTCCGGTCATTGAGGCGTCCTCGGCGCTGTTTCGCATCGATCCCGAGCGCGTACAGATCAGCTATCGCGGCCAGCCCCTGAGCCTGACCCGCCACGAATTCCGGCTACTGCAATGCCTGCTCGAACAACCCGAGCGGGTGTTCAGCCGCGAGCAATTGCTCGATGCGCTGGGCGTGGCGGCGGATGCCGGTTACGAGCGCAGCATCGACAGCCATATCAAAAGCGTACGCGCCAAATTGCGCCTGGTGCGCGCCGAGGCCGAGCCGATCCAGACCCATCGCGGCCTCGGCTACAGCTACAGTCCGGGGCACAGCTGATGTCGCTGGGGCTGCGGATTTTCCTGGTGTACGTGCTGTTTATCGGCCTGACCGGGTATTTCGTGCTCAACACCGTGATGGAAGAAATCCGCCCCGGCGTGCGCCAGTCCACCGAAGAAACCCTGGTCGACACCGCCAACCTGATGGCGGAAATCCTGCGGGACGATTTCAAGGCCGGGACCCTCAACCAGAATCGCTGGCCCGAATTGCTCCGTGCCTATGGCGAGCGCCAGCCGAAGGCGACGATCTGGGGCCTGGCGAAAAACCAGGTCAACCACCGCATCTACGTCACTGACGCCAAGGGCATTGTGGTGTTGGACTCCAGTGGTAGCGCGGTCGGCCAGGACTACTCGCGCTGGAACGACGTCTACCTGACCCTGCGCGGCGAATACGGCGCACGCTCCAGCCGCAGTGACCCGAATGACCCGAACTCCTCGGTGATGCACGTCGGTGCGCCGATCCGCGACAACGGCGCGATCATCGGCGTGGTCACCGTGGCCAAACCCAACAGTTCACTGCAACCCTATGTCGATCGCACCGAACGGCGCTTGCTCGGTTACGGCGCCGGATTGATCGGCCTCGGCCTGCTGCTGGGCGCCGTGCTGTCGTGGTGGCTGAGCCGCGCGCTGCACCGCTTGACCGTGTACGCCCAGGCCGTGAGCGAGGGCCGTCGGGTGGCGGTGCCGCACTATCGCGGCGGCGAGCTGGAGCAGTTGGCGACCGCCGTGGAACAGATGCGTACCCAGCTCGAAGGCAAGGCCTACGTCGAACGTTATGTGCACACCCTGACCCATGAATTGAAGAGCCCGCTGGCGGCGATTCGCGGTGCCGCCGAGTTGTTGCAGGGCGAGATGCCGGCGGATCAGCGATTACGCTTTGTCGGCAACATCGACAGTGAAAGTGCCCGGATGCAGCAGTTGATCGAGCGCCTGCTCGATCTGGCTCAGGTGGAGCAGCGTCAGGACCTGGAAGAACGTGTCGCCGTACCGCTCGCGGCGTTGGTCGATGAAGTTTTGCAGGCACAGGCCGCACGGATTGAAGGGCGGCAACTGAGAATCGAACGGGCCATCCCCGCCGATCTGGCATTGCTCGGCGAGCCGTTTCTGCTGCGCCAGGCCTTGGGCAATCTGCTGGAAAACGCGCTGGATTTCACGCCACCCAAGGGCTTGCTGCGATTTGATGCAGAGCGGGTTGGCGACGAGATTGTGTTTCGCCTGTTCAACGAGGCCGCGCCCATCCCCGATTACGCGCTGATGCGTCTGACCGAGCGCTTTTATTCATTGCCGCGTCCTGACAGCGGGCGCAAAAGCACGGGGCTTGGGCTGAACTTCGTCGAGGAGGTGATCAAGCTGCACGGTGGTTCTCTGCGCATCGAGAACCTCGCAGGGGGCGTGCAGGTGCAATTGCACCTGCCGTGATTAGCCCGGTAATCCTTCGCCCGCTCAGGACGGCGTTGCCGCTTCGTTGATTCGAGCCTTGTTTCGGCGATGCGCCCATTGCAGCGCCGGTCGCTCGACCCAGTGCCAGGAGGCGATGGCCAGCACGATCACGATCAGCGCCGACAGCAGCATGGAGGGCACGAACGTCAGTGATGTCTTGTTGATCACCAACTGCTGTACGGGAAACGCATACAGGTAGATGCCGTAGGACAGGTCGAATCGACCCCGGATGGTGCGATCGACGTAGAGCAGGCCCACACTCAGGGTGGCCAGGCAGATGCTCAGGGTGACGACCACGCCGGCCACCGGTGTCCCGATCGCCAGCGAAGCAATCCCGATACAGGCCACTAGCATGATTGCCAATCGGCGTCTGTCGCCCAGCAATTGCTTGTAGAAGGCCAGCAGCGATCCGGCAAAAAACGCGATACCGGCACATCCATACACCGCCAGTTTCTGAGTCAGTGCGGTAGCCGGACTGTTGCCCAGTACAAAGGTCGCCACGCAGAACAGCGCAAGCATCGCACCCGCTGCTGCCGCCCGTCGGTGCAGACTCAGCACCACCGCGACCAACAGATAAAAAGCGAATTCGATTTTCAGTGTCCAGAGGCTGCCGTTGAAGGATTCACTGAAGATAAACCCGTCAGTGACTGGCTCGATGCTCGCCCGACCGAACAGCGAGATACGCAGGAAGTCGATCAGGACGGCGGGGCTCGTCACATAGCCCTCGGCAAACAGCGCGCCGGCCACAAACGTCATGAGGAAGGCGCAAACGATCAGCGCCGGAAAGATCCGCGCGACACGTTTGCCCAGATAGTCAGCGAGGCCCTTGGCATTGAGGAAACTGTGGGTAATCAGCAAGCCGGAAATCGAAAAGAAGGCAATGACCGCAATGCCACCCAGTGAGTTGTAGCCAGAAATGCCCGGCTCCTGCAAACCGCTCAGGGCGAAGTGGTGGCTGACCAGCACCAATAACGCGGCCACGTGCCTGATCAGATCGAAAGAGTTGTTACGCAATCCAATAGTCCTTTGTTCCATTTGTCCGCCGGTGCCGGAAAAGTCGGGTGGCGGCTCCCGTGGAACAGCGTTTTACAGGTATTTCCACGTAAAGCCCACACAACCTCCATAACAAATCCATACAGCGTTTGCAGACTCGCTCCATTCCAACAAGGGAGCGTTCCGATGAACCGAAATCTGACATTCAAACTCGGGGCCATTGCCCTGCTGATCCTGGTATTGCTGGTGCCGCTGTTGATGATTGACGGCATCATCGACGATCGCCAGCAACTGCGCGACGGTGTGCTGGAAGACATTGCCAGAAGCTCAAGCTTCAGCCAGCAACTCAGCGGGCCGGTGATGGTTGTGCCGTATCGCAAAGTGGTGCGCACCTGGAAAACCAAAGAGAAAAGCGATGAGCGTTACCAGGAAATCGGCGAAGAACGTGGACGCCTGTATTTCCTCCCGGAGCGTTTTGAGCTCGACGGCCAGGTGCAGACCGAGCTGCGTGCCCGGGGCATTTACGAGGCGCGGCTGTTCCATGCCGACAACCGCATCAGTGGGCATTTCTCGCTGCCGGCGCAGTTGGGGATCAAGGAGGATTTTGCCGATTACAGCTTCGAAGCGCCGTTCCTGGCGGTCGGTATCAGTGACATTCGCGGGATTGAAAACGCGCTGAAGCTGGAACTGGGCGCGCAACGCCTGGACTTCGTGCCCGGTACTCAGGTTGGCTGGCTGGGCGAGGGTGTGCGAGTGACGCTGCCGGCGCTGGACACCAGCAAGACCACGGAACTGGCCTTCGGTTTCGACTTGCGCCTGCAAGGCACCGGTTCGTTGCAGGTGCTGCCGGTGGGCAAAACCAGCCGGGTAAACCTCGCCGCCAACTGGCCGCACCCAAGCTTCATCGGTAACTTCCTGCCGGCCAAACGCGAGATCAACGATCTGGGTTTTACCGCTGACTGGCAGACCTCGTTTTTCTCCACCAATTTGCAAGAAGCGATGAGCCGCTGCGTGTCGGGCAATGATTGCGAGGCGTTCAACGGGCGCAGTTTCGGCGTGAGCTTCATCGATCCGGTGGATCAGTATCTGAAGAGTGACCGGGCGATCAAATATGCGCTGCTGTTCATCGTCCTGACGTTCGCCGGTTTCTTCCTGTTCGAAGTGCTGAAAAGCCTGGCGGTGCACCCGGTGCAATACGCGCTGGTGGGTGTGGCGCTGGCGTTCTTTTATCTGTTGCTGCTGTCGTTGTCGGAGCACATCGGTTTTGCCTTGGCGTATCTGTTGTCGGCCAGCGGTTGTGTGCTGTTGATCGGGTTCTACGTCTGCCATGTGCTGCGCAGCGTGCGGCATGGCTTGAGTTTTTCGGCGGGGCTGGCGGCGTTGTACGGCTTGCTCTACGGCCTGCTGAGCGCCGAGGATTACGCGCTGCTGATGGGCTCGCTGCTGCTGTTCGGTCTGCTCGGTGTGTTCATGGTGCTGACCCGCAATCTGGACTGGTACGGGATCGGGCAGAAACCGGCCAAACCGCTGGAATTCGATATCGGAGCGGTGCAATGAGCCGGTTCGTGGGGTTGCGTGAGGAGCAGCGGGAGGCCGAGGTGTTGATGACGCTGATCTTTGCCTCGCTGCCTCCCGCCCGGCACATCAAACCTTCGGCATCGTCGCAATCATCGACGGCCGCTGGCTCACTTCAAAGAACCAGTTGGCCAGTTGCGGATTGGCTTCACGCCAGCCCAGATCCGGGAAGCGCAGGTCGAGATAACCCAGCGCACAGGCCACGCTGATCGAAGCGACGTCGAAATGGCAGGTCAGTTCGGCAATCGCGTCGCGTTCCAGCAGGGCGAGGGCGCGGCGGATCTTCTCGCGCTGGGCGTCGAGCCATTCGTCCCAGTGTTTTTCCGGGGCGCGCAGGGCCTGCTCGTAACGCACCATGACCGAGGCGTCCATGATCCCGTCGGCCATCGAGGCCAGGGTCAGGCGCCGCCAGCGAGCCGAGCCGTCGCGGGGAATCAGCGGGTTGCCGACGTGCTGGTGGTCGAGGTAATCGAGGATCACCCGGCTGTCATGGATGACATTGCCGTCGGCCAGGCGCAGGGCCGGGATCTTGCCCAGCGGGTTGTCTTCGTTGAGGGCGGCGTCCGGGCTGACAGGGCTGAGCACGCAATCCTGCAGCGCGACGCGATCCTGCTGGCCGGTCTCGTGCAACAGCACCATGACTTTGCGCACGAACGGGGACAGGGTGTTGTGGAACAGGGTCATGCTGGGAGCGGACATGGGCATTCCTCGGCAGTCTTCAAAGTGCAAAGGCGTAGCCTAGTAAGTTCCGGCGTGGCTGGCGAGAGTTTGATAGCGTCTTTGCAGACGCCTTCGCGGGCAAGCCCGCTCCCACACGTTCTCGGGTGTTCACCGATCCCGTGAACACCGCGAACCCTGTGGGAACAGGCTTGCCCCGGGCGGCGATCCGACGAAGAGGCCAGTCCAGCCAATGCAAATCTCAGCGACGTTGCAGCAATCCGCGCAGAGCAATGGTGGCCGGAATGCCCAGACCCACCCAGCTCAGGCCATCCCAGATCCCGTCGCCCAGCAGCGCCGCGAACAGGCCCGCCGCACTCAGCAGCGCGATCACCAGCGGCGTGCTGAAGACTTTCCAGAAATTCGACTGACGCGGCTTCATGCAGCGGCCTCCGCCGTTTCCAACACCGGTTTCGCGGCCTTGCGCCGCACCACCCACAGGTACACGCCGCTGGCGAGGACGATGATGGTCAGCACGTCCAGCGTGGCCCAGAGGATTTTCATCGGCATGCCGCCGTAGTCACCAAAGTGCAGCGGCTGCGACATGCCCATGGCGTCCATGTACCACGGTCGCTCTGCCACCGCCGTGACTTGCAGGGTGCTGGCGTCGATCAGCACCGGGGTCAGCAGGTGCGAGGTCAGGTGGGTGCCGCCCTTCATGAACACCGAGTAATGGTGCTCGCTGGAGAAGCGCGTGCCGGGGAAGGCGATGAAGTCCGGTTTCATCCCCGGTGTGACGTCACTGGCAATTTCCAGCACATGGGTGGCCGGGGCCAGTTGCGTCAGGGGCGGGGCATCGCGGTAGGGCGCGATCAGGGTCGTCAGGGCTTCGGCCCGCCACGCGGCGATCAGCAGATCGGCGCAGGCGCTGATGACACCGGTCACGCCGACCACCAGCGCCCAGGTCAGGGTCACCACGCCGATCAGGTTATGCAGGTCGAGCCAGCGCAGGCGGGTGGATTTGTCCTGGCGCACGGTGCCGAACTTCAAGCGGCGCATGAACGGCAGGTACAACACCGTGCCGGACACGATCGCGACCACGAACAGCAAACCCATGAACGCCAGCAGCAGCTTGCCCGGCAGACCGGCGAACATGTCGACGTGCAGGCGCAGGATGAACAGCATCAGCCCACCGTTGGCCGACGGCATTTCCAGTGCTTCGCCGGTGCGCGCATCCAGCATGAAGGTGTGCGAGGAGTTGGGTTCGGTGCCGGCGGTCCTGGCCATGATCGTCAGCACGGCATTCGGTTCGTCGTCTTCGAAACCGAAGTACTGCACGACCTCGCCGGGCCGATGCTTCTCCGCCGCTTCGACCAGTTGCGCCAGGTTCAGATGCGGCGTGTCCGCCGGCATCACCCGCAACTCGGGCGCATCGCCCAGCAGGTGGTCGATCTCGTGATGGAAAATCAGCGGCAGGCCGGTCAGGGCCAGCAGCAGCAAAAACACGGTGCAGATCAGGCTGGTCCAGGTGTGGACGAAGGACCAGCGGCGAATTGTTTTACTTTTCATTTCATGACCTTCAAAAACACCCAAGCCGTCCACGAGGGACGGCCTGGTTGCAGGGCCTGTTCAGCTCAGGCGCTTACCACTTGTAAGTGGCGCTGGCGACGACGCTGCGCTGGTCGCCGTAGTAGCAGTAGAAGCTGTCGCAGGTGGAAATGTAATCCTTGTCCAGCAGGTTGGTGGCGTTGAGTGCCAGCGACGCGCCTTTGAGGCTGTTGTCCAGACGACCGAGGTCGTAATGCACGGCGGCGTCGAACACGGTGTAGGCGTCTGCCTTGCCCAGCCAGGTATTGGCTTTGTCGCCGTAGGTGTTGCCGGTGTAGCGCGCGCCGGCGCCGATGCCGAAGCCGTCGAGCACGCCGCTGTGCCAGGTGTAATCGGCCCACAGCGACGCTTGCTGGTTCGGCATCAGTTGCAGGCGGTTGCCCTTGTCGGCGCCGTTCTGCACTTCGGACTTGGCCAGGGTGTACGCGGCGATGACCTTCAGGTTGTCGGTAACGTCGGAGACGGCTTCCAGCTCCAGGCCTTTGACTTTGACTTCACCGGTCTGGCTGGTGATCGATACGCCGTTGACGAACGAGCTGACCGAGACGTTTTTCTGGGTCAGGTCATACACGGCCGCAGTCAGCAGGGTCTTGCTGCCCGGTGGCTGGTACTTGATGCCCAGTTCCCACTGCTTGCCTTCGGTGGGTTTGAGCGATTCGGTCGACGAGGCGTCGGCGCCAGTGGTCGGCTGGAACGATTCGGCGTAGGACAGGTACGGCACGAAACCGGAGTCGAAGACATAGCTGATCGCCGCGTTACCGCTGAACGCCTTGTCGCGCTGGGTGTTGGTGGCGTCGCCCTTGTTGATGAATTGAGTGCTGGTGTGCACCCAGTCTTCACGACCGCCCAGGGTCAGGCGCCATTGGTCCAGGGCCATTTGGTCCTGGACGTAGAGGCCGGTCTGGTAGGTCTTCTGGTTGTAGTCATAGAAGGCGGTGGAACGCGCCGGGCGCACGATCGGCTGACCATGGATCGGGTTGTTCACATTGATCTCCGGTGCGCTGCCGAAAATCGAGGTGTAGTTGGTGTTGCTGCGCTGGTGATCCAGGCCCAGCAACAGGGTGTGGCGGATGTCGCCGGTGGCGAAGTCGGCCTGGAAGTTGTTGTCCACGGCGAACTGGCTGATGTCCTCGTCGACGATGGTCGTGGTACGGCCGACGTTGCCGTCATTGTCCACTTGAGTGAACGGATACGAGCCGACGGTGATGCCCTGGAACGACAGATCCGACTTGGTGTAACGCAGGTTCTGCTTGAACTGCCAGGTATCGTTCAGGCGATGTTCGAAGGCATAGCCCAGCGCGTAGTAGGTGCGGTCGTAGTATTCCCAGTCCGGATCGCCGAGGTTCTTGTGATGGGAAACCTTGCCGAACGGCATGTCGATCTTGGTGCCCTGCACCGGCAGGAACTGGCTGGTGATGCCGGTATCGTCGCGGGTGAACTGGGTCAGCAGGGTGAATTTTGTGTCGTCGTCGATGTTCCAGGTCAGGCTCGGCGCGATGTTGTAGCGCTTGTTGTCGACGTGGTCGATCTGCGTGCCGCTGTCACGTACCACACCGCTGAGGCCGTAGAGAAACTGGCCGGCGTCGTCGATCTTGCCGGTGCTGGCGAAGTTGATCTGGCGGTGGTTGTCGCTGCCGTACTGCAACTGGATTTCGCTGCTCTGCACATCGCTCGGACGACGGCTGACCATGTCGAGCAGGCCGCCCGGCGGGGTCTGGCCGTACACCGACGAGGCCGGGCCGCGCAGCAGGGCGAGGCGGTCGAGGTTCCAGGTTTCCTGTTTCGGGTTGGCGTACACGCCTTTTGGCAGGGGCAGGCCGTCGAGGAACTGGGTCGGTTCGAAGCCGCGCACGCGCAGCCAGTCGGCGCGAGTGTCGCTGCCGTAGCTGCTGGCGGTGATGCCCGGCATGTAGCGCACGGCGTCATCAAGGCTGTGCACGCCTCGGTCTTCCATTTGCTGGCGCGTGGCGACCGAAATCGAACGCGGCGCTTCGACCAGCGCGATGTCGGTCTTGGTGCCGGCGGCGGTGCGCGTGGCGGTGTAGCCTTCGACCGGGCCCCAGGCGCTTTCGAAGTTTTCCACGCCGATCACCGAGGTTTCCGGCAGGGCCATCGCGCCTTCCGGCACGGCGACCAGGGTGTAGGTGCCAGAGCCGCTCTGTTCCAGTTGCAGGCCGGTGCCACGCAGCGCCGCGCGCAGGGCGCCGGCCGCGTCATATTGGCCGGTGACCGGCGCCGAAGTCTTGCCCGCCGCCAGCGACGGGTTCAGCGACAGCGTCAGGCCGCCCTGGCTGGCGATCTGGTTCAGGGTGGTCGACAACGGAGCCGCCGGCAGGTTGTAGGCGCGCACACTCGATGCCTGTTCAGCGGCGATCAGTTGGCTGCTGGCCAGCGGGGTGCAGAGGGCAATGGCGACCGCCAGCAAACTGGGGCGCAACAAGGTGTCTAGCGAACGGGACATACGGCGGCTCCTGAATGGAAATATTTCTCAATTGCCTGTGTGCCGGACGAGATTCGAAAAGTGATAGGGCTGGATGAAAATAATTTCGATTAACGAACGACATGGCTGCGCAAGTCAGCAGAAAGTCCGTTTTCAGGGGTGTGGCAGGTGGCCTGTCGCGAGCAGGCAGCGCTGAATGTCAGGGCTTCGGATCAGCCTTGGCCACGGTCACCCACCATGGGGTGTGCTGCTCGATCTGCACCGGCAGGGTCGGCAGCAGGGCGTTCAGCGCCTTGTCGGTGTCGTGCAGCGGGAAGCTGCCGGTGATGCGCAGGTCGGCGACTTCCGGCGCAATGCCCAGATGGCCGCGACGATAGCGACCGAGTTCATGCACCAGGTCTTCCAGGCGCGCGTTGTCCACCACCAGCATGCCGCGGGTCCAGGCATCGGCGCCGGGGTTGAGCGCCACCACCGAATCCAGACCGTTGTGGCGGATCAGCACTTGCTGGCCTTCGCGCAGGATCTGTTCCTGCGGATCGGATTGCGGATGCGCCGCCACCGCCGACCGCAGAACGCTCAGGCGCGTGCCGGCGTCTTCGCGCTTGACCAGAAACCGCGTGCCCAGGGCGCGCATGCTGCCCTCGGCGGTTTCGACGATGAATGGCCGCGCATCGCCGTGACCGGTTTCGACAAGGATTTCGCCTTCCTGCAACACGATCAGGCGTTGTTTTTCATCGAAACGGACATCCACCGCGCTGTGGGTATTGAGGTTGAGTACGGTGCCGTCGGCCAGGCGCACGGTGCGCTGTTCGCCGGTGGCGGTGCGTTGATCGGCGAGCCAGTAATCCAGCGGCAGATAACGTTCGCCGGCAAACAACGCCAGCCCGACCACCGCCACGACACTGGCCAGCCCGCTGCCCAGCTTGCGCACCCGGCGGCGGATACCTTCGCGCGATTGCAGCAACGCGGTGCGTGCCGGGCCCTTGGCCACGCTGAAACGCTGGTCGAGCATGCCCAACTGGCGCCAGGCGCGGGCGTGTTCTTCGTTGGCCGCGTGCCACTTGGCGAACTCTTCGCGCTCCAGTGGGGTGCTGGAATCGAGGGTCAATTGCCAGGCAATCGCCGCGTCCAGCACATGGGCCGGGACCGGTCTAGAACTGGCCGGGCTCATGTTGGCTCACCGTACAGCGCGATGTAGCACTGGCGGATACCCTGGGCCAGATACTGGCGTACGCGCGGGACCGACACGCCGAGTTTGTCGGCGATCTCGGCGTGGGTCAGGCCATCGAGGCGGTTATAGAGGAAAGCGGCGCGGGCCTTGGTCGACAGCTTGCCGAGCATGCGGTCGATGGCCTTGAGGTCTTCGAGGATCAGTTGCTGCTCTTCGACCGAGGGCTGTTCGCCCTCGGGGATCAGCATCAGTTCGGTCAGATACGCCTGTTCCAGCGCGGCCCTGCGGAAGTAGTCGAACAGCAACCCTTTGGCGATCGCTACCAGAAACGCCCGGGGTTCGCGGGGTGTCAGCAACTCGTCGCGGCCGAGCAGGCGGACGAAGGTGTCCTGGCTCAGGTCTTCGGCGCGTTGCGGGCAAGCCACGTTGCGCCGCAGCCAAGCCAGCAGCCAGCCGCGGTGGTCGCGATACAACGCACCGACGAGCTCACTGTGAGGGCTTTGGGCTGAAGACACGACGACACCGACTGGGAAGTGTTAACTAACGAGAATTGTTCGCGATTGTGGCAGAGGTGGGAATGGTTAGCAATTGGCCACCGGTCGGGTTGTCGGGCGACAACCCGGATTCAGAACGAATGCGTCTGCTGGCGGCGTTTCCACTGACTCAGGCGTTGCTGCAGATTCAGCGGACTGTGGATCTGCTGCTGGCGTGCCCGGCTGAACAGGATCAGCGCCAGTTCCGCCGTGGCCAGAGCATCGGCGCTCGCATGGTGACGTTCGAACACTTCGAGCTTGAACCAGTCGATCCACTCGTCCAGCCCCGCCTCGCGAATGTGCGCCTGGGGGCAAACCAGCGGGGCGATCTGCGCCACATCGAGGAACACCGTCTGCAACTTGTGCCCCAGATGTTCCTTCAATGCGCGGCCGAGCATGTGCTGGTCGAAGGAGGCGTGAAACGCCAGCACCGGACTGTCGCCGATAAACTCCAGCAGCTCGACCAGGGCTTCGGTGGGCTCGCTGCCGGCGGCAATCGCGCTCGGTGCCAGACCGTGAATCAACACGCTCGGGCCGAGTTTCAGCTCGCGGCATTGCAGGGTGCGTTCGAACTGCTGACTGAAGTCGATCGCTCCGTCCTCGATCACCACCGCGCCGATCGACAGCACCCGGTCCTTGTTCAGGTTCAGCCCGGTGGTTTCCAGATCCAGCACCACCCAACGCTGTTCGCGCAGACTGCACTCGCGCAGCTCGCCGATGGCCGGGAGTTTCGTCAGGCGTTGTTGCAGGTCGTGCGGCACAACGGGGCTGGCCGGGCGCAGCCACGAAAACAGGCTCATAGCTGATACCGCAAGGTCAGGCTGCTTTGCAGGCGCTGGGCCTGGCGCAGGGATTCACGCAGGATGCGCCGGTCCAGATGATTGAGGCTGTCGGGATCGACCCGGTTCGAGTACGGCAGGTTTTCCCGGGTCTGCAGTTGATGCTGCTGCATGCGCGTCTGCTGGATGAAGTGATAGGCCTCTTCGTACGCGGCGCCATCCAGCCGGTCGATGACTTCTTTATCCACCAGTTGGCGAAAGCGTTCGAGGGTGTTGTTGGCGTCGATGCCATGGGCCAGTGCGAGCAAACGTGCGCCGTCGACAAAGGGGGTCAGGCCCTGGATTTTCAGGTCAAGCGTGGCTTTCTCGCCGTTCTTGCGGGTCAGCACGAACTCACGGAATCGCCCAACCGGCGGACGGTTGCGCAAGGCGTTCTCGGCCATCATTCGCTGGAACAGACGATTGTCGCCGACCTGATCGAGAATCCCGCGGCGCAATTGCTCGCAGCCCTGTTCATCACCCCAGACCACGCGCAGGTCGAAATAGATGCTGGAGCCCAACAGGTTCTCCGGCGTCGCCTCGCGAATGAACGCGGCAAAGCGTCGGGCCCATTCGGCGCGGGACAGGCACAGCTGCGGATTGCCGGCCATGACGTTGCCCTTGCACAGGGTGAAACCGCATTGCGCCAGGCTGGTATTGATCTGCTGGGCGATGGGCAGCAGCTTGCCGCGAATCTCCGCCGCATGGGCCGCATCCCGCGCGTCGAACAGAATGCCGTTGTCCTGATCGGTGTGCAGAGTCTGCTCGCGCCGGCCTTCGCTGCCGAAGCACAGCCAACTGAACGGTACGCCGGGGTCGCCTTTTTCGGCAAGGGTCAGTTCGATTACCCGGCACACGGTGTGATCGTTGAGCAGGGTGATGATGTGGGTGATCTGGGTCGACGAGGCACCGTGAGCCAGCATGCGCTCCACCAGTTGGCCGATCTCGCCGCGCAGGGTCACCAGCTGTTCGACCCGTTGGGCGCTGCGAATGGTCCGCGCCAGGTGCACCAGATCGACCCGTTGCAGCGAGAACAGATCCCGTTCGGAAACCACGCCGCACAGGCGTCGATCCTTGACCAGACACACGTGGGCGATATGCCGCTCGGTCATGGCAATCGCCGCGTCGAAGGCGCTGTGATCCGGCGACAGATGGAACGGCGAGCGGGTCATGTGACGCTCGATCGGCTCGCTGAAGTCGCCAACTCCTTCCGCCACGACATGGCGCAGGTCGCGCAGGGTGAAAATCCCCAGCGGTGCCTTTTGCTCGTCCACCGCGACGATGCTGCCGACCTGCTGTTCGTGCATCAGCTTCACCGCTTCGCGCAGTGGGGTGGAGGGGTTGCAGGTCACCGGATGGCGCATGGCCAATTCGCCGAGACGGGTGTTCAGCGAGTATTGGGTGCCGAGGGTTTCCACGGCTTTCTGCTGGACTTGCTGATTGACCTGATCCAGCAGGCTGCTGACTCCGCGCAGGGCGAAGTCGCGGAAGGTGCTGGAAAGGGCGAACAGCTTGATGAACGCCAGTTTGTTCAGTTGCAGGCAGAAGGTGTCTTCGCCGGCCAGGTGTTCGGTGCGGGTCGCCCGTTCGCCGAGCAGCGCAGCGAGGGGAAAACACTCGCCGGTGGTGATTTCAAACGTGGTTTCGGTGCCGCCCTTGGCCGTGTGCGGACGCTCGCCGACCACTCGGCCCTGCTTGACGATATAGAAGTGTTCGACCGGCCCGTCGGCGGGTTTGATGATGCTTTCGCCCTGACCGTAGAAGCGCAGCTGGCATTGCTCCACCAGGTAGGCCAGGTGGGCGTGTTCCATTTGATTGAAAGGGGGGAAGCGCTGGAGGAATTGCAAAGTGCCCTGAATGTTCTGCAACACCGCGGTTTTCCCTGCCTGGGTGAAGGCGTCCGCTTTACTCATAACCATTACCGCAGTCTTTTTCGAATTGTTGTTGTCGGATCGTTGCAGCCATGGTCGACCCCATCGCGCGGGGTGCCCATTGGACGTAAGTCTAGGTTGGGCATGCCGTTGGGGAATTTTCGGATATGCCCTACAAAATCAGTCGGAAATTCTTCGGTTCGCCCCTTGGAAAAAAATCCGACGAAGTGCACATTGAAGCTCTGCCCAGCGATGTCTGACCACTGTGCCAGGGGATCGAATTGAAAACGTAGAGAACGCCATGTCCGACCACGATATTTTGAGCGACGCCGAGCGCGAAGCGCTCAGCGCTGTAATGCTCGAACCCGATCTGCCACCGCAGCGCGTATTGATCGTCGATGACGACAAGGACGCCCGGGAGCTGTTGTCGGAGATTCTCGGGTTGGACGGTATTCGTTGCATGACCGCGGCCAGCGGTGAGTCCGCGCTGAAGATGCTCGAGGAAAGGCCCTCCATCGGCCTGGTGATCACCGATCTGCGGATGGGCAATGTCGATGGGCTGGACCTGATTCGTCAGGTGCGTGAATCGGTACGGGCGGCGATGCCGATCATCATTGTTTCGGGCGATGCCGACGTGAAGGACGCGATCGCGGCGATGCATTTGAGTGTGGTGGATTTCCTGCTCAAACCGATCGATACCGCCAAGTTGCTCGGTCTCGTCAGACATGAACTGGGGATCGAGCCCTGAATCGGCTATGTTCGTTTTGGTATTGCCGTTGATCTGAAATCATTGTCAACTGTCAGTTCTGACAGTAGCCATACACTTCCGAAACTCCGTTAACTGAGCGCTCCAGGGCTGACAATCAGTCAGCGCCTAAAACCCGGTTAAAGGAGTTTGTCATGAGTACCCAGGATTCCGCATCGCCGAAAGTGACCGTAACAGGTACTTTTCTGGTTTATGTAGGGGATGAGCCGCCACGCAAGTTTGAAGTGGAAGACGGCATCGCCTATCTATCGTATGCAACGCTCAATGGTGAATGGCCTGAAAGTGTCTTTGTCCAATACGGCTCTGCTCTGCCTGACGGTACGCACACCATAGATTACGCAGCGCAGCCCGGTCAACGGCTGGACTATCGTGATCCCGAAGGTACTGAACATTTCGGTCCGAAAAGTGGCAAGCTCACGGTAATCGTCGAGCGTCCTCCGTTCGGTGGGGACTTCAAACATCACGGTACGCTGGAGAACGTAACGTTTTCGGACAGTGTTCCGATTGTCAAAATCTCCGGCAGCTATACGGCTTCGTCCGATTGATGTTTATCACAAACAAAAAAGCCCTGACCAAAAGATCAGGGCTTTTTCATGTCCGGCATCCGCGAAGGTTACAGGCCGTTGGCAGCCTTGAACTCGCGACGACGACGGTGCAGAACCGGCTCGGTGTAACCGTTCGGCTGTTTGGTGCCCTCGATCACCAGTTCGACTGCCGCCTGGAAGGCGATGTTGCTGTCGAAGTTCGGGGCTAGCGGGCGGTACAGCGGGTCGTTGGCGTTCTGACGGTCCACCACCGGCGCCATGCGCTTGAGGCTTTCCATCACTTGCGCTTCGGTGACCACACCGTGACGCAGCCAGTTGGCGATGTGCTGGCTGGAGATACGCAGCGTTGCACGGTCTTCCATCAGGCCGACGTCGTTGATGTCCGGCACTTTCGAGCAGCCCACGCCCTGATCGATCCAGCGCACCACGTAACCGAGAATGCCCTGGGCGTTGTTGTCCAGCTCGTTCTTGATCTGATCCGGGGTCCAGTTCGGGTTGACCGCCAGCGGGATGGTCAGGATGTCATCGACCGAAGCGCGGGCACGTTTGGCCAGCTCGGCCTGACGGGCGAACACGTCGACCTTGTGGTAGTGCAGCGCGTGCAGCGCAGCGGCGGTCGGCGACGGAACCCAGGCGGTGTTGGCGCCGGCCATCGGGTGAGCGATTTTCTGTTCGAGCATCGCCGCCATCAGGTCGGGCATCGCCCACATGCCTTTACCGATTTGCGCACGACCTTGCAGGCCGGTGCTCAGGCCGATATCGACGTTCCAGTTCTCGTAGGCACCGATCCACTTCTCGGCCTTCATGTCAGCCTTGCGAACCACCGGGCCGGCTTCCATGGAGGTGTGGATTTCGTCGCCGGTGCGGTCGAGGAAACCGGTGTTGATGAACACCACGCGCTCGCTGGCAGCCTGGATGCAGGCCTTGAGGTTGACCGTGGTGCGGCGCTCCTCGTCCATGATCCCGACTTTCAGGGTATTGCGTTTGAGGCCCAGCACGTCTTCGATGCGACCGAACAGCTCGTTGGTGAACGCCGCTTCTTCCGGGCCGTGCATCTTCGGTTTGACGATGTACACGGAACCGGTGCGGGTGTTCTTGCGCGAAGTGTTGCCGTTCAGGTTGTGCATCGCCGCGAGGCAAGTCACCAGACCGTCGAGGATGCCTTCCGGCACTTCGTTGCCGTGCTTGTCGAGGATCGCGTCGATGGTCATCAGGTGGCCGACGTTGCGCACGAACAGCAGCGAGCGGCCGTGCAGGGTCAGTTCGCTGCCGTCGACCTTGGTGTAGGTACGATCCGGGTTCATGGTGCGGGTGAAGGTCTGGCCGCCCTTGGACACGGATTCCGCCAGATCGCCCTTCATCAGGCCGAGCCAGTTGCGGTAGATCACCACTTTATCGTCGGCATCGACAGCAGCCACGGAGTCTTCGCAGTCCATGATGGTGGTCAGGGCCGCTTCCATCAGGATGTCTTTGACGCCGGCGGCATCGGTCTGGCCGACCGGGGTGCTGGCGTCGATCTGGATCTCGAAATGCAGGCCGTTGTTTTTCAGCAGAATCGCGATCGGCGCATTGGCGTCGCCCTGGAAACCGATCAGCTGTGCGTCGTTGCGCAGGCCGCTGGTGCTGCCGCCCTTGAGGGTGACGACCAGTTTGCCGTCAGCGATCTTGTAGCCGGTGGAATCGACGTGGGAGCCGGTCGCCAGTGGCGCGGCTTCGTCGAGAAATGCACGGGCGAAGGCGATGACTTTGTCGCCACGCACCTTGTTGTAGCCTTTGCCTTTTTCCGCGCCGCCGGCTTCGCTGATGGCATCGGTGCCATACAGGGCGTCGTACAGCGAACCCCAGCGGGCGTTCGAGGCGTTGAGGGCGAAGCGGGCGTTCATCACCGGCACCACGAGTTGCGGGCCGGCGGTACGGGCGATTTCGTCATCGACGTTTTGCGTCGTTGCCTGGAAATCAGCCGCTTCTGGCAGCAGATAACCGATCTCTTGCAGGAAGGCTTTATAGGCCACGGCGTCGTGGGGCTGACCGGCACGGCTCTGGTGCCAGCCATCGATACGAGCCTGGAAGTCATCGCGTTTGGCGAGTAGGGCTTTGTTCTTCGGCGCCAGGTCGTGAATGACCTTGTCGGCACCTTCCCAGAATTTGTCGGCGGTGAGGCCGGTACCGGGAATGGCTTCGTTGTTCACGAAGTCGAACAGGACTTTGGCGACCTGCAGGCCACCGACTTGAACGTGTTCAGTCATTGCTTGCCTCACTCTGCTCAGCTATTTCGCTTTTCAGCTCGTCAATTTAACAATGAAGCCTCTGGCCATTTAAACCACAAACCCTTCGACCAGTACATGCCATCGCTGGCGGCTGGGTTGGGACCAATCAACGGCTTGGGGGCCTTGCTGACGGGGCTTTCAGGGTTGCGAACGTGCCTTGGGCAGACATCGATCCAGCGTTATGTAGTGCGCGCTGCGGCATACTACATGATGAGTTGCGGTTGTGAAAATCGGACTAATTACGTCGTTCTGCGACCCCATGACGCATTGCGGTCACGGCGCGGAACGGGATGTTCTCAAAAAACCAATGGATTGTTCCAGTTAAATATAAAAAGTTGTACACGATTTGTGACTTCGAGCGTCTGAGGCGTCTGTAGAACGCTTGCCTATACTTGCTTTTCTATAACAAAAGTCATGACAAGAGGGCTGCGCCATGGATCACCTCGTACTCACCGTCTTCGCACCGGACAAGCCCGGGCAGGTCGAGCGCATCGCCCAATGCATCGCCGAACACGGCGGCAACTGGCTGGAAAGCCGCCTGTCGTGCATGGCCGGGCAGTTCGCCGGGATCCTGCGGGTCGGCGTGCCGGCGGAGGCTTACGACGAATTAGTCGATGCCTTACAAGCACTGTCGGCACAGGGCATTCGCGTGTTGGTGGCGGAAAGCGGTATCGAACAGGCCTGCACCTGGAAACCGATCGCCATGGAGTTGGTGGGCAATGATCGTCCCGGCATCGTGCGCGACATTACTCGGTTGCTGAGCGAGCAGGGCGTCAACCTCGAACGGCTGGTGACCGAAGTACGACCGGCGCCGATGAGCAGCGAGCCGCTGTTCCACGCCGAGGCGATCCTGGCAGTGCCGCTGACCCTGTCGCTGGACGTGCTGCAATCGCGCCTGGAAACCCTGGCCGATGACTTGATGGTGGAACTGGTGCTGCGCACTGATCCATGAGAGCGGAATGGGTTATCCAGTTTTAGCGTGCACCTGCCTGTGGATAACCTGTAGAGACCGGACGCCAGGCCACGTCCGCCGTGGCTTGGCGAAAATTGATCAAAAAACCGCCAGCATTCAGTGACTTGCGCACAAACGGCGGGGATCACGCTGTGGATAACCTTGGGAAGGAACGATACAGGCCACGAGAACCGTGGCCTGTGGAGGTTTGTGCGTTTTTTGATCAGCTGCGCCGGCGCAGGCTCAGCCACGCATCGACGCTGTAGACCGCCAGACCGGCCCAGATAAACATGAAGGCGATCAGCGTGCTGGACGACAAGTGCTCGCCGAACAGCAGCACGGCTTGCAGCAGTACCAACGTCGGCGCCAGGTATTGCAGGAAACCGAGGGTGGTGTAGGGCAGATGCCGTGCCGCCGCGTTGAAGCACACCAGCGGCACCAGCGTCACCGGGCCGGCCGCTACCAGCCACCAGGCTTCGGAGGTGGTCCAGAACTCGACCTGGGCGCTGGTGGCGGTCGGATTGAACAGCAGCCACGCGAGGGCGATCGGCACCAGCATCCAGGTTTCCACCACCAGCCCCGGCAACGCCTTGACCGGCGCCTGCTTGCGGATCAGCCCGTAGAAACCGAAGGTCAGCGCCAGCACCAGCGATACCCACGGCAGACTGCCGACCTGCCACACCTGCTGCGCAACACCGACCGCCGCCAGACCAACCGCCAGCCACTGCATGCGCCGCAAGCGTTCGCCGAGGATCAGCATGCCCAGCAGCACGTTCACCAGTGGGTTGATGTAGTAACCGAGGCTCGCTTCCAGCATCCGGCCGTTGTTCACCGACCACACGTAGGTCAGCCAGTTGGCCGCGATCAAGGTGCCGCTGAGCGCAAGAATCGCCAGGCGTTTCGGGTTGTCGCGCAGTTCCTGCCACCAGCCGGGATGCTTCCACACCATCAACAGCAGCGCGCCGAACAGCGCTGACCACAGCACCCGGTGAATGATGATTTCCACCGCCGGCACTTCGGCGATGGCTTTGAAGTAGAGCGGGAACAGTCCCCAGATGATGTAGGCGCTCAGGCCCAGAATGTACCCGCGACGCGGGTTGGCGGCTTGCATGCAGAATCCTTGCTTAGGCAGCTAACAAAGCAGCGATTGTACGGGCAGTTGTATAGACGTGTCGTGTCAGAAAAGCTTCAACGGCTCTTCGTTCAGCGCCGCCAGTTGCTCGCGCAACGCCAGCACCTGATCGCCCCAATACCGCTCGCTGCCGAACCATGGAAAGCTGCGGGGGAACGCCGGATCGTCCCAGCGCCGGGCCAGCCAGGCGCTGTAATGCATCAGGCGCAGGGCGCGCAGCGGTTCGATCAGCGCCAGTTCGCGCGGGTCGAAGTCATGGAATTCGTTGTAGCCGTCCATCAATTCCGACAGCTGCCCGAGACAATCCTGACGGTCGCCGGCGAGCATCATCCAGATGTCCTGCACCGCCGGGCCCATGCGGCAGTCGTCGAGGTCGACGATGTGGAACATCTCGTCGCGGCACATCATGTTGCCGGGGTGGCAGTCGCCGTGCATGCGGATGTTCTGGTGCGGCGTGCTGGCGTAGACGTCTTCCACACGCTTGAGCAGGTCACGGGCGACGGACTCGTAGGCCGGCAGCAGGCTCTTGGGAATGAAGTTGCCTTCCAGCAGGGTGGCCAGTGAGTCATGGCCGAAATTCTTCACCGCCAGCGCTTCGCGGTGCTCGAACGGTTTGGTGCCGCCGACCGCGTGCATGCGCCCGAGCAACTGGCCGAGGCGATACAACTGATCGAGATTGCCCGGCTCCGGCGCCCGGCCACCGCGACGGGGAAACAGGGTGAAACGAAATCCGGCGTGTTCGTGCAGGGTTTCGCCGTTGTGGATCAGTGGCGCCACCACCGGGATCTCGACTTCGGCCAGTTCGAAGGTGAACTGGTGCTCTTCCAGGATCGCTTCGTTGGTCCAGCGCTGCGGGCGATAGAACTTGGCGATCAGCGGTTCCGAGTCTTCGATGCCGACCTGATAGACGCGGTTTTCGTAACTGTTGAGCGCCAGAATGCGCGCGTCGCTCAGGAAGCCGATGCTTTCGACAGCATCGAGCACGAGGTCTGGGGTGAGGGTTTCAAACGGGTGGGCCATGCTGACTCCTGCGCGCAGCAGGCTGCCGCGTCCGGCTCAGCATGGTAGCGCAGACGGGCTGTCTTGAGTGGGATCGTTCCCGTGCAGTGCACGGGAACGATCAGAGCGTCGCCCGATCAGGCGCCAACGATCCCGCCATCCTCACGGGTAATCGCCATCACCGATGACCGCGGCTTGCCGTTCGGCAGGTGCTCGGGGAAGGTCGAACCGCCGTTCTCGCCCGGGTGCTGAATCCCGACGAACAGGGTTTTCTGATCCGGCGAGAAGCTGATCCCGGTGACTTCACAGCCGATCGGCCCGACCATGAACCGGCGAATTTCCCCGGTGGCAGGATCGGCGCAGAGCATCTGGTTGTTGCCCATCCCGGCGAAATCACCGGCGTTGCTCGAGTCGCCGTCGGTGAGAATCCACAACCGTCCGGCCTTGTCGAAGCCGAGGCCATCGGGGCTGTTGAACATGTTCTGCGGGGTGATATTCGACGAGCCGCCCTTCGGCGTACCGGCGTGGACGCCCGGGTTGCCGGCGACCACGAACAGGTCCCAGGCGAAAGTTTTCGCCGCGTGATCGTCGCGGTCGGTGCGCCAGCGCAGGATCTGTCCGTAGACGTTTTTCTCGCGCGGGTTCGGCCCGCCCACCGGTTGGCCGTCTTCGCCGCGCTTGGCGTTGTTGGTCAGGGTGCAATAGACCTGGCCGTCTTTCGGGCTGACCACGATCCACTCCGGACGGTCCATGCGCGTGGCGCCGACCACGCTGGCGGCGAGACGCGCGTGAATCAGCACTTCGGCCTGATCGGCGAAACCGCTGCTGGCGTCGATGCCGTTCTTGCCGTGGGTCAGTTCGATCCACTGGCCCTGGCCTTTCGGGTGATCCGGATTGCCGTCGCCGGCATCGAACCTGGCCACGTACAGCGTGCCGTGATCGAGGATGTCGCGGTTGGCCTTGGCGTTGCGGTGATTGATCTTGTCGCGGCTGACGAATTTGTAGATGAACTCGCCGCGTTCATCGTCGCCCATGTACACCACGGCGCGACCGTCGTCGGTCTCGGCCAGCGCGGCGTTTTCATGTTTGAAGCGGCCCAGCGCAGTGCGTTTGACCGGGGTCGATTGCGGGTCGAACGGATCGATCTCCACGACCCAGCCGTGACGGTTGAGCTCGTTGGGGTTCTTCGCCATGTCGAAGCGTGGATCGAACGGATGCCAGTTGATCTCGCGGCTGGCGGCCGATACGCCGTAGCGCTTTTGCGCCGGGTCGAACTGTTGCTGGGCGTTGCTGCTGCCGAAGCAGTCGGTGAAGTTCTCTTCGCAGGTCAGATAAGTGCCCCACGGTGTCTTGCCGTTGGCGCAGTTCTGGAAAGTGCCGAGGACTTTTTTGCCGTGCTTGTCGGCGCTGGTTTTCATCAGATCGTGACCGGCGGCCGGGCCGCTGATGCGCAGCGGCGAGTTGCCGTGAATGCGCCGGTTGTAGCGCGAGCCCTGGACGAACTGCCACTGGCCGTTCTTGCGCTGCACTTCGATCACCGACACGCCTTCGCAGGCCAGAGCCTTGCGCACGTCCTCGGCCGATTGCGGCATGCCGCCGTGCGGATAGAGGTAGCGGTAGTTGGTGTATTCGTTGTTGATCGCCATCAACGCACGGTTTTTCTCGCCCGGGAATTCGAACAGGCTCATGCCGTCGTTGTTGTCGCCGAACTGCACTTCCTGTGCAGCCGCGGTGCCATTGCCGCTCGGGTCGAAGGCCGGGCCGTTCTTGTGCAGCGGTTGACCCCAGCTGATCAGCACCGACGACTTGTAGCCTTTGGGCAGGCTGATGGTGTCAGTGGTGGCGGCTGGAATGCTGTCGAAGCCGAGCAGACGGCTGTTGCCGGCGCTGACACTGGCGGCCAGCACGCTGCGACTCAGCAGGTTGCCGCCGAGGAACATCGCCGCGCCGCACAGCGCGCCGGCGCTGATGAAACCGCGACGGCTCAGGCCGACCATTTTTTCCAGGTCTGTGGATTGGTTTTCTTCTAATAGGCTCACATCAGGCTCCCTGCATGGTTTTGGCAGCCACCTTAATGCGGGTCGATGACGCTTTCGTTGCAGTGCGCTCAGAGCGGTGTGCCCAGCAGCACATTCGACGGGGAAAACTGCACCTGCACCGCTTGCTCGACCGTCAGGCCCCGGCTGCGCAAGTCCAGCGGTTCGGCCAGCGCGCACAGGGTCTGGCCGTTGGGCAGCGCGATGCGCACTTCGCTCGGGCCATCTTCGGCGTCGAGAATCGCCTCGATCCGACCGTTCAACAGGTTGTGGCCGACGGCAGGCGTGGCCTGTGGAGCGAGCAGTTCGAGCCAGCCGGCCTTGATCAGCGCCACCACTTCGGTGCCCGGTTGCAGTTCCAGATGGACGGTGCTGTCGTGGGTGATCTGTGCGTTGATCGACAGGCCCTCGGCCAGTTCGAGGCGGATCAGGTCGTTGCGGCCCTGACCTTCGATCAGCACGACTTTGCCGTGCAGCTGATTGCGTGCGCTGGTCCTGAGCATCAGCCGACCGAGCAGATCCAGATCGCTGGCATCCTCGGCCGCCTCCAGTACCTGAGCCTGCAAGGCTTGCAGCTTTTGATAGAGGCGCAGCACTCGCTCGCCCTCGCTCGACAGTTTGGCTCCGCCACCGCCCTTGCCGCCTACCGCGCGCTCGACCAGAGGCTTTTGCGCGAGGTTGTTCAGCTCATCGATGGCATCCCACGCCGCCTTGTAACTCAGGCCGGCGCTCTTCGCGGCACGGGTGATCGAACCCTGTTCGGCGATGTGTTGCAGCAAGGCGATGCGCTGCGGACGGCGGACGATGTGCTGGGACAACAGACTGGGCAGGGACATGGCGGACGCTTTGTACTGAAGGGTTGAGGGAGGACGTTGGCGGCTCATGGCGTATCCGTCAAGCCGCGTCGCCGGGTTTTGGCGTGCGGGCCAAGCAGTACACATCCACCCGCGCGGCACCGGCGTCCATCAGCAAACGGGCCAGCGCCTGGGCGGTGGCGCCGGTGGTCAGCACGTCGTCGACCAGGGCCAGGTGCCGGCCTTTCACGTGGGCATCGGGGCTCAAGGCGAAGGCATGACGCAGATTGTGTTTCCGCGCCTTGGCGTTCAGCGCCTGCTGGGCGTCGGTATCCTGCACCCGCAAAAGACTGTGTTCCTCGCAAGGCAGGTCGAGTGACTTGCCCAGCCACTGCGCGAGCATCGCCGCTTGATTGAAGCCGCGCTGGCGCAAGCGTTTCGGCGCAAGCGGCACCGGTAGCAGGGCGTCCGGGCGAGGCAGGTCTTCTTCGAAGCGATGTTGCAGAAACTCGCCGAGAACGTCGGCGAGCAAGTGGCCAAGCGGCCATTTGGCGTTGTGCTTGAAACGGGTGATCAGCGTGTCCACCGGAAAGCCGTAAGTCCAGGGCACGGCGACCTGTTCAAAGGCCGGTGGCTCCTGCAGGCAGCCACCACAAATCAGGTCGGCGGCGAGGGGCAGGGCGCAGGTCAGGCATTGATCGCCCAACCACGGCAGATCGGTTTCGCAAGCGGTGCAGATCGGGATTTGCGCGTCTGCCGGTTCGTCGCACAATAAACAGTATTGTTTGTTTTTTAGCCAGATGTAAACCGGCCTGTCGTAGTATGGTTGACAGCGCATGACTCTTCCTTAAATATGCCGAACATCCGTGTCGTGCCTGTGGGTATTCCGTTTCCCCAGGCGCCAGCCAAGCATAACCAAGGAAACGCCCATGAGCGCCAGCACCACTGCCACCCTGCGTCACGACTGGACTTTGGCCGAAGTCAAAGCACTCTTCGTTCAGCCATTCAACGACTTGCTGTTCCAGGCGCAGACGGTGCACCGCGCGCATTTCGACGCCAACCGCGTCCAGGTTTCCACTCTGCTGTCGATCAAGACCGGCGCCTGCCCGGAAGATTGCAAATATTGTCCTCAGTCCGGTCACTACAACACCGGGCTGGAAAAAGAAAAGCTGATGGAAGTGCAGAAGGTCCTCGAAGAGGCTGCCCGCGCCAAGGCCATCGGTTCGACCCGTTTCTGCATGGGCGCGGCGTGGAAACACCCGTCGGCCAAGGACATGCCTTACGTGCTGAAGATGGTCGAAGGCGTGAAGGCCATGGGCCTGGAAACCTGCATGACCCTCGGCCGTCTCGATCAGGACCAGACCGAAGCCCTGGCCAAGGCCGGGCTCGACTACTACAACCATAACCTCGATACCTCGCCGGAGTTCTACGGCAGCATCATCACCACCCGCACCTATGCCGAGCGTCTGCAGACACTGGCCTATGTGCGCGACGCGGGGATGAAGATCTGCTCCGGCGGCATTCTCGGCATGGGCGAGTCCCTCGATGACCGTGCCAACCTGCTGATCCAGCTGGCCAACCTGCCGGAGCATCCGGAGTCGGTGCCGATCAACATGCTGGTGAAAGTGGCCGGCACGCCGCTGGAAAACGCCGACGACGTCGATCCGTTCGATTTCATCCGCATGCTCGCCGTGGCGCGCATCCTCATGCCGCAATCCCACGTACGCCTGTCCGCCGGCCGCGAAGCGATGAACGAGCAGATGCAGGCCCTGGCATTCTTCGCCGGCGCCAACTCGATCTTCTACGGCGACAAACTGCTGACCACCGCCAACCCGCAGGCCGACAAGGACATGCAACTGTTCGCGCGCCTGGGCATTCAGCCGGAAGCCCGCGAAGAGCATGCCGACGAAGTCCATCAGGCCGCTATCGAGCAGGCGCTGGTGGAGCAGAAGAGCAGCGAGCAGTTCTACAACGCGGCGGTCTGATCGCCCGTCCTTCTCAGGCGCTGCCTCGGACGGCACCTGCTGATTCATTTGCCACCCGTGAGGCTTGCATGTCTTTCGATCTCGCCGCACGCCTTGCTGCCCGTCGTGCCGAAAATCTCTACCGCCAGCGACCGCTGCTTGAAACCCCGCAAGGGCCGCAAGTGGTGGTCGACGGTCAGCCGTTGCTGGCGTTCTGCAACAACGATTACCTGGGCCTGGCCAATCATCCGCAAGTGATCGAGGCCTGGCGCGCCGGTGCGTCGAAGTGGGGCGTCGGTGGCGGTGCTTCGCATCTGGTGATCGGCCACAGCGGCCCGCATCACGAATTGGAAGAAGCCCTGGCTGACCTCACCGGACGGCCGCGTGCGCTGTTGTTCACCACCGGTTACATGGCCAACCTCGGCGCGGTCACGGCGCTGGTCGGGCAGGGCGATACGGTGCTGGAAGACCGGCTCAACCATGCCTCGTTACTGGATGCCGGATTGTTGTCCGGCGCGCGCTTCAATCGTTATCTGCACAACGACGCCGACAGCCTCGCCAAGCGCCTGGAGAAAGCCACCGGCAATACACTGGTGGTCACTGACGGCGTATTCAGCATGGACGGCGACCTTGCTGATTTGCCGGCGCTGGCCCGGGAAGCCAAGGCCAAAGGCGCCTGGCTGATGGTCGATGACGCTCACGGTTTCGGTCCGCTGGGGGCGAACGGTGGCGGCATCGTCGAGCATTTCGGTTTGAGCCAGGAGGATGTGCCGGTACTGGTCGGCACCCTCGGCAAAGCGTTCGGCACGGCGGGTGCGTTCGTCGCGGGCAGTGAAGAGCTGATCGAAAGCCTGATCCAGTTCGCCCGCCCGTACATCTACACCACCAGCCAACCGCCGGCGCTGGCCTGCGCAACGTTGAAAAGTCTGGAACTGCTGCGCAGCGAACACTGGCGTCGCGAACATTTACAGACGCTGATCCGCCAGTTCCGCCACGGCGCCGAACAGATCGGCCTGGAACTGATGGACAGCTTCACGCCGATCCAGCCGATCCTGATTGGCGATGCCGGTCGCGCCGTGCGTCTGTCGCAGATGCTGCGTGAGCGTGGGCTGATGGTCACCGCAATCCGCCCGCCGACCGTGCCTGCCGGCAGTGCGCGGTTGCGGGTGACGCTGACCGCTGCCCACAGCGAGGCGCAGGTGCAGCTATTGTTAGAAGGACTGGCCGATTGCTTTGCTCAACTTACGTCGGAGCCGAGTCATGCGTGATCGCCTGATTTTGTTACCGGGTTGGGGGCTCGGCGTTTCGCCGCTGGAGCCGTTGGCCGCTGCGTTGCGCGGACTCGACGAACACCTGCAGGTCGACATCGAGCCGTTGCCGGAGCTGGACTCCAGCGATCTGAACGACTGGCTCGACGAGCTCGATGAGCGCGTCCCCGAAGATGCCTGGCTTGGCGGCTGGTCGCTGGGCGGCATGCTCGCGTCCGAGCTGGCGGCCCGGCGTGGCGAACATTGCTGCGGCTTGCTGACCCTGGCGAGCAATCCTTCGTTTGTCGCCCATGAACAATGGCCGAGCGCGATGCCCGGCGAGACCTTCGATGCGTTTCTGGCCGGCTGCAGCGCCGACCCGCGCACGACCCTCAAGCGATTCTCGCTGCTGTGCGCCCAGGGCGCGCAAGATGCGCGCGGCTTGTCGCGGCTGTTGCTCGGCGGCGCGCCGAATACCTCGCCGGCCGCTTTGATGGCCGGTCTTGAATTGTTGGCGCAGATCGATACGCGTGAAGCCTTGCAGGCGTTTCGCGGCCCGCAATTGCATCTGTTTGGCGGGCTGGACGGGTTGGTGCCTGCGGAAGCCGCGGGTGAGTTGTTCGCCTTGCTGGCAGATGTCGAAGTTGGTCTGATCGAACAGGCCAGCCATGCGTTTCTTCTGGAAGACCCCCACGGTGTGGCGGGTGCGATCCAGGCGTTTTTGAGTGAGTGCGGTGATGACTGATTTGTCTGTTGCGGCGTTGCCCGGCGGCTTGCCTGACAAGCGCCAGGTCGCAGCTTCTTTTTCTCGCGCAGCGGCCAGCTACGACAGCGTCGCCGAATTGCAGCGCGATGTCGGTACGCAGTTGATGAATCGCTTGCCGGTGGATTTTCGGCCGGCACGCTGGTTGGATCTGGGCTGCGGCACCGGGTATTTCACTCGGGCACTGGCCGAGCGATTTGGTGAGGGGCTGGCGCTGGATATCGCGGAAGGCATGCTCAATCACGCGCGGCCGTTGGGTGGCGCCACGCACTTTATCGCTGGCGATGCCGAACGTTTGCCGTTACAGGATTCGACATGTGATCTGATCTTCTCCAGCCTCGCCGTGCAGTGGTGCGCAGACTTTGAAGCGGTGCTCGGCGAAGCGTTTCGGGTGCTGAAACCGGGGGGGATTTTCGCGTTTGCTAGTCTTTGTGTAGGGACGCTGTACGAAATGCGCGACAGCTGGCGTCAGGTCGATGGCCTGGTGCACGTCAACCGCTTCCGCGAGTTCGCCCGCTATGAGCAATTGTGCGCGGCCAGTGGTTTGCGTACGGCCAGTCTGGAGAATCGGCCGCATGTGCTGCATTACCCGGATGTGCGCAGCCTGACCCACGAACTCAAGGCACTGGGCGCGCATAACCTGAACCCTGGCCGGCCGGGTGGATTGACCGGGCGGGCGCGGATTCTGGGGCTGGTCGAGGCTTACGAGCAGTTCCGTCAGCCTCAAGGGCTGCCAGCGACCTATCAGGTGGTCTACGCCGTGTTGGAGAAACCCTTATGAGCGCAGCCTATTTCATCACCGGAACCGACACTGACGTCGGCAAGACCACCGTCGCCGCCGGGTTGCTGCACGCTGCGCGGTCGGCAGGATTGAGCACGGCAGCGGGCAAACCGGTGGCGTCCGGTTGTGTGGTGACGCCCAGAGGTTTGCGCAATTCCGATGCGCTGGCGTTGCAGGCCGAATGCTCGTTGCCGCTGACCTATCAACAGGTTAACCCGGTGGCGTTCGAGCCGGCCATCGCGCCGCATCTGGCAGCGCGTGAGGCGGGTGTGGCGCTGACCGTGCAATCGTTGCTGGCGCCGATGCGCGAGATCCTGGCCATGAACGCCGACTTCACGCTGATCGAAGGTGCGGGCGGCTGGCGGGTGCCGTTGGCGGATCAGGACAATTTGTCGGATCTGGCGATTGCGTTGAAGTTGCCGGTGATTCTGGTGGTCGGCGTGCGTCTGGGCTGCATCAGCCATGCGTTGCTGACTGCCGAGGCAATTGCCCGAGACGGGCTGCAATTGGCCGGGTGGGTGGCGAATATTATTGATCCGAAGACTTCGCGGCTGGAGGAAAACCTGGCGACACTGGCCGAGCGAATCCCGGCGCCGTGCCTGGGGCGGGTGCCAAAACTCAAGGCGGTCAGCGCCGAAGCGGTTGCCGATCACTTGCAACTGGATCTGCTCGACTGATTTTGGCTATGACAAGGCACTGTGCCATTAGTGTTTTTGACGGGTGTTTTTCTGGCGCCTCTGGTTCAATGGCGACCATTGATCCTTCCCAAGGATGAGAGCTCCCATGGAAATCTCCGGAAACACAGCTTTTTATGCAGGTCTGAGCACCATTCAGACCGGGCAGAACCGCGTCGATCAGGCGGCCAGCCAGATCGCCAGCAGCACTATCGAGCGTTCGGTGACCAGCCAGTCTTCGGAAGTGCAGGTCGATCGTCTGCGTTCGGTGGATCGCGCCCAGCAATCGGACCTGTCGAGCAACATGGTCGAGATGGCCCAAGGCAAGTTTCAGGCGGAACTGGGCGTGAAAGTCGCCAAGGCTTCCGATGAAATGCTCGGTACGATCATCGACACATTCGCCTGATTTTTTTGATCTGCGCTTTGCCAGACGCCGCGACTGTTCGCGGCGTTTTTCGTTGTAAGTCCTTCTCCCTCAACTAATCTTTTTTCAGTGCACATGGCTCGGTCGGGCACATGTCGCGCTGCTGTGTCCGGCGTTCGGAAAATGTGATGACGAATGGCAAAAGAACGACGCTTGACAAGATTTCGGCGTAAACGTATGTTTCAAACAACTGTTTGACCGTCACAACAAATCAACGCGGTCGTTCATTCCCGGTTACATCAGCAGAGGTTTATCGCTATGCCTGACTACAAGGCCCCCTTGCGTGATATTCGCTTCGTTCGTGACGAACTGCTCGGCTACGAAGCGCACTATCAGAGCCTTCCAGCGTGTGCAGAAGCAACGCCGGACATGGTTGACGCCATTCTCGAAGAGGGCGCCAAGTTTTGTGAGCAGGTGCTGGCACCGCTGAACCGCGTGGGTGACACCGAAGGCTGCACCTGGAGCGAGTCCGGCGTGAAAACCCCGACCGGCTTCAAAGAGGCCTACAAGCAATTCGTCGAAGGCGGCTGGCCGAGCCTGGCCCATGACGTCGAGCACGGCGGTCAGGGTCTGCCTGAGTCGCTGGGTCTGGCTGTCAGCGAGATGGTCGGCGAAGCCAACTGGTCGTGGGGCATGTACCCGGGCCTGTCGCACGGCGCGATGAACACCATCTCCGAGCACGGCACCCCAGAGCAGCAGGAAGCCTATCTGACCAAACTGGTCTCCGGCGAATGGACCGGCACCATGTGCCTGACCGAGCCGCACTGCGGCACCGACCTGGGCATGCTGCGCACCAAGGCCGAACCTCAGGCCGACGGTTCCTACAAAGTTTCCGGCACCAAGATCTTTATCTCGGCCGGTGAACACGACATGGCCGACAACATCGTCCACATCGTACTGGCTCGCCTGCCGGACGCACCGGCCGGCACCAAGGGCATCTCGCTGTTCATCGTTCCCAAGTTCCTGCCGAACGCCGACGGCACCGTCGGTGCACGCAACGCTGTGACCTGCGGTTCGATCGAACACAAGATGGGCATCCACGGCAACGCGACCTGCGTGATGAACTTCGACGGCGCGACCGGCTTCCTGATCGGCCCGGCGAACAAAGGCCTGAACTGCATGTTCACCTTCATGAACACCGCACGTCTGGGTACCGCACTGCAAGGTCTGGCTCACGCCGAAATCGGCTTCCAGGGCGGCCTGAAATACGCTCGCGATCGCCTGCAAATGCGTTCCCTGACTGGCCCGAAAGCGCCGGACAAGGCTGCTGACCCGATCATTGTTCACCCAGACGTACGCCGCATGCTGTTGACCATGAAGGCATTCGCCGAAGGCAACCGTGCGATGGTGTACTTCACCGCCAAACAGGTCGACATCGTCAAATACGGCGTGGACGACGAAGAGAAGAAGAAAGCCGACGCATTACTGGCCTTCATGACTCCGATCGCCAAAGCGTTCATGACCGAAGTCGGTTTCGAATCCGCCAACCACGGCGTACAGATCTACGGTGGCCACGGCTTCATCGCCGAGTGGGGCATGGAGCAGAACGTTCGCGACAGCCGCATCTCGATGCTGTACGAAGGCACCACCGGCATCCAGGCACTCGACCTGCTGGGCCGTAAAGTGCTGATGACTCAAGGCGAGGCGCTCAAAGGCTTCACCAAGATCGTCCACAAGTTCTGCCAGAACAACGAAGGCAACGAAGCTGTTAAAGAATTCGTCGCACCGTTGGCTGCACTGAACAAAGAGTGGGGCGAACTGACCATGAAGGTCGGTATGGCCGCCATGAAAGATCGCGAAGAAGTCGGCGCGGCCTCCGTGGACTACCTGATGTACTCCGGTTACGCCTGCCTGGCCTACTTCTGGGCTGACATGGCGCGTCTGGCTGCTGAAAAACTGGCTGCCGGCACCAGCGACGAGGCGTTCTACACCGCCAAGCTGCAAACCGCGCGCTTCTACTTCCAGCGCATCCTGCCGCGTACCCGTACGCACGTGGCCACCATGCTGTCGGGCGCCAACAACCTGATGGACATGAAAGAAGAAGACTTCGCACTGGGCTACTAAGCCTTAACGCGGTCTTTCAAAAAACCGCTGCTCCCTCGGGGGCAGCGGTTTTTTTGTGCCCGGATTTCCCCAATCCCGGGGCTGATTCCCCAGCATTGATGAAGCCACTGCTCGGCCGAATCCCTGCGCTTATTGATTCAAAATGTTTCCAGAAGAGTGGCCAATTAATTGCACTGCCCGATTTACCGGTGCTAACCAGAACTGCCTGCTCAAAGAAGCAAGACGCCCGGCACTTAACAACAACAGTCAGGGTGAAGCCTATGAACATCAGTCGACTCGCTCGTTTGACCTTCTGGTTACCCATCGCGCTGTCAGTCCACAGCGCATGGGCCGCCGACCCCGCCGAAGTCGATCCCCCGGTGCCGGAAGTCCCTTCGCTGCAATCGTTGCGCGGGATGGTGCCCCCTGATCCGTCCGGAACCGAAGGTGGGCGCAAGGTCGACCTGATGACCGACTACGTGCTCAATCGCCAGGCTGCGATCCTGTTGGGCAAGGCGCTGTTCTGGGACATGGAGATCGGCAGCGATGGGTCCACGGCCTGCGCGTCCTGCCATTACCACGCCGGCGTCGACCACCGCATCACCAACCAGCTCAACCCCGGCCAGGCGCACACCAACGCCAACGTCGCGTCGATCTTCAACAAGCCGTTTGTGGCGTCGGACATTCCCGGTGACGTGGCGTCCTACGCGACATTGTCCGGTGGCAAGGGTGGCCCGAACTACACGCTGAAGAAAACCGACTTCCCGACCCACATGCTGAGCAATCCGCTGGAGCGCAACTCGCCCATCGTGTACTCGACGGACGACGTGGTCGGCTCGCAAGGCGTGTTTGACGCCAACTTCGTCAAACCCAACCAGCCGCGTTTCGACAAATGCACCCAGCAGCCGGACGGACTGTTTCAGGTAGGCGGCATCAACGTACGTCGCAGTACTGGACGCAACGCGCCGTCGGTGATCAATGCCGCGTTCAACGTGCGCAACTTCTGGGACGGTCGGGCCAACAACGTGTTCAACGGCTTCTCGCCGTTCGGTAATCGCGATCCGGATGCCGGGATCTACGTGACCAGCGAACGCAGCACGGTCGCGACCAAAGTGCGGCTGGCGCTCAACGATGCGTCTGCCGCCTCGCAAGCCGTCGGCCCGCCCGGCAGTCCGGTGGAAATGTCCTGCGGTGGCCGCACTTTTGCCGACATCGGTCGCAGGATGCTCGACACGCTGATGCTCAAGCAGCAGCGGATCTCATCCACCGACTCGGTGCTGGCTCCAGTGTCCGGCGCACGGCGTCCGACCTATCGCGAGCTGATCAAGAACGCCTTCCAGCCCCGGCTGTGGAACGCCACGCAAAACGTTCTGGTGGGCGGTGCGCCGTACACCCAGATGGAGGCCAATTTCCCGCTGTTCTTCGGCCTGGCGATCCAGATGTATGAGGCCACGCTGGTGTCCGATCAGGCGCCGATCGATGCCTATCTGCAAGGCGATCACACGGCGATGAACGCGCAACAGGTCGAGGGCATGAACCTGTTTCTCGGCAAGGGCAAATGCGTCAATTGCCACGGCGGACCGGAGCTGACCAACGCCGCCAGCCGCCTGCTGATGCATCCGCGCGAACGCATCGAGCGCATGGTGATGGCCGACAACCTGACCACCCTTTACGACAACGGTTTCTACAACACCGGTGTGCGGCCGACCTCGGAAGACCTGGCCCTTGGCGGCGCGGATGCGTGGGGCAATCCTTGGTCGTTCACCCGGCAGTACAACAGCGTGCTGCAGGGCGGCCGCTCGGTCGATCCGCTGGACGTCGATGTCTGCACGTTCGAGGCGCCATTGAGCGCGGCGATTCCGTGCGATGCCACGCTCAAGCCGAATGTCGGTTTCCGCGACTCGGTCGACGGTGCTTTCAAGACCCCGACCCTGCGCAACATCGCCCTGACCGGCCCGTACTTCCACAACGGCAGCCGCTCGACGCTCAAGCAGGTGATGGAGTTCTACAACCGTGGCGGTGACCGGCGCGGCGAGGACGCCAACAACACCAGCGGCTTCGAGCATCCGGCGGTGAATCAGCACAACACCTCCAATCTCGACCCGGACATGACGGCGCTGAACCTGACGCCCGATGAAATCGACGCGCTGGTGAAATTCATGGAGGTCGGCCTGACCGATCCGCGCGTGGCGTGGGAGCGCGCACCGTTCGATCATCCGTCGCTGGTGATCCCGCAGGGCCATATCGGCGACGAGAATGCCGTCACTCAGCGCCCGGCCAGTCCGAAAGTCACGACCCGTCAGGCGATGGATGCATCGCTCTATCTCAAGCCTTACGGTGCTGAAGGCCGGCCGGCAGCAGAGGGGCCATTGCAGCCGTTCTACAACGATCTCTGAGCAGAAAAACACACCATGGCCATCAAGAATGATGGCCATGGTGGCCGTCTAGCGGCCGTTGCGCAAAAAACCTTACTGAATCCCTCAGCAACCGCCGATTTCGGCCGTTAAAGAGACAGCCTGTGATCTGGATCACATTATGTGTGCTTAACTGGCCACATTGCAGGCACAATGCCATCTCTTTGCCATGACGGGTCGGAGCTTTTACCCTTGCCGCGTTCTTCCGCTGTACGTTTCAGTCATTTCCTGCCTTCACTGCTGTTGTTGCTCGCGGGGTTGGCGGCTGCGTACGTCAAAGACCTCAACGTATTCTTCACCTCGCTGTTTAACGTATTGCCAACCTTGGTGCTGCTGTTGGGCGGTTCGTACTGTGCGGTTTACCGACGCCAGCGCGAGCTGTTTCTGATGGTCACGGTGTACATCGCCTACTTCCTGCTCGATACCCAGACCGACTATTACCGCGACAACGGCAAGGTGCGCGAAGACGCGGCTGTGGTGTTCCATCTGGTCTGTCTGCTGTTGCCCTTGCTGTTCGGTCTGTTCGCCGCGTGGCAGGAACGCACGCACCTGTTTCAGGACATGGTCGCGCGCTTCGCCGTGCTGCTGGCCTTTGGCAGCGTGGCGCTGGGGCTTGAGCAAAGTTACCCGCAGGCGTTGCTCATGTGGCTTTCCGAAATCCGCTGGCCGGCGCTGCACGGCGCGTGGATGAGCCTGATCCAGTTGTCGTATCCGGTGTTCATCTCGGCGTTTCTGCTGCTGGCCTGGCAATACTGGCGCAACCCGCGTCCGCTGCATGCGGCGCAACTGGTGGGGTTGCTCGGGGTGTTCTGGATGCTGCCGAAAACCTTCATCCTGCCATTCACCCTGAACATCATGTGCAGCCAGGTGATGCTGATGATTGCTGCAGCGGTAGCGCACGAGGCGTACCAAATGGCCTTCCGCGACGAACTCACCGGTTTGCCGGGGCGCCGCGCACTCAACGAGCGCATGCAGCGTCTGGGTCGCAACTATGTGCTGGCGATGAGCGACGTCGATCACTTCAAGAAATTCAACGACACCCACGGCCACGACGTTGGGGATCAGGTCTTGCGTCTGGTCGCCAGCAAGCTGTCGAAAATCAGCGGCGGCGGTAGGGCATATCGCTATGGCGGTGAGGAATTCGCCCTGGTGTTTGCGGGTAAGACTCTTGAAGAGTGCATGCCGCACCTGGAAGTCATTCGCGAGTCGATTGCGTCCTACAACATTCAGCTGCGTAATCAGGAAAGCCGCCCGCAGGATGATCAGCAGGGCCGTCAGCGTCGCTCGGGTTCGGGCGCGTCCAGTGTGTCGGTCACGGTCAGCATCGGCGTGGCCGAACGCCTGGAACAGCGCACCCCGGAAGAGGTACTGAAATCCGCCGACCAGGCGCTCTACAGCGCCAAGGGCGCAGGCCGTAACTGCGTGATGGCGTTCGGGCAGAACCGCCGTGGCGCGGTGCGCATGGACAGCGCCGCAGGTTGAGTGATGACGGCGCATTCAGCGTCTGGACAGTGATTGTGGGGCAGGGTGGCCGGCAGTAGGTTGAAGCAATCTGCTGAAGGAGAAGCCACCATGCCCGAATATAAAGCTCCCCTGCGCGACATGCGCTTTCTGATCGACCACGTCTTTGACTTCCACACTCAGTACGCGGCCCTCGGCGCCCACGACGCCAGCCCGGACATGATCAACGCGATCCTCGACGAGGGCGCGAAGTTCTGTGAGAACGTGCTGGCACCGCTCAATCGCAGCGGTGACGAAGAAGGCTGCCATTTCGACAACGGCGTGGTGACAACGCCTACAGGCTTCAAGCAAGCCTTCGCACAATACGTGGAAGGCGGCTGGCACGGTCTGGCGGCAGATCCGGCTTACGGCGGCCAGGGCCTGCCGAGTTCGTTGGGGCTGGTGATCAGCGAAATGGTCGCCTCCAGCAACACCTCTTGGGGCATGTACCCGGGCCTGACTCATGGCGCCATGTCGGCGATCCACGCCCACGGCACCGAAGAACAGAAAAACACCTATCTGCGCAAACTCACTGCAGGCCAGTGGACCGGCACCATGTGCCTGACCGAAGCCCATTGCGGCACCGATCTGGGCATCATCAAGACCCGCGCCGTGCCTCAGGCCGACGGCAGTTATGCAGTGACCGGCAGCAAGATTTTCATCTCCGCCGGCGAGCACGACATGAGTGACAACATCATTCATCTGGTGCTGGCCAAGCTGCCGGACGCACCGGCCGGGACCAAAGGCATTTCGCTGTTCATCGTGCCGAAATTCCTTCCGGACGCAGCCGGTGAGGCGGGTGAGCGCAACGGCGTTTCCTGCGGCTCGATCGAGCACAAGATGGGCATCAAAGCCTCGGCCACCTGCGTGTTGAACTTCGACGACGCCAAAGGCTTCCTGATCGGCGAGCCGAACAAGGGCCTGAACTGCATGTTCACCATGATGAACCATGCGCGCCTCGGCACGGGAATGCAGGGTCTTTGTCTGGGCGAAGCGAGTTTCCAGGGCGCAATCAAATACGCCAACGATCGCTTGCAGATGCGTGCCCTGACCGGCGCCAAAGCTCCGGACAAACCGGCCGACCCGATCATCGTCCACCCGGACGTGCGACGCATGCTGCTGACCATGAAAGCTTTCAACGAAGGCAACCGCGCGCTGACCTATTTCACCGCGCAAATGCTCGATGTTACGCACCTGAGCCCGGACGCCGAGGCGCGTCAGGAAGCCGAAGACCTGTTGGCGTTCCTGACGCCGATCTGCAAAGCGTTCATGACCGACACCGGCCTTGAGGTGACCAACCACGGCATGCAGGTGTTCGGCGGCCACGGATTTATCCGCGAGTGGGGCATGGAGCAACTGGTTCGCGATTGCCGGATCGCGCCGATCTACGAGGGCACCAACGGCATTCAGGCGCTGGATCTGCTCGGGCGCAAGGTGCTGGGCAGCCAGGGCAAGCTGCTGCGAAACTTCACCAAAATCGTCCACAAGTTCTGCGCGGCCAATGCCGGGCATGCGCAACTGGGCGGGTTTGTCGCGCAGCTTGATGGCCTCAACCAGCAGTGGGGCGAGCTGACCATGAAGGTCGGCATGGCGGCAATGAAGAACCCGGATGAAGTGGGCGCCGCGTCGGTGGATTACCTGATGTACAGCGGTTACATCGTTCTCGGCTATCTGTGGCTGCGCATGGCGCTGGTCGCTCAGGCGCAGCTGGAGTCGGGCGAGGGTGATGGCGATTTCTGCCAGGGCAAACTGGCGACGTGCGAGTTTTACTTCAAGCGTCTGTTGCCGCGCACCGCGGCGCATCGTTCGGCGATCGAGGCGGGCAGCGATTGCCTGATGAAACTGCCAGCGCAGTTGTTCGCGCTGTAACACGTCCCTGTTAAACAAAAGAGCCCGCTGATTGCGGGCTTCTTTATGCTGGATGGCTGGTGACTAAAAATAACAAAACAGTCATCGCCTGACCCTATGTGTCGCAAAAGTTGTTGGGTTACACTCCAACTCAACGAAAAACCCTTCCACGAATCACCTGTTTAGATCTTTGCGAGGTTTGCCATGGCTGACTACAAAGCGCCGCTGCGCGATATGCGCTTCGTCCTCAATGAAGTGTTCGAAGTCGCCAAACTCTGGGCCGAACTGCCGGCGCTGGCTGAGACCGTGGACGCGGAAACTGTCGAAGCCATTCTCGAAGAAGCCGGCAAGGTCACCAGCAAAAGCATCGCGCCCCTGAGCCGTGCCGCCGACGAAGAAGGCTGCCACTGGGCCGACGGTGCCGTCACCACGCCGGCCGGTTTCCCACAGGCCTATCAGACTTATGCCGAAGGCGGCTGGGTCGGTGTAGGCGGTGATCCGGCCTACGGCGGCATGGGCATGCCGAAAGCCGTTTCGGCTCAGGTCGAAGAGATGGTCAACTCCGCCAGCCTGTCCTTCGGTCTGTATCCGATGCTGACCGCCGGCGCCTGCCTGTCGATCAACGCTCACGCCAGCGAAGAGCTGAAAGCCGCTTACCTGCCGAACATGTACGCAGGCGTCTGGGCCGGTTCCATGTGCCTGACCGAGCCGCACGCCGGCACCGACCTGGGCATCATCCGCACCAAGGCCGAACCTCAGGCCGACGGTTCCTACAAGGTCAGCGGCACCAAGATCTTCATCACCGGTGGCGAGCACGACCTGACCGAAAACATCATCCACCTGGTGCTGGCCAAACTGCCGGATGCACCGGCGGGGCCGAAGGGCATTTCGCTGTTCCTGGTGCCGAAGTTCATGGTCAATGCCGATGGCAGCCTGGGCGCACGCAACCCGGCCAACTGCGGTTCGATCGAACACAAGATGGGCATCCAGGCCTCGGCCACCTGTGTGATGAACTTCGACGAAGCGGTGGGTTATCTGGTCGGCGAGCCGAACAAGGGCCTGGCGGCGATGTTCACCATGATGAACTACGAGCGTCTGGGCGTCGGCATCCAGGGCCTGGCCACCGGCGAGCGCTCGTACCAGAACGCCATCGAATACGCCCGCGACCGCCTGCAGAGCCGTTCGCCGACCGGCGCGCAGAACAAAGACAAGGTGGCCGACCCGATCATCGTCCACCCGGACGTACGTCGCATGCTGCTGACCATGAAAGCCTCGAACGAAGGCGGCCGTGCGTTCTCCACCTACGTGGCGATGCAACTCGACACCGCCAAGTTCAGCGAAGACGCCGCCACCCGCAAGCGTGCGGAAGATCTGGTTGCCTTGCTGACGCCAGTGGCCAAGGCCTTCCTGACCGATTTGGGTCTGGAAACCACCGTCCATGGTCAGCAGATCTTCGGCGGCCACGGCTACATCCGCGAGTGGGGCCAGGAGCAACTGGTGCGGGATGTGCGCATCACCCAGATCTATGAAGGCACTAACGGCATTCAGGCGCTGGACCTGGTAGGTCGCAAGATCGTCGGCAGCGGCGGCGCTTTCTACAAGCTGTTCGCCGACGAGATCCGCCATTTCACCGCGACCGCCAGTGCCGATCTGGGCGAGTTCACCAAGCCGCTGAATGACGCCGTCGACACCCTCGATGAGCTGACCTCGTGGCTGCTGGACCGGGCGAAAACCAACCCGAACGAAATCGGTGCGGCATCGGTCGAGTATCTGCAAGCGTTCGGCTACACCGCTTACGCGTACATGTGGGCGCTGATGGCCAAGGCATCGCTGGGCAAAGAAGCGCAGGACGATTTCTACGCGAGCAAACTCGGCACGGCGCGGTTCTATTTCGCCCGTCTGCTGCCGCGGATTCACTCGCTGAGCGCGTCGGTCAAGGCTGGCAGCGAGTCGCTGTTCCTGCTGGACGCTGCGCAGTTCTGATGATGTAACGTCATGTAAGCGATCTCTTACATGACGTGCTGCTGTTCTCCCATAGGCGTAGATTGGATCCAGAGCTAATCTACTTTCCATGGACGTCGCGCAGGAAGCGCAAAGCAACAACACGGACACGTAGGATTCTGCCAGGGTGGCGGAGTGAAATGGATGTCAGGGAAACAGTCTGCAAAGCCCCGCTTCGGCGGGGTTTTCTTATGGCCGCAGAAAAGTTTTCAGCTCAGCGCGTCCAGCGGTGGTGCACCTTTCAGCGGTTTGTCCTCACGCTGCATCACCTCTTCCAGCAACGTTCGCAGCAAGGCCAATGGCGCCTGCTGGCGCTGCACATCGCGACACACCAGCCCGACCTTCAACGGTACACGCGGCTCACTCAACGGTTTCCACAACAGATCCTGATCGTCGTACTCCTTTTGCGAACGACCGGGTAGCACCGTCGCCAGACGCGTATGCGGCAGGCTGTCTAGAATCCCGACCATATTGTTCAATTCGGCCTGCACTTGCGGGCGTCGTCCGAGGCTGGCCAATTGCGCCTGCCAGATCTGACGGATCTGAAATTCTTCGCCCAATAGCAACATCGGCAATTCGGCCGCCTGACTCATCGAGACTTTCTTGAATTCCCGCAGCGGATGATCCGCCGGGATGACCAGCGTCAGTTCATCTTCGTACAGCATTACGCCGTGCAGCCCCGGCTGACGTGGCGGCAAATAGCTGATGCCGATATCCAGCGAGCCGTTGAGCAGTCGCCGCTCGATCTCAAGCCCCGTCAGTTCATAAATCTGCACCACCAGATGCGGCTGGGCCTTGCGCACCCGCTCAAGCATCTGCGGCACCAGGCTGGTGTGCACGGTTTGCAGTACACCAATCGCCAATGTGCGCAGTGCCTGACCCTTGAAGTTGCCCAGCGCCTCGCGCGCCCGCTGCATGCCGTCGAGCAGCGGCAGGGCGTGGTTGTACAAGGTGTGGGCGGCGAGGGTCGGCAACAGGCGTTTGCTGCTGCGTTCGAACAGGATGACGTCGAGGTTCTGTTCCAGCTGGCGGATCTGCTGGGACAGCGCGGGTTGAGAGATCGACAGGCGCTCGGCGGCGCGTCCGACATGACCTTCTTCGTAGACCGCGACGAAATAACGCAGTTGTTTGAAATCCATAAGTAACACTTATCGAAAATGCTGGGAAATCGAAATGGCTCGACGCCGTGAACCGGCCTAGTCTAACCGCATTCACAAGGCTTACAGGGCCGGAAAGCGCAATGACCAGCGTTTGTTATGAAAGTGTTTGCATAGGCAGTTCAAAAAACCTCGATCGAGGTTTTTTTCAATGAATCTGTTCAGTTTGCGGCGCCAGACGCCGAGCCTCGATGACCTGGTTTTTGAAACCCAGGAATCGGACGTTTCTGATGGCCTGAATGCCGAACGTCTGATGCCCAGCGTCGAGCGCCCGCAGCAGGTATTCGTTCGCGGCCAGGGCTCCTGGCTATGGGACAGCAATGACCGCGCCTACCTGGACTTTTCCCAGGCCGGCGGCGCCAACAGCTTTGGCCACAGCCCTTCGGCGCTGGTCAAGGCCATCGCCAGCCAGGCCCAGGCCCTGATCAATCCCGGCTTCAATCTGCACAACCGCGGCATGCTCAGCCTCGCCGAGCGCCTGTGTTCCAGCACTGCCAGCGATCAGGCGTACCTGCTCAACAGCGGCAGTGAGGCCTGTGAAGCAGCGATCAAACTGGCGCGCAAATGGGGTCAACTGCATCGCGGTGGCGCTTCGCGGATCATTGTCGCCAGACAAGGCTGTCACGGACGTAGTCTGGCGACGATTTCGGCGTCGGACAGTTGCAACCTGCACAACCGCTTCGCGCCGCTGCTGCCGGGTTTCGATCTGGTGCCGTTCAATGACCTGCCGGCATTGCATGCAGCGGTCGACGCACAAACCGTGGCGATCATGCTCGAACCGATCCAGAGCGATGCCGGAGTAATCCCGGCGACCGAGCATTACCTCAAGGGTGTCGAACGTCTGTGCCGGGAGCTGGGGATTCTGCTGATTCTCGACGAAGTTCAAACCGGCATCGGCCGCTGCGGCACCTTGCTCGCCGAACAGTCCTACGGAGTGCGCGCCGATATCGTCGTGCTCGGCAAAGGCCTCGGCGGCGGTGTTCCACTGGCGGCGCTGCTGGCGCGAGGCAAGGCCTGCTGTTTCGAACCTGGGGAATTGGGCGGTACGCATCATGGCAACGCACTGATGACCGCCGCTGGCCTGGTGGTGCTCGACAGCGTGCAGGACCGCGCCTTCCTCGAACAGATCCGGGACAACGGCCAGCATCTGCGCGAAGGGCTCGCCCGTCTGGCCCATCGTTATGAGCATGGCGAGTTACGCGGGCAGGGGCTGTTCTGGGGACTGAGCCTGTCGGAAGACTCCGCCGAGGCCGTGGTAAAAGCCGCGCTTCACGAAGGTTTGCTGCTCAACGCCCCACAAGCCGACTGCCTGCGCTTCACCCCGGCGCTCAACGTCAGCAAGGCCAACATCGACGAAATGCTCCTGCGTCTGGCCCGCGCCTTCTCCCGGGTACGCACCGCGCAATTGCAATGCCGCAAAGGGATTGCCGTCTGAGCTGAAGTTTCCCACCCGAATTCAAGAACCGTCTCGCGGTATAACGCACGCCCCACGCCTGATTCTTTTGGCGTGGGGCGTTTTTTTTGTGGCCGGGTAATGGCAATCAGATGGCGAGATTGCGGTTTGCACTGAACCCTGACAGACGGCACAGGTCGATTAGCTTGTATGGCTCAGGTGAGCCAACCCCCAATCAGGAGCTGCCCCATGGACTTTATCCGCATCATCATCGCCATTCTATTGCCGCCACTGGGTGTGTTTCTGCAGGTCGGGTTCGGCGGCGCGTTCTGGCTGAACATTCTGCTGACGTTGTGCGGTTACATCCCGGGGATCGTGCACGCGGTGTACATCATCGCCAAGCGCTGAGTCTCAGTCCGTCAAACCCATCACTCGCCGGTAGAACCGCCATTCCTGCTCCAGCGCATGGGCCTGGTTGGCGGCCCGGCGGAAGCCGTGGCGTTCGTCGGCGTAGTAATGCGCTTCGACCTCTATACCGTTTTGCTCCAGGGCCGCGACCATGTCGCGGGTCTGTTGCGGCACGACGACGGCGTCCAGCTCACCTTGGAAGAAGATCACCGGTACGCGGATGTTGCCTGCGTGCAGCAACGGCGTGCGGGCGGCGTAGCGTTCGGCGTCCTTCTCTGGATCGCCGATCAGCCAGTCCAGGTAATCGCCTTCGAACTTGTGCGTAGCACGGGCCAGGGCCACCGGGTCGCTGACACCGTACAGACTGGCGCCAGCGCGGAATACCTGATGGAACGCCAGTGCGCACAGCGTCGTGTAACCGCCGGCGCTGCCGCCACGGACAAACGCACGGTCGCCATCGATCATGCCGCGTTCGGCCAGATAGGCCACCACTGCGCAAGCATCCTCTACATCCACCACTCCCCAACTCAGATGCAGGGCCTGTCGATACTCTCGGCCATAGCCGCTGCTGCCTCGGTAGTTGAGATCGGCGACGGCGAACCCGCGTTGTGTCCAGTACTGAATGCGCGGGTCGAGCATCGGGTAGCAGGCCGACGTCGGGCCACCGTGGATGAACACCACCAGCGGCGGTTTCGCATCGCCATTCGTGGCCGGGTAAAAGAATCCGTGTGCTTCACCCGAACCGCTGGGGTAGCGCAGGGTTTGCGGGCGACTGATGCGCTCGGCGGGCAGCGGTGCGACACCGCCGGCCAGAACGTTCACTTCACGCGAATCGCGATCAATGGCGATCACGGCTGAAGGGCTGATCGGTGAGGCGGCAATGCAGTAAATGAACTGATCATCGACAGCCAGATGACGGAAGCGGCTGTAATCACCGGTGAAGTCTTCGCCGTTGAGCGCCAGACGACCGAAACCGCCTTCGCTCCAGCTCGCCAAGAAACCTTCGTCGGTGGGCAGCCAGGTGCAGCCGCCAAGTTGCCATGGGGCTGGAGCGTGATCGGCTTCGGCGCTGGCTAACGGTTGCAAGCCGTTTGCCGACTCGACCCACGGTTGCCAATAACCAGCACGATCGGTCAGACAGCCCAGTCGGCCATCGGCATCGAAACGCGGTTGCTGGATCGACTCTTCAAGGGTTTCACCAGCCACGCAACGCGGGGCGGAAAATCCATTGGACGAGCGCTCGGCGAGCATCAGTCGTGTGGATGTCCACGGCTGATGCGGACGGCTCCACTCGATCCACGCCAGGCGCTGGCCGTCCGGACTGATGATCGGCGACGCGTAAAAATCCGCCCCTTCAACCAGCATTTGGCGGTCGCCATTCGCCAGATCGATAGCCACCAGACGATGGCGATCACCGTTCTCTTCAACGGCCAGCACCTGCCCGTCGGCGTAGTTCAGATCGCCATAACGACACTCGCCAGACGTCAATGCCACGGGCTCGCCATCCAGCGTCTGGCGATACAGCTGCTGATCCGCCTCGTTGACAAAAACCACCCCGTCAGGCGTCAGGCAAAACGCCCCACCGCCATATTCGTACACCCGGCTGCGCACGCTGAAACCCGCGGGCGTCAGACATTTCGCCACGCCATCGCACCAATGCCAGATCCGGCAGGCGGCGTCTGTCGGGCGATATTCATTCCAGAACAAACCCTGGGCGCCGAGCTGCAATTCGGCGAAGTCCACGCCGGCGGCAACCGCGGCGGTGGCGCTGAAAGGCTCAGCCTTTGGCGATGAGGCGCGAGTTTCGTTCATTGCGAAAGGCCAGTTGTTCGATGGTCTGGGTGGCGTGCTCGGCTTCTTCGCGGGCCTTGAGAATCACGCCGTGATGTTCGGACTTGCTGCACACCGGGTCGGCATTGCTCGCGTCGCCGGTGAGCATGAAGGCCTGGCAACGGCAGCCGCCAAAATCCTGTTCTTTTTCGTCGCAGGAGCGGCACGGCTCGGGCATCCAGTCATAACCGCGAAAGCGGTTGAAGCCGAACGAGTCGTACCAGATGTGCTGCATGCTGTGGTCGCGCACATTGGGAAATTGTACCGGCAGCTGTCGGGCGCCATGACAGGGCAGGGCGGTGCCGTCCGGGGTGACTGTCAGAAACAGGCTGCCCCAGCCATTCATGCAGGCTTTCGGGCGTTCTTCGTAATAGTCCGGTGTGACGAAAATCAGCTTGCAGGGATGCCCTTCGGCTTCCAGCTTGGCGCGGTATTCGTTAGTGATGCGTTCGGCGCGGATCAGTTGCTCTTTGGTCGGCAACAGACCGACACGATTGAGCTGCGCCCAGCCGTAAAACTGGCAGGTGGCGAGTTCGACGAAGTCGGCCTCCAGCGCGATGCACAGCTCGATGATGCGGTCGATCTTGTCGATGTTGTGCCGATGGGTGACGAAGTTCAGCACCATCGGATAGCCGTGAGCCTTCACGGCGCGGGCCATTTCCAGTTTCTGCGCGAAGGCCTTTTTCGAGCCGGCGAGCAGGTTATTCACTTGCTCGTCGCTGGCCTGGAAACTGATCTGGATGTGGTCGAGGCCGGCCTTCTTGAAGTCGCTGATCTTCTGTTCGGTCAGGCCGATGCCGGAGGTGATCAGGTTGGTGTAGAAACCCAACTGGCGCGCTTCGTGGATCAGCTCGGCAAGGTCCTGGCGTACCAGCGGTTCGCCACCTGAGAAGCCCAGTTGCGCTGCACCCATCTCCCGCGCTTCGCGGAACACCTTGATCCACTGCTCGGTGCTCAGTTCTTTGCCCTGCTCGGCGAAATCCAGCGGATTGGAGCAGTACGGGCATTGCAGCGGGCAGCGGTAAGTCAGCTCGGCGAGCAGCCACAGCGGCAGGCCGATTTCCGGTTTGGCCGGGACTTGCACCGATGACTCAGGCAAGTTCGATCCAGTGTTGCGCACGGGCAACCTCCATGAATTGCTCGATGTCGTCACCGAGCTCGGGCACGCCGGGAAACTGTTTGTCGAGTTCGGCAATGATTGCCGCGACGTCCCGCTCACCGTCGATCAGGCCGCCGATCAGCGCGGCACTTTCATTGAGCTTGATCATGCCTTCCGGGTACAGCAGCACGTGGCCTTTCTGGGCTGGTTCGTACTGGAAACGGTAGCCGGGACGCCAGGTCGGGGTCTTGCTGCGGTCGAAACTCATAAGGCGATTCCTTTATGCCAGACCCGTTGATCGGTGACGCTGTGATACGGCGGGCGGTTCAGTTCGTAAGCCATGCTCATGGCATCGAGCATGCTCCAAAGAATGTCCAGTTTGAACTGGAGAATTTCCAGCATGCGCTCCTGACCTTCGCGGGTCCTGTAGTGCTCCAGCGTAATCGCCAGACCATGCTCGACATCGCGGCGGGCCTGACCGAGACGGGTGCGGAAATATTCGTAGCCGGCCGGGTCGATCCACGGGTAATGCTGCGGCCAGCTGTCGAGACGCGACTGGTGGATCTGCGGCGCGAACAGTTCGGTCAAAGAGCTGCTGGCAGCTTCCTGCCAACTGGCGCGGCGGGCGAAGTTGACGTAGGCATCGACGGCGAAACGCACGCCGGGCAGCACCAGTTCCTGGGAACGCAATTGATCCGGATCGAGACCGACGGCCTGGCCCAGACGCAGCCAGGCTTCGATGCCGCCGTCCTCACCGGGCGCGCCGTCGTGGTCGAGCAGGCGCTGAATCCATTCGCGGCGGATCTCGCGATCCGGGCAATTGGCGAGGATCGCCGCGTCTTTCAGGGGAATGTTCACCTGATAGTAGAAACGGTTGGCGACCCAGCCCTGAATCTGCTCGCGGGTGGCCCGGCCTTCATACATCGCCACGTGATACGGGTGATGAATGTGGTAATAGGCGCCCTTGGCGCGCAGGGCCGCTTCGAATTCGGCGGGGGACAGCGGGGTGTCGGTCATTGCGGTTCTCCGGGCCATTCGTTACAGGACGATGCTCATGCCGTCATACGCCACTTCAACATTGCGCCGCACCAGCTCCGCGCGCTCCGGCGAGTCCTCATCGAGAATCGGATTGGTGTTGTTGATGTGGATAAGCACCTTGCGCTGCTCGGGAAGCTGTTCCAGCACTTCGAGCATGCCGCCGGGGCCGTTCTGCGCCAGGTGGCCCATTTCGCGGCCGGTGCGTGTGCCGACGCCACGACGCTGCATTTCATCGTCATCCCACATCGTCCCGTCCACCAGCACGCAGTCGCTGCCGGCCATGATTTCCAGCAACGGCGCATCGACCTTGCCCAGGCCTGGCGCATAGAACAGTTTGCCGCCGGTGCTGAGGTCTTCGACGATCAGGCCGATGTTGTCGCCCGGGTGCGGGTCGAAGCGGTGCGGCGAGTAAGGCGGTGCGGCGCTGCGCAGAGGCAGCGGGGTGAAGCGCAGGTTCGGGCACGCGGCGACGGTGAAGCTCTGGTCGAGTTCGATGCGGTTCCAGTCCAGCCCGCCGTTCCAGTGCTTGAGCATGGTAAACAGCGGGAAACCGGTGCTCAGGTCTTCGTGGACCATGTCCGTGCACCAGACCTGATGCGGGCAGCCTTCGCGCAGGCTGAGCAGGCCGGTGGTGTGGTCGATCTGGCTGTCCATCAGGATGATCGCGCTGATGCCGGTATCACGCAGGGCACGGCCCGGTTGCATCGGGGCGAAGCTCTGAAGCTGCGCGCGGATGTCCGGCGAGGCATTGCACAGCACCCAGTTCACGCCGTCATCGGAAATGGCGATGGACGATTGGGTGCGGGCCTGGGCATTCAGGCTGCCGTCGCGAAAGCCTGCGCAGTTGACGCAGTTGCAGTTCCACTGCGGAAAACCGCCACCGGCGGCCGAACCCAGAATCTGGACGAACATGAACGCTCCATCATTTCAACGCTGAAAATAAAACGCCCCGGCGAGCCGAGGCGTTGCACTGCAATGTTCTGCTTGAGGCAGGACTCAGCGGCTGGCGAAGTACATGGTGACTTCGAAGCCGATGCGCAGGTCGGTGTAAGCAGGTTTGGTCCAGGCCATCGGGTGACTCCTTTTTCAGGTGGGTGGGATAGCGCTATCCATAGGTATAGTCCACGGCAGCGCAGGGATGTTCCAAATAGTTAGGTGGCTATGTTACTCAAAATTTCAGGGGGTTTGCCCGTGAATCTTTGAGAAAGCTCCTTGCAGCCCCGGTAATGATCAATTTGCCGCTTGCCACGGTGCGCCCGGCGAAGGGCTGTTGGCCAGGACGTGCCAGCCGCCTTCGGCGCGGATTAAACAGTGTGCGGCGGCCAGCAATGCCTCGCGGTCAAGCTGACTTATGGCATTGCTCAGTTGAATCAGGTAATCCGACGAGTGGCCGGCGAGTTTTGCCTGCCACAGAAGTTCGGCAGCCTCCTTGCCGGACAGGATGCCGGCATCCAGGTGTACGGCGAGGATCTGGCGCTGCTCGACGAGGAAGGCATCATCAATGTTTTCGACCAGCGCGGGGATGCCTTCGATGAACTGTTGAACGTGATCGAGCAGTTGCGCGGGAGTGGCGGTCGGCGATTGCACGCCGAACTGCCATCCACCTTGACCGTGTACCTGTCTGAAAGCACTGAACACCGCGTATCCCAGTTGCAATTCACCTCGTAGCCGCTGATAGAACGGCGTGTGGCACAGGTGCGCAAGGAAGCGCCACGCGGCTTCGCTGGGAATGTCCGGTCTGGCGGTCGGGCAGAACAGCAGTAATGCGTGTTCGCTGGAGGCGGTGTCGAACTGATCCCAGCGAAGTTGTGCGTGGAATGCCGGCAGGGTTGGTAATTCATTGGATGGCTTGCTGGGAATGCGGCTCAGGGCCAGTCCCATGGCCGATTGGGTGTGGGCATCGAGACCCAGCGCCAGACCATCCCAACGGGAAGTTGTCCACAGCTGCTTGGCATCATCGGATTGCGCAACCACGGGCAGGCAACGCTCGGGCCATGCCTTGAGCAATTGACGGATCAGCATCGACGGCACTGGCGGCTCACCGCTTGGCGAGTCGGCATCGACCTGCGTCAGATATTTCAGCGCATGTTCCAGCACTACGGGCAGCGTGTCCTGCAGGCCGGTCAATTTCAGCAGCCACTGATTACCCGTAGTGCTGAAGGACAACTCCACCCCGGCCTGACGCGCGTCGTCAGACACTTCCCGCAGGCTGCGTTGCAGTTTCGCTTGCAGCTCGGCCGTGGCCGCCGCTTCCGTCTGCCAGCGCACATACACCGCGCCTTCGTCGCCGTTATCCGGGAGCGCCTGGCTGAATTGCATCGACGAGCGTTCGCGGCGGCTGCGCGAGCGATCCTGAGCGAATGTGCGCAGGCCTCGGTGGGCGCTGGTCTGGCCGCGGATCAGACCGGCGTTGGCCAGCGGCTCGGCTGCGCGCAGAAGCGGGTTGGCAGCGGGCAGATGCCAGTGACTGCTGAAGTTATCCACAGTGCCGATTTTGCCGAGAATTACTTTGAGCGCCGTAACGGCCGCGTCGGACAGGCCGCTCTCGAGTTGTTCGCTGTCGAGTCGCGCCCGTTGCAGCGCGCCGCTGACCTGCTGCTGACGCTGAAACTGTGCCGAATATTCCTCCCGCAAAGTTGGCCAGTCCTGCTGGGCTGCGAAGAAGCTCAACCAGTCGAGAAACTGTGCGCGGATGGCGTCGAGTGGACCGGATGGCGTCGTGAATTGAAGGTGCAGCAAAGCTTGCTCGGCAAACTGATACAGGACACAGGCCTGCAAACCTTCCGCCAGACCCTGCTGCTGCAAATGGGCGAGCAAGCCACCGGGTTTGGCGCTGTTCAACCAGTGGCAGAGAAACGCCAGCGCTTCGGCTGACGACTCCGGTAACTCCTCCAACGCAAACAGCAGATTGCCGCGATGCTCGCCGGCCTGTTGATAACTTTCCTGCGCGTTACCCATCAAGCGTACGGGGGCTGCCTGTGCAGTTTTATCCCCAGGCGTCAGCGTGGCGGCAAACTGTTCGGCCAGCGTGCGTAGCTCTTCAACACTCTGCGGCCCGACCAGGCTCAGGGTCATCTGCCCGGTGCGGTAGAACTGCTGGTGGAAGTCTTTCAATGCCTGTTGAAAGTCCGCTTGCTCCACCGGCAGGCTGTCGCGGTTTCCGGCGTGGAAACCGCGCAACGGATGTTCCGCTGACAACCCTTCGAACAGCGCTTCTTTCTGCTGAGCCGCAGCATCCTGCGTCCACGCGACAAACTCCGCCTGCAACACTTCCCGCTCCCGCAACTGATCGTCCGGATTCATACGCGGATGGGCGAGCATGTCTGACAGACGCTCCAGCCCGGCGCTGAAGGACGCTGGCGGCAATTCAAAGAAGAAATCGGTGGTGCGCTCGCGGGTGCTGGCATTCACCTGGCCGCCGTGACCTTGCACGTAGGCCATCAGCCCTTGCTGTGCAGGAAATCGCGCGGTGCCGAGAAACAGCAGATGCTCAAGGAAGTGCGCCAGCCCCGGCCATGCCAACGGCACGTCATGACTGCCGGCCGCCACTCGCAACGCAGCGGCGCTGCGCTTCAGGCCGGGCACGTGACGCAGGGTCACGCGCAAGCCGTTGGCCAGGGTTTCGGTGTGGGGGCGAGGGTGAGTCGGCGCAGGCATGGGCACTTCCAGAACAGTGAAGTGCCAATGCTAGCGGATTAGCGCTTGTTGAGCGCGTCGTAAAGTTCGGGACGGCGGTCGTTGAAGTAACGGTTGGCGCTACGGGAGTCGACCATCAACTGGCGATCCAGCTCACCGACGATCAGTGCTTCATCCAATCCTGCCTGGGCGATGCGGCTGCCATCCGGCGCGGCGATGCTGCTTTGCCCGCAGTAATGGATGTCGCCCTCGTGGCCGCAGTAGTTGGCGTACGCCACGTAGCACTGGTTTTCGAAAGCCCGGGAGCGCACGGAGACGTCGGCAATGAAATCGAAAGGAATCATGTTCGCTGTCGGCACCAGAATCAGCTCGGCACCTTCAAGGGCCAGGCGCCGGGCATTTTCCGGGAACTCCAGGTCGTAGCAGATCAGGAACCCGAGCTTCCAGCCGTTGAGCTCGACGATGGGAAACTCGCCATCGCCGGCGCTGAACATCGAACGATCCAGATCGCCGAACAGATGCGTCTTGCGGTAATTGCACAGGCGCTCGCCGTTTGAGTCGATCAACTGCACGGCGTTGTAGATCTGTCCTTCGGCGGTGCGCTCAGGGTAACCGTAAAGAATCGCCAGGCCGGCAGCCTTGGCGATCCGTCCTACTTGCTGCGCCCACTCACCGTTGTAGACCTCGGCCAATGTCGCGACTGCCTCCTTGCCGATGTTGTAGCCGGTCAAGAACATCTCCGGCACCACCAGCAGATCGGCGCCTTTGGCCTCCATCGCCAGTTGATGCAGGCGCTGAAGGTTGGCGGCGGGTTCCAGTGGCAGCGGTGGACATTGGTAAAGGGCTACACGCATCGGGGATTCCTCTTACTCGGGCAGGGCGATCGGGCCGATGTCTTTGAACACATCGCCCGGGCCGGGGTTCTCTTTATGTGTGGACCCGCCGAAGTGCTTCATGATTCCCCACACCGCGTTGAGCGACGTTTGCACCGCGCCTTCAACCCAGGCCGGCGTCCACGACACGTCGTCACCGGCGATGAAAATCCCGCGCTGCTCCGGCGGCATGTCGTCCTGCATGAAGTGCGCGTACATGCGCTGGTTGTAGCGATAGTGACCGGGCAGGGCGCCCTTGAACGCGCCGAGGAAGTGCGGGTCGGCTTCCCAGGACACAGTGATCGGATCGCCGATGATCCGCGCGGCGATGTCGACCTTCGGGTAGATCTTCTTCAGCGCATCCAGCGCCAGTTTCACGCGTTTTTCCACCGGGTGCGGGAGCATCTTCAACGCGTCGCTCATCCACGAGTACGACAGGCAGATCACGCCGGGTTTGTCGTCGCCGTTGTCGAACAGGTAAGTGCCACGGGTCAGGCGATCAGTGAGGGTCATGCTCATCAGGTCGCGGCCGGTTTCCGGATCCTTGTCCTTCCAGAACGGGCGGTCGACCATCACGAAGGTCTTCGACGATTGCATGTAGCGAGTGCGGTCCAGCGCCATCCACATCTTCTGCGAGAACAGGCTTTCGTCGCATTCGATCTGGGTGGTCAGCAGCCAGCTCTGGCAGGTGGTGAGTACGGCGGCGTATTCGCGGGTGTCGCCGTTGTTGTCGGTGACTGCGAAACGTCCGTCAGGCGCGTGGGCGATTTTCTTTACCCCGGAGCGCGGGGCGCCGTGGTGCAGCGATTTCAGGCTGGTGCCTTGCGGCCAGTGTACGCAGCGTTCCGGCGCATGGCGCCAGATGCCTTGTGGCACTTGTTCCACACCGCCGACCACCAGATGCTGGTGATCGTCGCAGTTGGTCATCACCACACGGAAGATTTCCAGCATCGAGTTGGGGAAATCCGAGTCCCAGCCGCCGGTGCCGAAACCGACCTGACCGAACACTTCGCGGTGATGGAACGACAGTTTGGCGAAGGCTTTCGATGTGGCAACGAAATCGTAGAACGTGCGGTCGTCCCACAGCGGTACGAGGGTGTTCCACAGTTCTTTGAGGCGTGGCACGTCACGGTCGCGGATCGCCTGCTGGATATCGGCGAACTGTGAGCCGGCCTCCAGAGCATCGGCCCAGGCGTCAGCCACTTCCTGGAACAGTGCAGGAAGATCCTTCAGGCTCTGTGCGTAATGGGTTTTGCCTTCCAGGTCGATCACGGTGCTGCCGGAGGCCGGCGTCAGCGGGTTGGGGAAGGGCTTGGTCTCGAGGCCGAGTTTGTCGACGTAGTGATAGAACGCGGTGGAGGACACCGGGAAGCGCATGCCGCCGAGCTCGGCGACGATGCCGTCGGTACCGTTGAACGCTTGCGAACGCAGGCGTCCACCAAGCTTCGAGGCCTCATAAACGACCGGCTTCAAGCCGAGCTTCATCAGCTCGTAAGCCGCCACCAGACCCGCGATGCCGGCCCCGACGATGGCCACTTCGGCCCCGTGGTTATGCTCGGGAATGCTGCCCAGACCGGCCGGGTGTTCGATCCAGTCGTCGAAGGCGAAAGGAAAGTCCGGGCCGAAAATGGTGACGGGTTTCTTACCGTCTGCAGGATGGCGATTGTTCTTGTTCATGGCTGACCTTGCTGGCGACCCGACGCTGGATGCGCGTCTGAGTATAGGAAAAGATGCCAGCCATTCTAGGGAGCGTAGAACACGTTAATAAGACGCAATGTGTCGTCGTTTTGAACGTTAGTGCTGCAATATGACGAAAGTAGTGATCAAACTGGATGCCCGCGATCAATCTTGCTGCTGAGGATGATCGAAGTTGTGGTCTTCTCCACGCCGTCTACGCTGCCGATCTGATCCAGAAGCTGATCGAGCTGCTCCGGGGAATCGGTTCGCAGCCAGGCTACGTAATCAAATTCACCACTCACCGCGCACAATTGCTGTACCTGGGCCATCGCGCTCAACCGGCGCAGCACCTCTTTGCCGGAGCGTGGCTGCACTTTGATCCCGACGTAAGCCTGCAATCCGCCGTCCACCACGCGCTGACCCAGACGCACACCATACCCGGTGATGACCTTGGCCTTTTCCAGTCGCGCCAATCGCGAAGTCACGGTGGTGCGGGCGATCCCCAATTGCCGCGCCAGCATCGCCACGCTTTCGCGGGCGTTGATTTGCAGGGCAGCGATCAACTGGCGGTCGATTTCATCGAGCACGGGTGGGCGGATGTCGGACAAGGGGCGTCTCCATGGGCGCGGATCTTTGGCTGCGCATGTTACAGGCTCGGCCGGCGGTAAGCTTGTGGGCGACACTCGCGCGGTTTTCCATAGGAACTGTCTTGATATCAGACGCTGGCAAATGCCTCGCGAAACCGTCGCATGTCGTCTTCCGTGCCAACGCTGACCCGAATCCAGGTCGGCCACTCTTTCCATACCCGGCCTACCTTTACCCGGCGATCGGCCAACGCCTGCACCACCTCCGTGGCAGGACGTTTCACGTCGACCATGAAGCAGTTGGCCTGCGACACCGTGCAGCGAAAACCACGAGCGGCCAGCCAGCTGATCGTCTCGTCACGCAGCTTCGTGTTGGTGTGCTTGCGTTGTGGCAGCAACTGCGTGTCCTCGAGACTGGCTATGCCGCCCAAAAGTGACGGAGCCGCCGGCACGTTATAGTTGCCGAACACCTCCAGTTGCTCCAGCAGGGTCGGGTTGGCTATCGCGATACCAAGGCGAGCGCCCGCCATGCCATAGATTTTCGAGAAGGTTCGCAGCACCATCAGTTCGGGATGGTCCTTGACCAACGGGATGCAGGTTGGCGCATTCGAGAAGTCGATATAGGCCTCGTCCACCAACAGAATCGTTCCCTTTGGCTTGTTCGCCAGCGCGAGCAGGATATCTGCGTGGGGCGTCACCGTACCGGTCGGATTATTCGGATTGCAGACGTAGATCAGTCCCGCCTGCGGGTCGGCCGCCAACATGCGTGGCAGATCATGGGCGTGATCAGGATTCAGCGCTATTTCGTGGACCGCGACCTGGCTGCCACGCGCCGCCTCGACAGGGTCTTCATAAGAGGGCGACGCGACGACCAGGCTGCCCCGTCGAGTGAAGGCGTGAACCGCATGCTGCAAGGCCATTTTGGAGCCGCAGAAGGTCTGAACATACTCCTCCGGTATGCCTTGTTGGCGGGCAAATAGAGCGTTGAGTCGGTACTGGATCTTGTAGGGATAACGCCCGCACAGTGCAATGCCTTCCTGCATCGCCTGTCGGGCGGTGAGTGCCGGTCCCCAGGGGCTCTCGTTGAAATTGATCAGTACCTCATCGCCGGGTACCGGTGCCGGTACATCCTGACGTTGCGCCTGTCCCCAGGATGACTGCGCGAGCAGGGGGAGTGCTGCGGCGATTCCCATGAGCGAGCGGCGAGTGACATCAACCATAAAAATTCCTTTTTCGAATCATCAGATGTGCCTCGGCTTTGGGTGCCAGGACAAAAGTGTAACGAAATGGTTAGTTGTCGATTTAAACAGGCACGAGGCAAGCCTTGTTCACGCTTTCGGAAGTCGCATGTTTTGAGGGAGATGGAACGACTGCCCCCGGGCCGGAATGGCAGAAACGAAAAAGCCGCGCGAATGCGCGGCTTTTTCATGTTTGGTGGGCCCACACGGACTTGAACCGTGGACCAAAGGATTATGAGTCCTCTGCTCTAACCAACTGAGCTATAGGCCCTCAGTAGGCCGCGGATTATAGCGACGGTTTCTCGGCTGTGCTATCCGAAAAATCTGATACGGCTATACGAAGAAACGTCGCGGCGAACTCTTCTGGTGGCAGCGGCAGGCTGACGATGTAGCCCTGGATCTGTTCGCAGCCTTCGGCGGCGAGGAACTGTTGTTGGGCCTGGGTTTCCACGCCTTCGGCAATTACTGTGAATTGCATGCTGCGGCCCAGGGCGATGATGGCGCGGACAATCGCCGCGTCGTGCGGGTCATCGGGCAGGCCGCGCACGAAAGACTGGTCGATCTTGAGGATGTCCAGCGGCAGGCGCTTGAGGTAACTCAGCGAGGAATAACCGGTGCCGAAGTCATCAATGGCCAGTTGCACGCCGAGGTGTTTGAGCTGGTGCAGCACTGCCAGCGCCTCTTCAGCCTGGCTCATGATGAAGTTTTCGGTAATTTCCAGTTGCAGTAATTCCGGTTGCAGGCGGTTGTCCTTGAGCAGTTGCTCGATGCGTCCCAGCAGGTTCGGTTGGCGCAGTTGTGCGCCGGCGAGGTTCACCGACAGCGGGCCGAGGGATTCATAGATCTGGCCCCACTCGAACATTTGCCGGCACGCGGTTTCCAGCACCCAGTCGCCGATTTGCAGAATCATGCCGTTCTCTTCTGCCAGCGGAATGAAATGCTCTGGCGGCACTTCGCCGAAGTTCGGGTGGCGCCAGCGGATCAGGGCTTCGGCGCCGACCAGATTGTGATCGTCGAGGCTGATTTTCGGCTGGTAATAAAGGTACAACTCCTCGCGCTCGATGGCCCGGCGAAGTTCGTGTTCCAGTGCTACGCGTTCGCTGGCCTGGGCGGTGAGGTCGCGGGTGTAGCTTTCGACCCGGTTGCGGCCCTTGGCCTTGGAGCGGTACATCGCCGCGTCTGCGTTCTTGATCAGGGTCGCGACATCGCAGCCGTCGCGCGGGTAAAGGCTGGTGCCGATGCTGGCGCTGATGAAGAACTCATGCTCGCCGGCCTGGAACGGCGCGCCAAAGCAGTTCAGAAGTTTGGTGGCGATGTTGTCGGCATCGCCGGGTTGCTGCAGGCCGGGCAGCAGAATGATGAATTCGTCGCCCCCCAGCCGCGCGACGGTGTCGATGTCTCGCAGTTGCTCCTTGAGGCGTACGGCGATGCCCTTGAGCAGCAAATCGCCGACCGGGTGACCGAGGCTGTCGTTGATGTGTTTGAAACGGTCGAGGTCGAGGAACAACACCGCGCCCTGGCCGCCGTTTTCCTGCTGACTGTTGAGTGCCATCAACAGGCGGCTTTCGAACAGCGTGCGGTTTGGCAGGCCTGTGAGCGGGTCGTGATGGGCCTGGTAGTCGAGTTTGGCCTGGGCGTGCTTCAGGCTGGAGATATCGGCGAACACCGCGACGAAGTGGGTGATGAACTTGTCGCGGTTGCGCACGGCGCTGATGGTCAGCCAGCTCGGGTAGAGCTCACCGTTCTTGCGCCGGTTGGAGATTTCGCCCTGCCAGTGGCCTTCGTCGGTCAATTGATGCCACATCGCCGCGTAAAACGCGCTGTCGTGCAGGCCGGAGGCCAGCAGGCGCGGAGTGTGACCCAGTGCTTCGCTTTCGCTGTAACCGGTGATTTCGGTGAAGGCGCGGTTCACGGCACTGATATGTTGCTGGGTGTCGGTGATCAGCACGCCTTCGGCAGTGCTCTCGAACACGGTCGCAGCTTGCTGCAGTTTTTCCTGCATCAAGTGGCGTTCGGTGATGTCCCGGGCGATGGTCAGCATGCAGTCTTCGTCGCCGATCGGCAGTGGACGGCTGGACACTTCGCAAAGGCGGATCTGCCCGTCGCTGCGGCGGATGTGGCAGCTGAAGTCGCGAACGAACCCGTCGCGGTGCAGCAGATCGAGCATTTGCTTGCGTTCGTTGAGGTTGACCCAGATGCCCAGGTCCAGCGCCGAGCGATCCACCGACATGGCGCTGTTGAAACCGGTGATGCGACTGAAACCTTCGTTGACCTCCAGCAGCAGGCCATCGCTCTGGCGCGACAGCAGCAGACCGTCCGGCGAGGCGTGGAAGGCCTTGGCGAACTTCTCTTCGGAGGTTTGCAGTTGCTGCTGGGTTTCCTTGAGCTGGGTGATGTCGCGCACCACCACGACCAGCGCCGGTGTGGTGTCGAGCTCGAAGGGTTCTGCGGAAATCAGCCCGGTGAACACCTGACCATTGTTGCGGCGAAAGGGCATCTCCAGGTTGCGAATGCTGCCGGCCTGCAGTCGCTGAAGCAGGCCGGGACCAACACCGGGAATGCCCCAGATGTTGAGTTCGGTGGCGGTCTGGCCGATGACTTCTTCGGCCTTGAGCCCGATCTGTTCCTCAAAGGCTTCGTTGACCTCCAGCAGGCAGCCGTCGGAGAGCCGTGCAATGACCAGGATGTCCGGGCATTGCTGGAATACCGACGCGAACTTCTGTTCCGACAGGCGCAGCGCCTCTTCAGTGCGTTTGGTTTCACTGATGTCGATCATCAGACCGCGCATCACCGGTTCGTGGCCGTGTTCGATCAGGCTGACGATGTCGCGCACCCACAGGCAGCGGCCGTCAGCGGTGATCACCCGGTAATCGAGGCTGTGGTCGCGTCCAGCCAAGACTTCGTGATCGCAGAAGCTCTGGGCGCGGGTCAGATCCGCCGGGTGAATGATGTTGCGCCAGAAGCCCGGAATCAGCCAGTGAGACAGCGGATAACCGAGCAGATCTTCGGCGTGGGGCGAAACATAGCTGTAGGTGAAGTCACTGATCCGCGCTTCCCAGGCGATGGCCGAAAGACTCTCCACCAGTCCGCGATAGTGGTATTCGCTACTGCGCAGTTCCTGTTCGAGGTCGATACGCCGGGCGATTTCCGAACTGAGGCGGCGGTTGATGCGGATCACCACCGCCAGCACGATGACCAGAAGCGAGAGCCCCGGTACACCGTAAACCAGCAGATCGGACCAGAATGTCCGGTGATCGAGGACGTTGCCCACCCAATGTTCCTGAATGCTGCTGATTTCCTCCGGGGACATATCGGCAAGCACCTTGTCCAGAATCCCCACCAGCATTTTGTTGTCCCGAGGGACGCCCATCGCCAGTTGGTAGCGATAAGGGGTTTCGCCGCTGACATACAATCCATCCAGTTTGAGCTGACGCAGGCTCCAGACGCTGGAGGCCAGATCGCCGACCACGGCGTCCACTTCATCTGTGGCCAATGCTTGCAACGCAGAGCTGACGTTGGGCATCGCCACCAGGTTCAGGTCGGGATGATGGGTGCGCAGCAGTTCGTGGGGCGCGTAGTTTTCCACTACGGCGATTTTCAGGCCGTAAAGCTCCTCGAGCTTGCGCGGTTGCGGGCCGCCGACGTGGGCGAGGATGACGATCGGAAAGTCAAGATAAGGGCGGGTGAACGACAGGTAGCTCTGGCGTTCCGGGGTGGACATGATGCCCGGCAACAGGTCGATCTTGCCGTTTTTCGCCTGTTCGAGCACTACGGTCCAGCTCACCGGCTCAATGGGCGTGAGTTTGATCGCCAGGCGTTGGCGAATCACATCGATATAGTCCGCCGCCAGGCCCTGGTAGCGATTCTGGTCGTCGCGGAACTCGAAGGGCGGCCACGATGCATCGACACCCAGGCGCAGGTCCGGGTGAGCCGCCAGCCAGCTACGTTCTTCATCGGTCAGAGTCAGCGCGTCAGCCGTTGCGGTCCAGATCATCAGTGGCAGCAAAAAAAGCACGGACGCCAGTCTGGGCATAACGGTCTCGTTATGGCTCGGGGGGAATGTTTCGAGTGTAGACGGGCTGTGCGCGGGGGAGGGCGGAGCTGAGTATTTAATCTGCCCTATAAACAAAACCCCCGGCCTGGGCCGGGGGTTCTGGTATCACTCGTCGAGGAAGGAGCGCAGATGCTCGCTTCGCGTCGGGTGGCGAAGCTTGCGCAGCGCCTTGGCTTCGATCTGACGGATCCGCTCGCGGGTCACGTCAAACTGTTTGCCGACTTCTTCGAGCGTATGGTCGGTGTTCATGTCGATACCGAAACGCATGCGCAGTACCTTGGCTTCACGGGCAGTAAGGCCGGACAGTACTTCGCGGGTCGCTTCTTTCAGGCTCTCAACAGTGGCGACATCGATTGGCGACTGCATGGTCGAGTCTTCGATGAAGTCACCCAGATGGGAGTCTTCGTCATCACCGATCGGGGTTTCCATGGAGATCGGCTCTTTGGCGATCTTCAATACCTTGCGGATCTTGTCCTCAGGCATTTCCATGCGTTCACCCAGCTCTTCCGGGGTCGGTTCGCGACCCATTTCCTGCAGCATCTGGCGGGAAATGCGGTTGAGCTTGTTGATCGTCTCGATCATGTGCACCGGAATACGGATGGTGCGGGCCTGGTCGGCGATCGAGCGAGTGATCGCCTGACGGATCCACCAGGTGGCATAAGTCGAGAACTTGTAACCACGACGGTATTCGAACTTGTCCACCGCTTTCATCAGACCGATGTTGCCTTCCTGGATCAGATCGAGGAATTGCAGGCCACGGTTGGTGTACTTCTTGGCGATGGAGATCACCAGACGCAAGTTTGCTTCAACCATTTCTTTCTTCGCGCGGCGGGCTTTTGCCTCACCGATCGACATGCGACGGTTGATGTCCTTGATCTCGGCGATGGTCAAACCGGTCTCGGTTTCCAGCGCGGTCAGCTTCTGCTGGCAACGGATGATGTCCGGTTGCACGCGAGCAATGGCTTCGGCGTACTTGCTCTTGCCTTTGGCCAGGGCGTCGGACCAGCTTTCGTCGACTTCGTTGCCCGGGAACTGGCGCAGGAAGTCGGCGCGAGGCATACGTGCATCACGTACGCAGAGTTGCATGATCGCGCGCTCTTGCTGACGCAGACGATCCAGGGCACTGCGAACACGCTCGACCAGGGCTTCGAATTGCTTCGGCACCAGTTTGATCGGCATGAACAGCTCGGCCAGGGCCAACAGTTCGGCAATTGCCGCCTTGTTGTGACGACCGTGCTTTTTCAGGGCCTTGCGGGTGATTTCCATCTGATCGGCGACAGCACCGAAGCGCTGTGCGGCAATGACCGGATCCGGACCGCTTTCGGCTTCTTCTTCGTCATCGGAAGCTTCGGCGTCGTCATCGTCGTCGGATTCTTCGGCTTTCGCCGCTTTCGCGTCGATCGGCGGCGGCACTTCGGCGGCAGGCGGCGCAATGCCGTCGTCCGGGTCGATGTAACCGCTCAGAACGTCGGACAGGCGACCGCCCTCGGTAGTGACGCGAGTGTACTCGGAGAGAATATGGTCAACCGTGCCAGGGAAGTGCGCGATGGCGCTCATCACTTCACGGATGCCTTCCTCGATGCGTTTGGCGATTTCGATTTCGCCTTCACGAGTCAGAAGCTCGACCGTACCCATTTCACGCATGTACATGCGCACCGGGTCGGTGGTGCGACCGATATCGGTCTCCACCGCCGCCAACGCAGCGGCTGCTTCTTCCGCAGCGGCCTCGTCGGTATCGGCGTCGGCCAGCATAAGGGCGTCCGCATCCGGAGCACTCTCGTGTACGGGGATCCCCATGTCGTTAATCATGCGGATGATGTCTTCCACCTGCTCCGGATCTGAAATATCCTCGGGCAGGTGGTCGTTGACCTCGGCGTAAGTCAGATACTTCTGCTCACGACCCAGTTTGATCAACTCAATAATACGAGACTGCTGTTGCGCTTTTCCGGACATAACACCCTATCCACTGAAGGTCTTGGCGGGCAAAAAACAAGCCGAGGATTATACCTGAGCTATGACCTCACGCGCCAGTTGAGGTCGGGTTTGATGCGGAAACATTGCGACTTAAAAGGTCGCGCAGTTGATTTTTCTCTTCGGCGCTCAGTTCGCTTTGACGCGCTTTCCTGAGCAGTTGTTCCAGATTTCGCTCGCGTTGGCGGGCTGACAAGCTAGTAATGGTGTCGAAAAACTGTTGTTCAAGGTTGTCTCCGTCAATCAGCCATTCCTTTTCCGCCAGCGCCTTTAGCAAGCGGCCCTGTTCGGTTCCGTGCCATCGCGCGATCAACTGAAATGAGTTTAGCTTGGGATTCTTCTGTACGGCTTCGAGCAGTGCCACCAGCAGTTGTGCGTTGGTCTGGGTCTCGTCCGCGAAGTGCCCGGCGTCCTCGACTTTCTCCGCCAGTTGCGGGTGATGCAGCAAGGTTCTCAGGGCGGCCAGGGTCGGTGGTTCGACGGCGGCCGGCACGCGTGGGGCACGGGGCTGGTCGCGATCGCCGCCACGCTTGCCATTCTTGTCCCACGGTTTCTTGTCCCATTTCTTGCCGCCGGCACCGGGTTTCTTCGGCGTCCATTCCTGCTGCGGCACATACATGTCCTGTGCCTGCGGCTGATGGTAGTCGCTGTAGTCCGGCATGGCGTCATAGTCGATGCCCGGGTCGTAGGCCGGCGGTGCTTCCTGCGGCGCGCTCTGGGCCAGTTGGCTGACGCTTTCACTGCTCAGGCCGGTGATCTCGCTCAGGCGCTGACGCATCAGGATGCGCAGGTTGGCGCCAGGGACCTTGTCGATCAGCGGTGCTGCGAGCGTGGCCATGTGGGCCTTGCCCTCCAGCGAGCGCGGGTCGGCTTCTTCGGTCAGTTGCTGGAAGAAGTAGTCCGCCAGCGGCTGTGCGTGCTGATTGATCCGGGCGCGGAAGGCGTCAGTGCCCTCGGCGCGAATCAACGTATCCGGGTCTTCGCCTTCCGGCAGAAACAGAAAGCGTGCACGGCGACCGTCCTGCAGGCAGGGCAGTGTGGCTTCCAGTGCGCGCCAGGCGGCATTGCGGCCAGCCTGGTCGCCGTCAAAGCAAAACAGTACGTTCGGCACGACGCGAAACAGGCGCTTGAGGTGTTCTTCGCTGGTGGCGGTGCCCAATGTCGCGACGGCATTGCGCAGGCCTTGCTGGGCCAGGGCGATGACGTCCATATAGCCCTCGACGACGATGATTTCGTCGAGGTTGCGATTGTTCTTGCGTGCTTCGTAGAGGCCGTAGAGTTCCTGGCCTTTATGGAACACGGGGGTTTCCGGCGAGTTCAGGTACTTTGGCTTGTCGTCGCCGAGCACTCGGCCGCCGAAAGCGATGATCCGCCCGCGGGTGTCGCGGATCGGGAACATCACGCGATCGCGAAAGCGGTCGTAGCGTTTGCCGGTTTCGGCGTTTTCGATCAGCAGGCCGGCATCGATCATGGCTTTCTGCTGCAAGGTGTCGCTGCTCAAGTGTTTGAACAGGTTGTCCCAACCCGGTGGGGCGAATCCGAGGCCGAAGTCCCGGGCGATTTCGCCGGTCAGGCCGCGCCCCTTGAGGTAATCCACTGCCGCCTTGCGTGCCGGATGGCTCTTGAGCGCCTGTCGATAAAAGTCGGCGGCGGCGGTGAGCAGTGGATAAAGTGGCGAGTCGGTCGGCTGGCGCGGTTTGTTCGTGCGACCGCCTTCTTCCCGTGGGACTTCCATGCCGGCGGCTTTGGCGAGGTCTTCGACGGCCTGGGGGAAGTCCAGGTTATCGTGATCCATCAGAAAACCGAGGGCGTTGCCGCCGGCGCCGCAGCCGAAACAGTAATAGAACTGTTTGTCGGGGCTGACGCTGAACGACGGGGTTTTCTCTTTATGGAACGGGCAGCAGGCGGTGTAGTTTTTGCCGGCCTTCTTCAATTGCACGCGCGAGCTGACCACGTCGACGATGTCGGTGCGGTTCAGAAGGTCGTCAATGAAGCTCTGGGGAATCAGCCCGGCCATGGCGTTCTCGTCTGCGCTGTAATGGATCCGATGCGAAAGGCGGCCAGACGCGGGTCAATGAGTGATGCGCGCACGTGGGGCGGCTCGACCGGTGTCGTTTGCGTAATCGCTGTCGGGAAGTGTATCTGCCGAAAATCCACTGACGTTAGTAATCATCAGTCTTCGACTATTCGAAAATGTTGCGCTGAATCCGCTGACGGCTGGTAATCGGCCTCGGATAGCTCATGAAGCGGGCACGCAAGCAGGTGCCTTGGGCTGATCGTCGTAAGAGGAATCAGTGGGTGTGCTCGTCAGTAGCCTTGAAAGGCTCGTCAGAAAAGACGTGCACCGCTGGCAAAAGAGCCAGGCCTGACGCGGTGAAGCGGGTTTGTCTCGGTCGCATCTGCGGCTTCGACGGTGAAGCATCAAGCGTTTTACGCAAATGCCATTAGCCCGGCTGAGGGCCGGGCTTGGCAGAAGCTTGCTACGATCGTCTGTGTATTAGTACAGACGAACGGCGCGGCGCTGTTCGCGCTGAACTTTCTTGGCGTGACGCTTAACAGCAGCAGCTGCCTTGCGCTTACGCTCAGAAGTTGGCTTCTCGTAAAATTCGCGGCTACGAACTTCAGCCAGTACACCGGCTTTTTCGCAGGAGCGCTTGAAACGACGCAGAGCTACGTCGAAGGGTTCGTTCTCTTTAACTTTGACGGCTGGCATCCAGAGCTACCTTCATTCATTACCGGGGTCAACATCCTCGCGGCAAAAGAGCACTTGAAGACGTCGGTTTTTAAGGGTTGCGGATGTTAACCCCTCATCGCTCGGAATGCAAAGCCTCTGATCGAAAACCGCTGGTCGGGGCATCACGCGGCGACTATTATGCGCGCCTTCGAATTCAGCCTAAACAAGGCGCAAACCCATGCTAGTACTGGGATTAGAAACTTCCTGCGACGAAACCGGCGTCGCTTTGTACGACAGTGAGCGCGGTCTGCTGGCCGACGCGCTGTTCAGCCAGATCGACCTGCACCGCGTCTATGGCGGCGTGGTGCCGGAGCTCGCCTCGCGCGATCACGTCAAGCGCATGCTGCCCCTGATTCGTCAGGTGCTGGCCGAGGCCGACTGCGTACCGACCGAGATCGATGCCATCGCCTACACTGCGGGTCCCGGCCTGGTCGGTGCGCTGCTGGTGGGGGCTTCCTGCGCCCAGGCGCTGGCGTTTGCCTGGGGCATTCCGGCGCTCGGCGTGCACCATATGGAAGGCCACCTGCTGGCGCCGATGCTGGAGCCAAAACCGCCGGAGTTCCCGTTCGTCGCTTTGTTGGTGTCCGGTGGTCATACGCAGCTGGTTCAGGTCGATGGCATCGGCCAATACAGCCTCCTCGGCGAGACGCTGGACGATGCGGCGGGCGAAGCTTTCGACAAGACTGCCAAAATGATGGGCCTCAATTATCCGGGCGGACCGGAAATCGCCAAGCTCGCAGAGAAGGGCGTCGCAGGACGTTTCACCTTCCCGCGTCCGATGTGTGATCGCCCGGGCCTGGATTTCAGCTTCAGCGGCCTGAAGACCTTCGCTCTCAACACCTGGCAGCAATGCGTCAGCGCCGGGGACGACAGCGAGCAAGCCCGTTGCGACATCGCGCTGGCGTTCCAGCAGGCCGTGGTGGAGACTTTGACCATCAAGTGCAAACGGGCCTTGAAGCAGGCCGGCATGAAGCGTCTGGTGATCGCCGGCGGCGTCAGTGCCAACAAGGCGTTGCGTGTTTCGCTGGAGAAAATGCTCGGCGACATGAAGGGCGATGTGTTTTATGCCCGTCCCGAGTTTTGCACCGATAACGGCGCGATGATCGCGTTTGCCGGCTGCCAGCGTTTGCAGGCTGGTCAGCAAGAGAGTCTGGCGATCAGCGTGCAGGCGCGCTGGCCGATGGAGCAGTTGTCGGCGCTGTGATGAGCGGCGCTCACGTGCGGTATTTAAAAATGCCGTTCGCGCCCGGCGAACAGGTCGCGTAGATTGCCCCGGTGGCGCCAGACGATCAGCAGTGTCAGCGTGCTCATCGGCAACAGCGCCGCCGGTTCCTGCCAGGCCAGTAACGGCAGGGTCAGCGGAGTGGCGATCAACGCCGCCAGCGAGCTGGTGCGGGTCAGGTAGAACGTCAGCAGCCAGGCGCACACGGCCAGCAACGCGGCAGGTGGATACAGTCCCAGCAGCATGCCGGCCGCCGTGGCAACGCCCTTGCCACCGCGAAAGCGGAAGTACAACGGGAACAGGTGACCGATCACGGCGCAGACGCCGATCCACGCCTGATCCTGCAGCGAAAGGCCTACAGCCGAAGCGATCAGCACCGGCAGCAGGCCTTTGCACAGATCACCCAGCAGGGTCAGGATCGCGAGTTTGCGTCCGGCCAGGCGCAGCATGTTGGTGGCGCCGGCATTACCCGAGCCACTCATTCGCGGATCCGGATTTCCGGTCAGGCGGCTGAGCAAAATGGCGAAGGACAGAGAGCCGAGCAGGTAGGCGAGGATCGCCAGTAACCAAAACATGCTAACTATTCCGGGCGAGGACGCCCTGATTCTAACGGCGCATTGCGCCCTTGTCGTGCAGCGGAGAGAAGTGCTTGGACAGAGTGTTTATCGAGGGCCTGGAAGTCGACACCGTGATCGGTGCCTACGACTGGGAGCGCGGCATCCGACAGTGCCTGCGTCTTGATCTGAGCTTCGCCTGGGACAATCGGCCGGCCGCCGCCGGTGACGACCTGACCCTGGCGCTCGATTACGCCAGTGTGTCCACGCGGATCCAGGCCTTTGCCGAGCAATCCCAGTATCAACTGGTCGAGACTTTCGCCGAACGTCTGGTTGAAGCGCTGATGAGTGAATTCAAGATCACCTGGGTGCGCCTGAAGCTGACCAAGCCAGGTGCCGTACCGGCCGCCAAGGGTGGCGTGGGTGTGGAGATCGAGCGCGGATGTCGCTGACCCAGGTCTATCTCGGGCTCGGTAGCAATATCGAGCGCGAAACCCATTTGCAGGCCGGTCTGGATGCCTTGTCCACGTTTCTGGTGGATATCCGCTGTTCGCCTGTGTTCGAAAGCCAGCCGGTGGGGATCAAGAGCGGGCCGTTCTTCAACTTCGTGGTGTCGGCTTTTACGGATCTGCCGTTGATCGAACTGGATCGCCGCTTGAAATTCATTGAAGCGGACAATGGCCGTTATGCGCCGGATCGCAAGGGCTTGCCGCTGGATATCGACGTGCTGCTGTACGGCGATCTGGCGGGCAACTTCGATGGACTGGTCCTGCCTCGGGCGGAAATCCTGAAAAATGCCTTTGTGCTGTGGCCGCTGTCTTTGATTGCGCCGGATCGGGTGCATCCTGGTGTGGGAAAAAGCTTTGCGACATTGTGGGCTGAGGCGCAGATCGATCAGGTGCTTGCACCGGTCGGATTTGAGTGGCGCGGTACTCAGCTCACGCCTTCGGGCATGCGTTGAACTGCCTGATCCGTCCTCGCAAGGGCGGATCACCTGATTTCAGAACGCTGCCGACTCCTTGTAAGCCTTTAGCGCCTTTAGCCGTTCGCGCTTGAGTGCCTCGCCCAGTTCCGGGCCCTTGAATCCCTTCTCCAGCAACGGCTGTACCGCCACGCTGCGCGCCACATTGGCCGCACCGCGCAGGTAATCGGCCTGTGGATAACTGCGCTGCTCAAGCCCTTTGCGGCCTCGGGCGTCCATCTCGCACGCGGCGATAAATTCTTCGAAACGCTGTGGTCGACGGTAAATGTCAAAGCTTTGCAGCAACTCAAGCAAAGTCGACGCTTTCAACTCCAGGGCGCGATGCCCGTGGGTGTGATATTGGCCGACCAGCAAGGCCAACTCCTGACAGTCCTTCGGTGCCTTGAAGCGTTCGTTGACCGCTTTGATCAATGTCAGGCCTTTGTGCTCATGGGCGATATGTCGTGGCCATTCCGCCTCTGGCGTCAGGCCTTTGCCGAGGTCGTGCAGCAGACAGGCCCAGCGCACGGTCAGCGGTTGCTTGTGCAGGGCCGATTGCTCGAGCACGCTCAGGGTGTGAATGCCGCTGTCGATCTCCGGGTGATGGGCTTCCGGCTGCGGTACGCCGAACAAGGCGTCGACTTCTGGCATCAGCACCTTCAAGGCGCCGCAATCGCGCAGTACCTGAATGAATACCTGGGGCTGATCTTCCATCAGTGCGCGGGAAATCTCTTTCCAGCTGCGTTCGGCGGTAAGGGCTTCCAGTTCGCCCGATTCGCTGAGCTGACGCATCAGCTCCAGGGTCTCGGGCGCCACCTTGAAACCGAGCTCCGCGTAGCGGGCAGCAAAGCGCGCAACACGCAGAACCCTGAGCGGATCTTCGGCAAACGCCGGGGAAACGTGACGCAGAATCCGTTCTTCGAGATCGCGCTGGCCATGATAGGGATCCGTCAGGTTTTGCTGATCGTCTTCGGCCATGGCGTTGATCGTAAGATCACGGCGGATCAGGTCCTCTTCAAGCGTGACCTCGGGGCTGGCGTGAAAGGTGAAGCCACCATAACCGCGACCGCTCTTGCGCTCGGTGCGGGCGAGGGCGTACTCCTCGCCGCTTTTCGGGTGAAGAAACACCGGGAAATCCGCGCCGACCGGGCGAAATCCCTTGGCAAGCATTTCTTCCGTGGTCGCGCCGACCACCACCCAATCGATATCGGTGACCGGTTTGCCCAGCAGGCGATCACGTACCGCACCGCCGACCTTGTAAATCTGCATAAAAAACCTCCGTTGGCCCGACAGGATAACCCTTGCGCCGGACTTTCGGAGGCCTGAACGGGATCAAAGATGAATGACGGCCAGGTCGAGTCGACCGTAGTCCCCCTCGCTGTGTTCGCTGCGGGGCGGAACATGATGGGTCTTCATGATCTGGTCGCCCTGCAGGGTTTCCAGATGAATGTCGAAGCCCCACAGCCGGTGCAGGTGTTTCAGGACCTCCTCGGTGGAGTCGCCCAGCGGTTTGCGGTCGTGTTGCTGGTGGCGCAGGGTCAGCGAGCGATCGCCGCGGCGGTCGATGCTGTAGATCTGCACGTTCGGTTCGCGGTTGCCCAGGTTGTATTGCGCCGCGAGCGTTTCGCGAATGATCCGGTAACCACCCTCGTCATGGATCGCCGGTACCAGCAGATCGTCCTTCTGGTCGTCATCGAGGATGCTGAACAGCTTCAGGTCGCGGATCACCTTGGGTGACAGGTATTGCAGGATGAAACTCTCATCCTTGAAGCTGCTCATGGCGAACTTGATGGTCGATAACCAATCGCTGCCGGCGATGTCCGGGAACCAGCGGCGGTCTTCTTCCGTGGGCTCTTCGCACATGCGCCGGATGTCGCGATACATGGCAAAGCCCAGGGCATACGGGTTGATGCCGTTGTAATACGGGCTGTCGAACCCAGGCTGGAACACCACGCTGGTGTGGGACGTCAGGAACTCCATCATGAAGCCGTCGGTCACCAGGCCTTCGTCGTACAGGTCGTTCATCAGCGTGTAGTGCCAGAACGTCGCCCAGCCTTCGTTCATCACCTGGGTCTGGCGCTGTGGATAGAAATACTGGGCGATCTTGCGCACGATCCGCACGATCTCGCGCTGCCAGGGCTCCAGCAGCGGAGCATGTTTCTCGATGAAATACAGGATGTTTTCCTGCGGTTCGGCCGGGAAGCGCGCGTTGTCCTTGTCGCTGTACTTGTCTGCGCCTTTGGGAATGGTGCGCCACAGGTCGTTGATCTGCTTCTGCAGGTGTTCTTCGCGATCCTTCTGCCGACGCCGCTCTTCTTCGGCGGAAATCGGGTACGGACGTTTATAGCGGTCGACACCGTAGTTCATCAGGGCGTGGCAGGAATCGAGCAGATCCTCCACGGCATCGATCCCGTGGCGCTCCTCGCACTGCATGATGTACTGCTTGGCGAAGACCAGGTAATCGATGATCGAACTGGCGTCGGTCCAGGTGCGGAACAGATAGTTGCCCTTGAAGAAGCTATTGTGGCCGTAGCAGGCATGCGCAACCACCAGCGCCTGCATGCAGATGGTGTTTTCTTCCATCAGGTAGGCGATGCACGGGTCCGAGTTGATCACGATCTCGTACGCCAGCCCCATTTGTCCGCGACTGTAGGATTTTTCGGTGCTGAGGAAGTGCTTGCCGTAGGACCAATGGTGATAGCCCAGCGGCATGCCGACCGACGCATAGGCGTCCATCATCTGTTCGGCGGTGATCACTTCGATCTGGTTGGGATAGGTATCCAGGGCATAGCGGGCCGCGATACGGGCGATTTCACGGTCGTACGTCTGGATCAGCTCGAATGTCCATTCCGAGCCGGTGGAAATGGGTTGGCGCTTCTGCTCTTTGGCGGTCATGTCACTAACCTGCGCTGGAAGAGTTCACGGAAGACCGGATAGATATCCCCGGCCGAGACCAGTTGTTGCTGGGCAAAAGTGTCGGAAAAGGCTTCGGCGATGCGCTCGTATTCGTACCACAAGGCCTGATGTTCGCGCGGGGTGATCTCCACGTAAGTGTAGTACTGCACGAATGGCATGATCTGGTTGATCAGGATGTCGCGGCAGATCGGCGAGTCGTCGTTCCAGTTGTCGCCGTCGGAAGCCTGGGCGGCGTAAATGTTCCACTCGTTGCTCGGGTAGCGCTCGGCCATGATCTCCTGCATCAGCTTGATTGCACTGGAAACGATGGTGCCGCCGGTCTCGCGGGAATAGAAAAACTCTTCTTCGTCCACTTCCCGGGCGCTGGTGTGGTGGCGGATGAACACCACGTCGATCTTGTCGTAGTTCCGCTTGAGGAACAGGTACAACAGGATGAAGAAGCGCTTGGCGATGTCCTTGGTCGCCTGGGTCATGGAGCCGGAAACGTCCATCAGGCAGAACATCACGGCTTTGGAGCTGGGATTGGGTTGCTTGACCAGCAGGTTGTATTTCAAATCGAAGGTATCGAGAAACGGCACGCGATGGATACGCGCACTGAGTCGCTCGATTTCTGCTTCAAGATCCTGGATATCGCCGAAGTTGTCCGGCTCTTCCCGTTTCAGCCGAGCCAACTCCTCTTTGGCTTCCCGCAATTTGGCGCGGCTGCTGCCCGACAACGCAATGCGCCGTGCATGAGCCGAACGCAGGGTGCGGATGATGTTGATCCGCGACGGGTTGCCCTCGTTGCTGATCCCCGCACGTACCGTCTTGAAGGTGTCGGTGCCGGTCAGGTTGCGCTTGACGAGGTTGGGCAGTTCGAGGTCCTCGAACATGAATTCGAGGAATTCTTCCTGGGTGATCTGGAAGACGAACTCGTCCATGCCTTCGCCGGAGTTGCCGGCCTTGCCTGGCCCACGGCCACCTCCGCCTCCCGGCGGACGGGCAATATGTTCGCCGGCGGTGAATTCCTTGTTGCCGGGATGGACCACGGTCTGCTTGCCGCCGCGACCATGGTGAAGCACCGGCTCGTCGATATCGCGACCGGGAATGCTGATCTGCTCACCGTGTTCCATATCGGTAATGGAACGCCGGCTGACCGCCTCTTCGACAGCCTTCTTGATGTGGTCACGGTAACGCCGCAGGAAGCGCTGACGGTTCACCGTGCTCTTGTTCTTGCCATTGAGACGTCGGTCGATCACATAGCTCATAGGAGGCCCTCCGGGCAGCTTCAAGTAGTGAGCTGCGAGCCGCAAGTGCAGGCATATGCCCTGGCATCAGGCTCATGCGCTTTTTACTTGCAGCTCGAAGCTTGTAGCTTGCAGCTGCTTTACTGCGATTTCCGGACCCGCAGATACCACTCGGAGAGCAGTCGTACCTGTTTGTCGGTGTAGCCGCGTTCGACCATTCGTGTAACGAAGTCGTTATGTTTCTGTTGATCCTCTTTGCTGGCCTTGGCATTGAAGCTGATGACTGGCAGCAGGTCCTCGGTGTTCGAGAACATTTTCTTCTCGATGACCACCCGCAGTTTTTCGTAGCTGAGCCAGGTCGGGTTCTTGCCGTTGTTGTTGGCCCGGGCACGCAACACGAAGTTGACGATCTCGTTGCGGAAATCCTTCGGATTGCTGATGCCGGCCGGTTTTTCGATCTTTTCCAGCTCCTCGTTGAGGGCAACGCGGTTGAGGATCTCGCCGGTTTCCGGATCGCGGTATTCCTGATCCTGAATCCAGAAGTCCGCATACAGCACGTAGCGGTCGAAGATGTTCTGGCCGTACTCGCTGTAAGACTCGAGGTAGGCGGTCTGGATTTCCTTGCCGATGAATTCGATATAACGCGGCGCCAGGTATTCTTTCAGGTAGCGCAGGTAGCGCTCGCGGGTTTCGGCCTGGAACTGTTCCTGTTCGATCTGCTGCTCCAGCACATAGAGCAGGTGCACCGGGTTGGCGGCGATTTCGTGCGGATCGAAGTTGAAGACCTTGGACAGGATCTTGAACGCGAACCGGGTCGACAGACCGTTCATGCCTTCGTCGACGCCCGCTGCATCGCGGTACTCCTGGATCGACTTGGCCTTCGGATCGGTGTCCTTGAGGTTTTCGCCGTCATACACGCGCATCTTGGAGTAGATGTTGGAGTTTTCCGGCTCTTTCAGGCGTGACAGCACAGTGAACTGCGCCAGCATCTTCAAGGTGTCCGGCGCGCAATGGGCCTTGGACAGGGAGCTATTGAACAGCAGCTTGTCGTAGATCTTCACTTCGTCGCTGACCCGCAGGCAGTACGGCACCTTGACGATGTAGATCCGGTCGATGAAGGCTTCGTTGTTCTTGTTGTTGCGGAAGGTGTGCCACTCCGACTCGTTGGAGTGGGCCAGCAAAATCCCGGTGAACGGAATTGCGCCCAGGCCTTCGGTACTGTTGTAGTTGCCTTCCTGAGTGGCGGTCAGCAACGGGTGGAGCACCTTGATCGGTGCCTTGAACATCTCGACGAACTCCATCAGGCCCTGGTTGGCCCGACACAGCGCACCGGAGTAGCTGTAGGCGTCGGCGTCGTTCTGCGGAAACTCTTCGAGTTTGCGGATATCGACCTTGCCCACCAGTGCGGAGATGTCCTGGTTGTTTTCGTCACCCGGTTCGGTCTTGGCCACGGCGATCTGGTTGAGGATCGACGGGTACAGCTTGACCACGCGGAACTGGCTGATGTCGCCGCCGAATTCGGCCAGGCGCTTGGTGGCCCATGGCGACATGATGGTGTTCAGGTAGCGCCGTGGAATGCCGAAGTCTTCCTCGAGGATCGCGCCATCTTCGGTGGCGTTGAACAGGCCCAGAGGCGATTCGAATACCGGCGAGCCCTTGATGGCATAGAAGGGCACTTTTTCCATCAGTTGTTTCAGCTTCTCGGCCAGGGACGATTTACCACCGCCGACGGGGCCGAGCAGGTAAAGGATCTGTTTCTTCTCTTCCAGGCCCTGGGCCGCATGCCGGAAATACGACACGATCTGGTCGATGCATTCTTCCATCCCGTGGAAGTCTTCAAAGGCCGGATAGCGGCGGATCACCTTGTTGGAAAAGATGCGTGACAGCCTCGAGTTGGTCGAGGTGTCGAGCAGTTCCGGTTCGCCGATGGCCATTAACAGACGCTCGGCGGCGGAAACGTAGGCACTGCGATCCTTTTTGCACAGTTCCAGGTACTCCTGCAGGGAGAATTCTTCCTGGCGTGTGGACTCGAAGCGTTGTTGGAAGTGGCTAAAGATACTCATGACGTCACCTCGCTCGATACGTGGAGCCGACGCCGGATCACTCAGTCGATGCTGGCAAGCAGCCGCTGTGGCAGCTGATTGTTTACCCCCCAGAACACTTTCGCGGTCGACAACCTTGAAAGTCACTCCCGATGACCCGTGCGCCGGTGTACCGGCTCTCCCCTGTTTTGGATGGCCTGGGCTTAAGGATAGTTGGGAATTCGGGAGGTAAAGGCGAGATACGTAATTAGTTGTGGCAAGACCGTTCGTCTGCCGGCGCAGGCCCACGGGAGCCGGGGCCTGCGCGTTACAAAAAAATTATTCGGAGGTGCCTTGCGCGGTTTCCGAAGGAAAAGTCGTACGCCACAGTTCGAAGCCGCCGTCCATGCTGTAGACGTCGGAGAAGCCCTGGCTCACGAGGTACGCCGCAGCACCCTGGCTCGAGTTGCCGTGATAGCAGACCACGACGGTCGGAGCATCGAGGTCGGCGCCCTGGATGAAAGCATGCAGGGAATGATTATCCAGATGCTTCGAGCCGCTGATGTGCAGGGCGGCGAAGGTCGCCGGGTCGCGAACGTCGACCACGACTGCACCTTGCTCGCGCAGGGCCTGGGCCTGCTCCGGGGGAATACGTTTGAATTCGCTCATGGCGGGTTCCTGTTGCTCGGCTGATAGCGCAGTCTAACGCGGGACGCTGACTGGCGAAGTTTCGGGGATAAGTGGTGCGACGGTCGGGGCAAGGCCACCATGCTCATCGCATTTGCATGACAGGCGTTCGCCGCTGTCGACGTTCATCAGGGTCAGACTGCCGCCCCAGACACAACCGGTGTCCAGTGCGCAGATGCCTGGCTCATGGACATTGCCTTCCAGCGCCGCCCAGTGACCGAAGATGATCCGCAGACCTTTGGTCTTGCGCTCCTTGTGCTGGAACCAGGGCTTATACCCCGGTGGCGCGGTGTCGAGGCCTTCCTTGCTCTTGAGGTCAAGCTTGCCTTCGGCGGTGCAGAAGCGCATGCGCGTGAAATAGTTGGTGATGACTCGCAGGCGGGTGACGCCTTTGAGATCGTTGTCCCACTTCGCCGGTTCGTTGCCGTACATGCCGTCGAGGTAGGCGGGAAACAGATTGTCGTCGCGCAGGGCGGTTTCGACTTCGGCGGCGCACTTCAGAGCGCGCCGCAGCGACCATTGCGGCGGGATGCCGGCGTGGGCCATGGCGACATCACGCACTTCGTCGTAGTGCATCAGCTTTTGCTGACGCAACCACTCCATCAGCACCGGGCCGTCGGGGGCTTCGATAATCTCGCGCAGGGTGTCGGACTTTTTCAGGCGCTCGATCTTTTTAGCGGCCGCCAGCAGGTGCAGGTCGTGATTGCCCAGCACGCAAACCAGCGATTCACGCATGCCATATAGAAAACGCAGGGTTTCCAGCGATTGCGGGCCACGGTTGACCAGGTCGCCGACCAGCCACAGCCGATCGATCGCCGGATCGAACGCAACCTGCTTGAGCAGGCATTTCAGCGGTTCGAGGCAGCCTTGCAGGTCCCCCACGGCATACGTCGCCATCAGTGCAGGGCTCCGGGGACGGCGAGGCGGAAGGGCTTGATGATTGCGTCGAAATGTTTGCCGTCGCTGGCAACCATTTCGTAAGTGCCTTGCATGGTGCCGACCTTGGTGGTCATGACCGTGCCGCTGCTGTACGTGTGGCTTTTGCCTGAATCGATCAGTGGTTGCTGGCCGACGACACCGGCGCCGCGGACTTCTTCGACATGGCCGTCGCCGTCAGTGATCACCCAGTGACGCGACATCAGGCGTGCGGGCTGCTCGCCATTATTCTGCACGGTGATGGTGTAGGCGAAGGCGAAGCGGTCGTGCTCGGGTTGCGATTGGTCTGCCAGATAGTGGGTAACGACGCTGACATCGACCTGATAACGAGGATCGGACATGCAAAAGGGCCTTAAACGAAGCGGAACGCGAGGCGTAGCTGATGGGGAATCAGTCTAGGCAAGTATCGGGCAGTAAACCAGAGTGGCGTCCTGCCCGATAGCGTTCATCGGCTGTCAGTCGGCGGCGGGGGTTGCCGGGACCTGTACCGCGAGCTGGTCGGCCAGACGTACGAATGCCGCCAGATCCAGTTGCTCGGGACGCAGACTGCCATCAACGCCGGCGGCTTCGATTTCAGCGTTGCTGAGCAGTTGTTTGAGGGTGTTGCGCAGGGTTTTGCGGCGCTGGTTGAAAGCTTCGCGAACCACGCGTTCGAGCAGGCGATGATCCTTGGCCGGGTGCGGCAGAACCGCGTGCGGCACCAGGCGAACGATGGCCGAGTCGACTTTCGGTGGCGGGTTGAATGCTCCCGGCCCCACGTTGAACAGATGCTCTACGCGGCAATGGTACTGAACCATGATCGACAACCGACCCCAGTCACCACCACCCGGACCTGCGGCCAGACGCTCGACCACTTCTTTCTGCAGCATGAAGTGCATGTCGCGAATGATGCCGGCGTTGTTCAGCAGGTGGAAAATCAGCGGCGTGGAGATGTTGTACGGCAGGTTGCCGACCACGCGCAGGCTGTTCGGCGCAGCGTTCAGGCTGTTGAAGTCGAACTTCAGCGCATCGCCCTGATGCAGGTTGAAATTGCTCTTGCCGGCGAACTGCTGGTTGAGGATCGGGATCAGGTCCTTGTCCAGCTCCACCACGTCCAGCTGTGCGCCGGAGTTGAGGATGCCGGCGGTCAATGCGCCCTGGCCCGGCCCGATCTCCAGCATGCGGTCGCCGGCCTTGGCACTGATGGAGCGCAGGATGCGGTCGATGACGCCGGCATCGTGCAGGAAATTCTGGCCAAAGCGTTTGCGCGCCTTGTGTTGGTATTGCTCGGTCATAAACGGGTCTCGGCCATCTGGTAGGCGGTTTCCAGGGCGACTTGCAGGCTGCCGGTGTCGATCCTGCCGCTGCCGGCCAGATCCAGGGCGGTGCCGTGGTCGACCGATGTGCGGATGATCGGCAGGCCCAGGGTCACGTTGACCGCAGCGCCGAAGCCTTTGTATTTCAGCACGGGCAGGCCCTGGTCGTGGTACATCGCCAGCACCGCGTCGCAGTGCTCCAGATATTTGGGGGTAAACAGAGTGTCGGCAGGCAGCGGGCCACGAAGGTCCATGCCCTCGCCGCGCAGGCGCTCCAATGTGGGTTCGATGATGTCGATTTCTTCATGGCCCAGGTGTCCGCCTTCACCGGCGTGCGGGTTGAGCCCGCAGACCAGGATGCGCGGTTGGGCGATGCCGAATTTTTGTTGCAGGTCGGCGTGCAGAATCCGCGTGACCCGTTCCAGCCGCTCCGGCGTGATCGCATCGGCGATGTCGCGCAAGGGCAGGTGAGTGGTGACCAGCGCCACGCGCAAACCGCGGGTGGCGAGCATCATTACCACTTGGGCGGTGTGGGTCAGGTCGGCGAGAAATTCGGTGTGACCGGAAAACGCGATACCCGATTCGTTGATCACGCCTTTGTGAACCGGGGCGGTGATCATCCCGGCGAAATCACCGTTCAGGCAGCCATTGCCGGCGCGGGTCAGGGTTTCGAGGACGAATGCGGCGTTGGCCTTGTCCAGTTGCCCGGCGACCACGGGGGCGCTGAGCGGGGTGTCCCAGACGTACAGGCTGTTGGCGGGCGCCGGAGCGTCCGGCCAGTTGCCTGGTGCGACTTCCAGCAGGCTGACGGCCAGCCCCAACTGCGCGGCCCGCTCTTGGAGCAGGTCGCGGCTGGTGATGGCAATCAGGGGATGTGGCTGGGCTTGCGAGGCGAGCAGCAGGCACAGGTCGGGACCGATGCCGGCCGGTTCGCCGGGTGTCAGCGCGAAACGCTTGGGTTTCACTGCGCTGCCTGGTCTGCACCAGGGAGTTTGATCTCTACGTACGCTTCGTCACGGATCTGACGCAGCCAGGTTTGCAGCTCTTCGTCGTATTTGCGGTTACGCAGTACGGTCATTGCTTGCTGCTCACGGGCCTGTTCGGTGCTGTCGGTGGCGCGACGGCCAAGGACTTCCAGAACGTGCCAGCCGTACTGGGTCTGGAACGGCTTGGACAGCTGACCCTGCGGGGACTTGGCCATCACGGCGCGGAATTCCGGTACCAGTGCGTTCGGGTCGATCCAGTTCAGGTCGCCGCCGTTGAGGGCGGAGCCCGGGTCTTCCGAATACTTCTTGGCCAGTTCGGCGAAATCTTCACCGGCTTCGATGCGGTTGTAGAGCGACTGAGCCAGTTCCTTGGTCTTGGCTTCGTCGCGAACCGGACTTGGCTTGACCAGGATGTGACGCACATGCACTTCGTCGCGCATCTGGCTCTCGCCACCACGCTTTTCCAGCAGCTTCAGGATGATGAAACCACCTGGAGTGCGTGCCGGTTGAGTGATGTCACCCGGTGTCATGCTGCTCAGTTCACGGTCGAACGGCGGTGGCAGTTGAGCGGCTTTACGCCAGCCCATATCGCCGCCTTCCAAGGCGTTGTCACTTGCGGAGTAGGCCACGGCCATCTGGCCGAAGTCGGCACCTTGCTTGAGCTGCTGGTAAACGTCCATTGCCTTGCGAGCAGCACTCTGAATCGCTTCGGAGTTGGCGCTTTCCGGGGTCGGAATCAGGATGTTGGCCAGATGCAGCTCTTCGGACAGTTGCATCTTGCCCAGATCGGAGGCGAGGAAGTTCTTCACTTCCTGTTCCGAGACCTGAATACGTTCGGCCACACGACGCTGGCGTACACGGCTGATGATCATTTCACGACGGATCTGCTCGCGAGCGTCCTCGTAGGACAGGCCATCGCGGGACAGGGCGATGCGGAACTGCTCCGGGGTCATGTTGTTGCGCTGGGCAATGGTGCCGACCGCCTGGTTCAGCTCTTCATCGGTGATGCGGATGCCGGAACGTTCGCCGATCTGCAGTTGCAGGTTCTCGACGATCAGGCGCTCGAGCACCTGTTGATCCAGTACGCCCGGAGGCGGCAAGCCGCCGCCACGCTTGGCGATGGTTTGCTGAACTTCGTGGACGCGTTGATCCAGCTGGCTCTGCATGACCACGTCGTTGTCGACGATGGCCACAACCTTATCGATGGACTGCACCGCGGCATTGGCCGCGGTACCCAGGAACAGCGCGCCCAGCATCAGCGGGCGCAGACAATCAGAAAGCTTGGTCTTCACGTTGACGATAACCTTGGATGCCTTTGTCGAGGAAGCTCTCTACCTTGGCGCCGGTGAGGCCGCCGAGTCCCTTCAGAACAATTTGGAGGAAGACGCCGTGGTCGCCTTTTTCGTTTTCCGGGGCGTTCTGACTGAATTCGTCATAGCTGACCCAGTAACGGTTGATCAGGCGCAGTTTCCAGCAGCAGTTGTCATATTCGAAACCACCGAAGGCTTCCAGCGTGCGGTTGCGGTTGTAGTCGTACTGCCAGCGGCTGATCGCGCTCCACTGCGGAACGATCGGCCAGATGACCGAGAAATCATGCTGCTGGATCTTGTAGTAGTCCTTCACGTAGCCAGGCTGGCCAGGCGTGCCGTAGTCACCACCGCCAACGGCCCATTTACCGGTGTTCTGGTCGTAGCGGACCTGGTCGTTGCGATAGCGATAGCCGACGTTGACCACCTTGTTCGGGTTGTCTTCAGGCTGGTAGTGGAACATCGCGCTACCGGAACGCGGGCTGCGGCTGTCCGGATCCCAGTTGTAGTCGGCCGTGGTGCGCCAGTCGCGGTTCCAGCGGTATTCGTATTCCAGCGCGTAAGGCGAAACATTGGCCTTGGCGTCGTCGCGGTCGTTGAACGCGATGCCTGGCAGTTGGACTTCGCGATCCTTGAAGTAGAGAGCCTGGCCGACGCTGATGCGTTGACGCTCGAACCCGTCGTCTTCGATCCAGCGACTGGTCACGCCCAGCGACAGCTTGTTCTCGTCGCCGACACGGTCGGCGCCGGAGAAGCGGTTGTCGCGGAACAGCGACGCATAGTTGAAGGTGTATTCGCTGGTATCGAATACCGGAATGTCTTCCTGATCCACCTTCGGCACATAGAGGTAGAACATGCGCGGTTCAAGCGTCTGGCGGTAGTTCTTGCCAAAGAAGGACGTATTGCGGTCGAAGTACAGGCCACCGTCAACGCTGGCGATAGGGACGCCACGACTCTGGTTGCTGTCGAAGGTGCCGTTGAGTTTGTTTTGCTCGGCATTTTGCGTCGCAATGTCGCGTTTGCCTTGACCATCCAGATCCAGTTGGTACTGGGTGTACTGGTACTTGAGCGACGGCTTCAAGAAGCCATAGGTCCAGTTCATCGGCAGGCTGACGCCTGGTTTCAGGTTCAGACGGTCACCGTTGGCGCGAGCCAGGCCGAACACGTTGTTATCGAGGCGGCGCTCGATCGTGCCGTCTTCGTTGACGAAATTGCCGTCCTTCAGATCGCGGTCAAACCGAACGATCTCGGTCTCGTAATCGAAGTTCAGACCCTCCGGATGATACGGCAGCTGACCATTGAAGGTGATCTGCGGCAGACGGTCATATGGCGTGATGTTCGATACGGTTGCCAGTTGGTACGCCTGGGCGTTCAAGCGGGCGGTGTAGCTGTCACCACGATAGGTGACCGAGCCCTGCTGGTTCACGAAGTCGGCACTTTTCACGCCGATCTGATCGGTCTGCAGATCCTGGAAGTAGTAGGGGTCGCTGATCTTGGTGTAGTCAACCTGGGTGAACACGCGGGAGTCGAGACCGCCCTTGTGTTGCCAGTTGTACATGTAGCGATTCTTTTGGTAGTCGGTCTGTTTGCTGCGCTCGGTTTCCTCGTCGTTGAGGTACGCCGCACCGAACTGACCTTCGCTGGACTTGGTGAGGTAGCGGAATTCGCCTTCCATCAACAGGCCGCGTTTAGCCATGTAACGTGGATACAACGTGGCATCGTAGTTCGGCGCCAGGTTGAAGTAGTACGGGGTCACCAGCATGAAGCCGGTGTCGCTGCCGGTGCCGATGGTCGGCGGCAGGAAACCCGACTGACGACGATCGTCGATCGGGAAATAGATGTACGGCGTGTAAAGGACCGGAATGTCCTTGACCCGCAGCGTCACGTTGGTCGCGGTACCGAAGCCGGTGGCAGGGTTCAGGGTGATGTTGTTGCCCTTGAGCTGCCAGGCGTTGCTGTTCGGTTCGCACGTGGTGTACGTGCCGTCCTTCAAACGGATGATCGCGTTCTCGGCACGCTTGGCGTACAGCGCGTTACCGCGAATGCGCGACTTGTGCATGACGTATTCGGCGTTGTCGACCTTGGCTTCACCGGTGTCGAGCTGCACGTCGGCGTGGTCGCCGACGATCAGCGCGCCGTTGTCGCGAATGCGCACGTTGCCCGCCAGTTCGCCACGGCTTTCGGCCTGATACAGGTTGGCCTCGTCGGCTTCGACCTGCATGCTGCCCTGACGCATGACCACGTCACCGGCCAGACTCGCAACCTGCGAATCCTGCTGATAACGCGACGCCTTGGCGCCGATGAAGGTCGGGGCATCACTTTTATTCGTCTTGTCATTCATGCCAGGACGAATCGGTTCGATATAGGAACCAGAGCAGTAAGGACCGGTCTCGGCCAGTTGGGCGGCAGTGAGCTTCTCGCGCGGAACCCAGTCGAGGTGACTGTAGTCTTCGCTACGGGATTTCAGGCCACGGCCCTTGGACTCGGTAACCAGTACCGGCTTGGGCCCGGACTCCGCAGTGGAGCCGCTCTCGGCCGGGGCTTCGCCAGCGGCGCTGACGGCACTGCCGTCATGCACGGGACGCGGCGGCAACGCAGCGGCCGGCGTCTTCGGCGAGCAGGCCCAGCCACCCGTTGCCGAGACGGCGCAGTCATACTGCTCGGCGGCAACAACGAATGAACTGGCCAGAGGTTGCATAGCCAGCAGACTGCCGGTTACCAACAACGGAAATTTTTTACGAAACGCGGGGGATTTCAATGCCATCTTATTAGTCCGGGCTTCCTGCGTGCCATCTGCCCGCGGTGTGGGCCGCACGCCTCTCGATGGTCTGAAAAAGATGCTGGATAATAAAGCATGACCCGCTTGACGGCTAGCGCCGTCGGAGACCCTTGCAATGCCTGATCAAGATGTACGCTTGCAACACCTGAAAGTTTGGCTCGATGAACAGTTGGCAACCCTTTTTGCAGATCAGGGCTGGGGAGCCGTACCCCCGGCCACGTTGACCGCGGCCAGCAGCGACGCGAGTTTCCGCCGGTATTTCCGTTGGGAAGGCGCGGGTCGCAGCTTCGTCGTGATGGACGCGCCGCCGCCTCAGGAAAACTGCAAACCGTTCGTGGATATCGCCTTTTTGCTGGCGAAATCCGGTATCAACGTGCCGAAAATTTATGCCGAAGACCTCGAACGTGGCTTTCTTTTGCTCAATGACCTGGGCAACCAGACCTATCTGGACGTGATCGACAGCGAAAATGCCGAAGCGTTATTCAGCGATGCCCTGCAAGCGCTGCTGGCTTTTCAGCAGTTGCCGATGGTGGCACCGCTGCCGAGCTATGACGTCGCGTTGTTGCGCCGCGAGCTGGAACTGTTTCCCGAGTGGTACGTGAAACGCGAGTTGGGCGTCGAGTTCGATGCCACCCAACAGCAGCAGTGGCAAAAGGTCAGCGAGCTGCTGATCGACAGCGCCCTGGCCCAGCCGAAAGTGCTGGTGCACCGCGACTACATGCCGCGCAACCTGATGCTCAGCGAGCCGAATCCCGGCGTGCTGGATTTCCAGGACGCGGTGTATGGCCCGGTGACCTACGACGTGACCTGCCTGTTCAAGGACGCCTTCCTCAGCTGGCCAGAAGAGCGTGTGCGCGGCTGGCTGGAAAGCTACTGGCAGCAGGCGTCAGCACTGAACATCCCGGTGCAGCCGGACTTCGAAGAGTTTCTGCGCGCCAGCGATCTGATGGGCGTGCAGCGTCATCTGAAAGTCATCGGCATCTTCGCCCGTATCTGCCATCGCGACGGCAAGCCGCGTTACCTCGGTGATGTGCCGCGTTTCTTCTCTTATATAGAAGCGGTCATCGCCCGCCGTCCCGAGCTGGCGGATCTGCAGGCACTGCTCGCCAGCCTGCGTGGTGGAGTGACGGCATGAAGGCAATGATTCTGGCGGCCGGCAAAGGCGAGCGCATGCGCCCGCTGACCCTGACCACCCCCAAACCGCTGGTGCGAGCCGGTGGGGTGCCGCTGATTGAATATCACCTGCGTGCCCTGGCCGCAGCCGGTTTCAATGAGATCGTGATCAACCATGCCTGGCTCGGCCAGCAGATCGAAGATCATCTGGGCGATGGTTCGCAGTTCGGCGTGTCGATCCAGTACTCGCCGGAGGGCGAGCCACTGGAAACCGGCGGCGGCATTTTCCGCGCCTTGCCGCTGTTGGGCGACGACGCGTTTCTGGTGGTCAACGGTGACATCTGGACGGATTACGACTTCAGCGTGCTGCATCAGCCGATCACCGGGCTGGCGCATCTGGTGCTGGCGGACAACCCGGCCCATCACCCGACAGGCGACTTCACCCTGACCGACGGCCAGGTGCGTGATGGCCAGGCTGACGCGGCGACCCTGACCTACAGCGGCATCGCCGTGCTGCACCCGCAGTTGTTCGATGGCTGCAGCAACGGTGCCTTCAAACTGGCGCCGCTGCTGCGTAAAGCCATGGCGGACGGGCAGGTGACCGGCGAGCGACTGAAAGGTCACTGGGTCGATGTCGGTACCCACGAGCGTCTGGCCGAAGCCGAAGCCTTGATAGAAGCGAGTCGCTGATATGTTGTGGCCAGGGACTCTGATTGGAGCCGGAGCGGGTTTTGCTATCGCCAGCATTCCGGGGGCCATGCTTGGGGCTTTGTTGGGGCAGGCGCTGGATCGGCGCCTGCATTTGCAGAGCTGGGGGCATTTGCGGGAAAAACTCGGCGGTCGGCCGATGCTGCGCAACGACGAACTGTTATTCGTGTTGCTCGGGCGTCTGGCCAAGAGCGACGGGCGGGTCACGGACGGTCACATCCAGCAGGCGCGGCATGAGATGCGCGCGCTGGAAATGAGCGAGCCGGCGCAGCGCCGGGCGATTGCCGCGTTCAATCGCGGCAAGTCCGGCAACGACAATCTGCGCGGTTATCTGCGTCGATTGAGCACTCAACCTCACGCGGCTGAAGGTGTATTGCGCGCCTGCTGGCGAATGGTCTTCGCCGATGGTCGGGCCGGCGTCAGCGAGCGGGAATTGCTGGCGCAGTGGGGCAAGTGGCTGGGCTGGACGACCCAGCAGATCCATGCGCTGGCGGCGGACTACGAGCCACACAAGCGTCCGATCGTCAGCGCGGCGGTGAGCTATCAGGAAGCGATGCGCCTGCTCGGCGTCTCAGCCACCAGCGAACCGGCACAGATCAAACGCGCCTATCGGCGTCTGCTCAGCCGGCATCACCCGGACAAGGTGGCCGGGACGGGGGCCACGCCGGCGCAGGTGCGCGAGGCCACCGACAGGACCCGCGAATTGCACAATGCCTACACGTTGATTCGCGAACGGCGGGATTTTCGCTAGGCATAAAAAAATCGCAGCGTTGGGCTGCGATTTTTTTTCTGCGCTTTGTCAGTCCGGGCTCTGCGGATTCAACCAGCCCCGCACCCGGCGGAACAACTGCTCCTGCTCGGCCTTGTTGTCCGGCAAAGCCTTGAGTGCGACCTGACTGAACGCGGAGGTCTTCAGTCGCTTGCTCGCCTGCATGCGCTCCAGTGCCGCGTTGCGGTCCAGCGCTTTATCCATGTAGAAAATGTCCGCGGTCGGCAGCTTCAGGGTCGGCGTCAGTTCCACCAGTTGCGGTTGGGCCTTGGCCGGGGTCTGCGCGGCTACCAGGACCAGCTTCTCGACCTGCGAGCTTTGTCGCTCGCTCATGTAGCGCGCCGCCCAGTAAGCACCGGTGCCATGGCCGAGGACGACGATGCTGCGCGCGCTCTGTTGTTCGGCGTAGGCCAGCGCGGCGTCGATGCGGGCGAAAATTCGCTCGGCATCGGCCTTGGACTGCTCCTCGGTGGTTTCGGCAACGACCTTGTCGGCCACGTCGGCTTCGCCGCCGGCGGCTTGTTCGATCGGCTCGGCGGTGGTCGAATCCTTGCTGCCGGGGTCAGCGGTTTTCGCTGCGGCGGGTGCTTCGACCACGCGCGGCGCGATGGCATCGCTTTGCAGATCGGGCAGGGTGATACTCAGGCTGCTCCACTCGACGTCCGGCAACTTGCGGCGCAACGGGCCGATCGCTTGGGGCCAGTCAGCGGTTTCGCCGGCACCGGGAATGAGGATCACCGCGCCTTTGGGTTCGGCGGTGTTGGCCGGTTTCCACAGGGCAAGGAAGGTGTCGCTGCCCGCTTGCAGTTGCTGTTGTTCCTGGGCTGGAACCTTGCGTTCGAGTGCCGCGGCTTCTTCCTGACTACGCTCAAGCAGTGGCTGGCGTTCGACCGGTTTTTCTTCGGCGGCTTTTTCTGCGGCGGGGGCAGGTGCCGGATCCGCGGCTTCGACGGAAAACGCACAAGGCAGGATCAGCGACAGGCACAATGCTGGCATTGCCAGGCGATAGACAGGGGGCATCGGTTATTCCAGGCCAGAAGTTATCCCGGCAGCCTAATGGGTTGGTCAGAATTTGTCAGTGTATGAGACTTCAATGATGCGTTTTTGCTGCCTGTGGGTTATCGGCTGTCTGGCGTTTCCCTTGATGGGCTGGGCAGCGCCTGCGCCACCGAGCCACCTCGCGCGGTTGTCGGCGAGCGAGCAGCAGTGGCTCGCGCAGCACAATGAGTTGCGTGTCGGTCTGGTGCTGCAGGCGCCGTACGCGCAATACGACCGGCGCTTGCAGCGGCTGTCGGGGGCCAATGTCGAAGTGATGAAGGCATTGGCCAGAGCGCTGAATGTCGAACTGAGCTGGCGCAATTTTCAGGATCTGGCCCAACTCGAGGCCGCCGCCCGGGACGGCGAAATCGACATTGCCCCGGGTCTGACCCAGACCCCGGGCGGGCTGCGTCTGTGGCAGTTCTCCGACCCGTACATGCGTGTGCCGCAACTGGTGGTCAGCGACCAGAAGAGCAGCGCGACCGTGGAACTGGAAAAACTCGACAGCCAGACCCGCGTCGCCGTGCGCATGCCCGGCGTCACCGCCGATTATCTGCGCGGCAACTATCCGCACCTGAATCTGCAAGGCGTACCGATGGAGCGCCAGGCGCTGCAACTGTTGCTGAGTCAGCAGGCGTCCTACGCGGTGGTCGATGAGGCGCAGCTCGGGCGGCTGTCGGCGGAACCGGAGTTTGCCGGGCTGGTGGTGGTCGGTGACATCGGTCTGCCGCAACTGCTGCGCATCGGCACCCGTCGTGACTGGCCGGAGCTGGCCGGGATCGTCGAGAGTGCCTTGCGCGCAATCCCGGCCAAGGACCTGGAGCGCCTGCATGCGCAATGGCTGCAACCCAAATATCCGCGACTCTCCGAATCGCCGGGCTTCTGGCAGAACCTGAGTCTGTTGTTCGCGGTGTTGCTGCTCAGTTGCGTGGCCATCGTCTTCTGGCAGCGCCGCCAGCAGCGCAGTCTTGAACAGCGCCTGCTCGACGCGCGTGAAGACATCGCCCTGCGCGCCGCCAGCGAAGAGGCCTTGCGCCTGACCCAGTTTTCCATCGATCAGAGCACCGTCGGCATTCTCTGGGTCAATTGGGACAGCCATGTGCGCTACGCCAACCGTGCGGCAGAAAACATGCTCGGTTATCCACAGGGCGCCATCATCGACCGACCGTTGATCGACTTCGAACCGGGCCTGCACATGGATCGCTGGCTCAACCTGTGGAAACGCGCCCGAGCCAGCGAAGAAGGGCCGCTGAGCTTTGAAACCAATTGTGTGCGGGCCGATGGCAGTGTGCTGCCGGCGGACGTGTCGCTGAGTTTTCTGCGTTTTCGCGATGGCGAGTATCTGGTGGTTTACCTCACCGATGTCACCGAACGCCGTCGTGCCCTGGCTGCGTTGCAAGAAAGCGAGGCGCGGCTGCAAGGCATCGCGGCCAATGTGCCGGGGCTGGTGTTCCGTCTCGAGCGTGCACCGGTAACCGGGCAGATCGACTTTGCCTACATCAGCGAGGGCAGCGAAAGTCTGGTCGGCTATGCGCCGGCCGCCATCGCCCATCGCGACATGGGACTTCGCAGTCTGGTGCATCCGGATGACCGGGCCGCTTATCACCAGACTCAGGACCAGGCGCTGGACACCGACAGCGACTGGTCGTGGCAGGGCCGGATTCTCACGCGCCAGGGCGAGCAGCGCTGGGCTGAGATCAAAGCCATCACCCGTCAGCTGGAGGGCGGTGCCTATGTCTGGGACGGCATTGTCTGGGACATCACCGAAAGTAAACGCATCGAACTGGAGCTGGCGGCCTCCCGCGAACAACTGCGCGAACTGTCGGCGCACCTGGAAAGCGTGCGGGAAGAGGAAAAGGCGCGCATCGCCCGGGAGGTTCACGATGAACTGGGGCAGATGCTGACGGTGCTGAAACTGGAAACGTCGATGTGCGAACTGGCCTACGCGCAACTTGATCCGGGTCTGAACGAGCGCTTGAACAGCATGAAGCGCCTGATTGCCCAGTTGTTCCAGCTGGTGCGGGATGTGGCGACGGCGCTGCGCCCGCCGATTCTCGATGCCGGGATTGCCTCGGCCATCGAGTGGCAGGCGCGGCGGTTCGAGGCGCGCACGCAGATTCCGTGTCTGGTGCAGGTGCCGGACAACCTTGCGCCCCTCAGCGACGCCAAGGCCATCGGCCTGTTCCGTATTCTTCAGGAGGCGTTGACCAACGTCATGCGCCATGCTCAGGCGCATACTGTGGAACTGACGCTGACGCAGGAAGGCAACGAATTGTGTCTGACGGTCAGCGATGATGGCGTAGGATTTGTCGCCGCTGCCGGCAGGCCGACATCCTTTGGACTGGTGGGCATGCGCGAGCGGGTGTTGATCATGGGCGGGCAGCTGTCACTCGACAGCGAGCCGGGCGAGGGCACCACGCTGAGCGTGCGGGTGCCACTGGATGAGGAGAAGTAAGTGATCCGTGTACTGGTAGCCGAAGACCACACCATCGTTCGCGAAGGCATCAAGCAATTGATCGGCCTGGCCAAGGATCTGCAGGTGGTGGGGGAGGCGAGCAACGGCGAGCAATTGCTGGAAGCCCTGCGCAATGTGCCCTGCGAAGTGGTGTTGCTGGACATCTCGATGCCCGGCGTCAACGGGCTCGAAGCGATTCCACGAATCCGCGCGCTGAACCATCCGCCGGCGATTCTGGTGCTGTCGATGCACGACGAAGCACAAATGGCCGCCCGGGCGCTGAAGGTCGGCGCCGCCGGTTATGCCACCAAGGACAGCGATCCGGCGCTGCTGCTGACGGCCATTCGCAAGGTCGCGGCGGGCGGGCGTTACATCGATCCGGAGCTGGCCGACCGCATGGTCTTCGAAGTCGGCCTGACCGATGCGCGACCACTGCACTCGTTGCTGTCGGAGCGCGAATTCTCGGTGTTCGAACGCCTGGCGCAAGGCGCCAACGTCAACGACATCGCCCAGCAACTGGCTCTGAGCAGCAAGACCATCAGCACCCACAAGGCGCGGCTGATGCAGAAACTCAACATCACTTCGCTCGCCGAGCTGGTGAAGTACGCGATGGAACACAAGCTCCTCTGAGCGACATATCCAATAGCGACAGGCGCTTTTGCCGGTTCTGACGGCTTGAGCCCCGACCCATGCGTCGGGTTTGCCAAAACGCGCCATCCTTGTAGGGCAATCCCTACCCCCGGCCTTCCATCCGGCTGAGGCGATTCTCTCCTGCGCCCCGATTTGCGTGACTGCAAGCAGCCACTAGGCTTAATCCCACAGCAGTCATCAATAACAAAGGTGTGGGTATGAGCCAGGTCGAATCAAACGCAGGGGCCAGCGATGTGCTGGTCAGCTTTCGTGGAGTGCAGAAGAGCTACGACGGCGAGAACCTGATCGTCAAAGACCTCAACCTGGACATTCGCAAGGGCGAATTCCTCACCTTGCTCGGGCCGTCCGGCTCGGGCAAGACCACCAGCCTGATGATGCTCGCCGGTTTCGAAACGCCGACCGCCGGTGAAATCCTCCTCGCCGGGCGGGCGATCAACAACGTGCCGCCGCACAAACGCGACATCGGCATGGTGTTCCAGAACTACGCGCTGTTCCCGCACATGACCGTCGCTGAAAACCTGGCGTTTCCGCTGACCGTGCGTGGCCTGAACAAGAGCGACGTCAGCGACAAGGTCAAGAAAGTCCTGAGCATGGTCCAGCTTGATGCGTTCGCATCGCGTTATCCGGCGCAATTGTCCGGCGGTCAGCAACAACGTGTGGCTTTGGCCCGCGCGCTGGTGTTCGAGCCGCAACTGGTGTTGATGGACGAACCCCTCGGCGCCCTCGACAAGCAACTGCGTGAACACATGCAGATGGAAATCAAACACCTGCACCAGCGTCTCGGCGTGACTGTGGTCTACGTGACCCACGACCAGGGCGAAGCCCTGACCATGTCCGACCGCGTGGCCGTGTTCCACCAGGGCGAGATCCAGCAGATCGCCCCGCCGCGCACCCTCTACGAAGAACCGAAAAACACCTTCGTCGCCAACTTCATCGGCGAGAACAACCGCCTCAACGGTCGCCTGCTCAGCCAAAGCGGCGAGCGCTGCGTGGTCGAGCTGGGGCGCGGGGAAAAGGTCGAGGCGCTGGCGGTCAACATCGGCCGGACCGGCGAACCGGTCACCCTGTCGATCCGCCCCGAGCGCGTCAGCCTCAACGGTTCGAGCGACCAATGCGTCAACCGCTTCTCCGGGCGGGTGGCCGAATTCATCTATCTGGGCGACCACGTCCGGGTGCGCCTTGAAGTCTGCGGCAAGACCGACTTCTTCGTGAAACAACCGATTGCCGAGCTCGATCCAGCGCTCGCGGTCGGCGACGTGGTTCCGCTTGGCTGGCAGGTCGAGCACGTTCGCGCGCTCGATCCACTTCTAGAGGCGCATTAAGCGCCCCGGCAATACCAACACCAACCCTGCACGTGGAGAGAACAATAAATGTTGAGATCCCTGAAGTTCACAGCCCTGACCCTGGGCCTGATGGGTGCGGCAAGCGCAATGGCCGCTGGGCCGGATCTGACCGTGGTGTCGTTTGGCGGGGCGAACAAGGCGGCGCAAGTCAAAGCCTTCTACGCACCGTGGGAAGCGGCGGGCAACGGCAAGATCGTCGCTGGTGAGTACAACGGTGAAATGGCCAAGGTCAAAGCCATGGTCGACACCAAGAGCGTGTCCTGGGATCTGGTCGAGGTTGAATCGCCGGAGCTGTCCCGTGGCTGCGACGAAGACATGTTCGAGCAACTCGATCCTGCGCTGTTCGGCAAGTCCGAAGACTACGTCAAAGGCGCGATCCAGCCGTGCGGCGTGGGCTTCTTCGTGTGGTCGACCGTGCTGGCCTACAACGCCGACAAGCTGAAAACCGCACCGACCAGCTGGGCGGATTTCTGGGACACGAAAAAATTCCCGGGCAAGCGCGGCCTGCGCAAAGGCGCCAAGTACACCCTCGAATTCGCACTGATGGCCGACGGCGTTGCGCCGAAAGACGTGTACAAGGAACTGGCCAGCAAGGGCGGTCAGGATCGCGCATTCAAGAAACTGGATGAGCTGAAACCGAACATCCAGTGGTGGGAAGCCGGCGCCCAGCCGCCGCAATACCTCGCTTCCGGTGACGTGGTCATGAGCTCGGCCTACAACGGTCGTATCGCTGCGGTGCAGAAAGAATCCAATCTGAAAGTGGTGTGGAACGGCGGCATCTACGACTTCGATGCGTGGGCCATCCCGAAAGGTCTGGACGCCAAGCGCGCCGAAGCGGCGAAGAAATTCATCGCGTTCTCGGTGCAGCCGCAACAGCAGAAGACCTACTCGGAAAACATCGCCTACGGCCCGGCCAACTCTCAGGCAGTGCCTTTGCTGGACAAGGCGATCCTGAAAGACATGCCGACCACCCCGGAAAACATCGCCAACCAGGTGCAGATCGACGTCAGCTTCTGGGCTGACAACGGCGAGCAACTGGAGCAGCGCTTCAATTCCTGGGCTGCGAAGTAACCAGAGGGCTTGNACTGACACGCCGCCTTCGCGAGCAAGCCCGCTCCCACATTAAAAGTTCGAGGTGGCTTGCCGCCTCTGTAACGATCAAAGATTTGCGGAGTACGTCATGGCCATCGCCGTTCCCCTGAACGAGGGCAACAGCCCCACCTTGAAGCAGCGGCTCAAGCACGCCGAGCGGGTCAACCGCTGGAAGGCCCAGGCGCTGATCGCGCCGCTGGTGCTGTTTCTGTTGCTGGTGTTCCTGGTGCCGATCGTGGCGCTGCTCTATAAAAGTGTCGGCAACCCGGAAGTGGTCGGCGGCATGCCGCGCACCGTAACCGCGATTGCTGCGTGGGACGGCCGAGGCCTGCCCGCAGAACCGGTTTATAAAGCCGCCAGCGAAGACCTCGCCGAAGCGCGCAAAAACCAGACCCTGGGCGATCTGTCCAAGCGCCTGAACATGGAGTTGGCCGGCTATCGCAGCCTGCTGACCAAAACCGCCCGCTCGCTGCCCTTCGCCAGCGAACCGGCCTCTTATAAAGAAGCACTGGAAGGCCTCGACGAGCGTTGGGGCGATCCGGCCTACTGGCAAGCGGTGAAGCGCAACACCAGCAGCATCACCCCGTTCTATCTGCTGGCGGCGGTGGATCACCGCATCGACGACCTCGGCGAAATTGCCCCGGCGACTCCGGATCAGGCGATCTACCTCGACATCTTCGCCCGGACTTTCTGGATGGGCCTGATCATCACCGTGATCTGCCTGGTGCTCGCTTATCCGCTGGCCTACCTGCTGGCCAACCTGCCGTCGCGTCAAAGCAACCTGCTGATGATTCTGGTGCTGCTGCCGTTCTGGACTTCGATCCTGGTGCGGGTCGCCGCGTGGATCGTGTTGCTGCAATCCGGCGGGCTGATCAACAGCGCGCTGATGGCGATGGGCATCATCGATAAACCGCTGGAGCTGGTGTTCAACCGCACCGGGGTTTACATCTCGATGGTGCACATCCTGCTGCCGTTCATGATCCTGCCGATCTACAGCGTTATGAAAGGCATCTCGCCGACTTACATGCGTGCCGCGATTTCCCTTGGCTGCCATCCGTTCGCCAGTTTCTGGCGGGTGTACTTCCCGCAGACCTACGCAGGTGTCGGCGCCGGTTGCCTGTTGGTGTTCATCCTCGCCATCGGCTACTACATCACCCCGGCGCTGCTGGGCAGCCCGAACGATCAGATGGTCAGCTACTTCGTCGCGTTCTACACCAACACCAGCATCAACTGGGGCATGGCCACCGCACTGGGCGGGCTGTTGCTGCTGGCGACTGTGGTGCTTTATCTGATCTACAGCTGGCTGGTGGGCGCCAGTCGCCTGCGCCTGAGCTAAGGGGAATTTGAAATGCTGAGTCCTTATATGTCGCCCATCGAGCGGGTGTGGTTCTACAGCTTGCGGATCCTCTGCGGCTTGATCCTGTTGTTCCTGATCCTGCCGGTGCTGGTGATCGTGCCGCTGTCGTTCAACTCGGGCAGTTTCCTGGTGTATCCGCTGCAGGGCTTTTCGCTGCACTGGTATCAGGATTTCTTCGCCTCGGCGGAATGGATGCGCTCGCTGAAGAACAGCATCATCGTCGCCCCGGCCGCGACCGTGCTGGCGATGGTGTTCGGCACGCTGGCGGCCATCGGCCTGACCCGTGGCGACTTTCCCGGTAAGGCGCTGGTGATGGCGCTGGTGATTTCGCCGATGGTGGTGCCGGTGGTGATCATCGGTGTGGCCAGTTACCTGTTCTTCGCGCCGCTGGGCCTGGGCAACAGTTTCTTCTCGCTGATCATGGTGCACGCGGTACTCGGTGTGCCGTTCGTGATCATCACGGTGTCGGCGACGCTGCAGGGTTTCAACCATAACCTGGTGCGGGCGGCGGCCAGTCTTGGTGCTTCGCCATTGACCACGTTCCGCCGGGTGACTTTGCCGCTGATTGCGCCGGGGGTAATTTCCGGGGCGCTGTTTGCCTTCGCAACCTCGTTCGATGAAGTGGTGGTGACGCTGTTTCTTGCAGGTCCCGAGCAGGCGACGCTGCCACGGCAGATGTTCAGCGGGATTCGCGAGAACCTGAGTCCGACGATTGCTGCGGCTGCGACGTTGTTGATTGCCTTCTCGGTGATTCTGTTGCTGACGCTGGAATGGTTGCGTGGGCGGAGTGAAAAACTGCGCACTGCTCAAGTCTGACGACTGCAAGATCCGGGTTGTCTGCCATTCATGTGGTGAATGACAGACAACCTAGATTCCCCAGCTACGCTTGTGCTCAGCTCCCACATCTATAAGAGGCTGCGCACGATGAGTCTTTCCTCGTTCAAGATTGCTCACAAACTGATCACCGGCGCCGGGGCCATCGAGCAACTGGCGGCCGAACTCACGCGGCTGGACATCGACAACCCGCTGATCGTCACCGATGCCGCGCTGGTCAAGTCCGGAACGGTGGAGCTGGCGCTGGCACAGATCGGCGAGCGCGAGTACGAAATCTTCGACCGGGTATTGCCAGATCCGGAAATCGCCATCGTCGAGGATTGCATGCGTGTCTACCGAGAGGGCGGGCATGACGGTCTGATTGGCCTCGGTGGCGGCAGTGCCATCGACATCGCCAAGAGCGTCGCGGCGTACGCCGGTTATCACGGCGCACTGGAGGATCTGTTCGGCGTCGATCAGGTGCCGCGCAAAGGCCCGCCGCTGATCGCCATCCCGACTACGGCCGGCACCGGTTCTGAAGTGACCAACGTCGCCATCCTTTCGGACAAGGTCGCCCAACTGAAGAAAGGCATCGTCAGCGACTACCTGTTGCCGGATGTGGCGCTGGTCAGTCCGCAAATGACCCTGACCTGCCCGCGCAGTGTCACCGCCGCCAGTGGCGTCGATGCGCTGGTGCATGCCATCGAATCCTACTTGTCACTGAATGCCTCGCCGATCACCGATTCGCTGGCCATCGGCGCAATCAAGTTGATCGCCCGATCCTTGCCCAAGGCCTACGCCAATCCCTCCAACCTGCAAGCCCGAGAGGACATGGCCACCGCCAGCCTGATGGCCGGCATGGCGTTCGGCAATGCCGGGGTCGGCGCGGTGCATGCGCTGGCGTATCCGCTGGGCGGGCGCTTCAACATTGCCCATGGTGTCAGCAACGCCTTGCTGCTGCCGTATGTCATGACCTGGAACAAGATGGCCTGCGTCGAACGGATGCAGGATATTGCCGAAGCCATGGGAGTGAAGACTGCTCATCTGAGTCTCAATGAAGCCGCCGATAGCGCCGTCGCGGCGATGACCGAACTGTGCGCGGCGGTGGAAATCCCGCTGGGTCTGCGCAGTTTCGGCGTGCCTGAAGAAGCGATCCCGGCCATGGCGGTAGAGGCCGCGGGAATCGAGCGCCTGATGCGCAACAACCCGCGCAAGCTCAGCGCCGCCGACATTGAGAAGATCTACCGGGCGGCGTACTGAGAACCCGCCGGTCATCGGTCATGGCACAACCCAATCATCGCGGTCACGGTGCGCGCGCGGAAACTTGAGGTATACAATGCGCGCCATCGTGATTTAGCTCAGAAAAGGTGCGTCATGCAGCCCTTCGTTATTGCTCCGTCGATTCTTTCCGCCGACTTCGCCCGCCTGGGCGAGGAAGTGGACAACGTTCTGGCCGCCGGTGCCGACTTCGTCCACTTCGATGTCATGGACAACCACTACGTACCGAACCTGACCATCGGCCCGATGGTCTGCGCCGCGCTGCGCAAGTACGGCGTGACCGCGCCGATCGACGCCCACCTGATGGTCAGCCCGGTGGATCGCATCGTCGGCGACTTCATCGAAGCCGGCGCCACCTACATCACCTTCCACCCGGAAGCCACGCTGCACGTCGATCGTTCGCTGCAACTGATCCGTGAAGGCGGCTGCAAATCCGGCCTGGTGTTCAACCCGGCGACCCCGCTGGACGTGCTCAAGTACGTGATCGACAAGGTCGACATGGTCTTGCTGATGAGCGTCAACCCGGGCTTCGGCGGACAGAAATTCATTCCCGGCACCCTCGACAAGCTGCGCGAAGCGCGGGCGATTATCGATGCCTCGGGCCGTGACATCCGCCTGGAAATCGACGGCGGCGTCAACGTCAACAACATCCGCGAAATCGCTGCTGCCGGCGCCGACACCTTTGTCGCCGGCTCGGCGATCTTCAATGCGCCGAACTATCAGGAAGTCATCGACAAGATGCGTTCCGAACTGGCGCTGGCTCGCCCATGAGCGGTTTTGAGCAGCTGTTCCCGGGGCAACTGCCGCGGTTGGTGATGTTCGATCTGGATGGCACGCTGATCGATTCGGTCCCCGACCTGGCGGCGGCTGTGGATAACATGCTGCTCTCGCTCGGGCGCAAGCCTGCCGGTATCGAGTCGGTACGCGAGTGGGTCGGCAACGGTGCGCCGGTGCTGGTGCGCCGCGCATTGGCCGGCGGTATCGATCATTCCTCCGTGGATGACGTCGAAGCCGAGCATGCGCTGGAGGTTTTCATGGAGGCCTACGGCGCCAGCCATGAGCTGACCGTGGTCTATCCCGGCGTGCGCGACACCCTGAAATGGCTGCACAAGCAGGGCGTGGCCATGGCGCTGATCACCAACAAGCCGGAGCGCTTCGTCGCACCGCTGCTGGATCAGATGAAGATCGGCCGCTACTTCAAGTGGATCATCGGCGGCGATACCCTGCCGCAGAAGAAGCCTGACCCGGCGGCGCTGTTCTTCGTGATGAAGATGTCCGGTATCCCGGCCTCGCAATCGCTGTTCGTCGGTGATTCGCGCAGCGATGTACTGGCGGCGAAAGCGGCGGGGGTCAAATGCGTCGGGCTCAGTTATGGCTACAACCATGGCCGGCCGATTGCCGAGGAATCCCCGGCGCTGGTGATCGACGACCTGCGCAAGCTAATTCCCGGTTGCCTGGATACGGCCGCTGAGATAACGTTGCCCGACGCTTCTCAATCCCCTTCTGGAAACGCCATCGTGGTGGTCACCCGCAAACTCTGGATGAAAGTCATCAAGGCCCTGGCCCGCTGGCGTTGGCGCGCCTGACTTGTTCCTGGCCGGCCTGCCGGCGCGTTTGCACACCTGACTGATTTGCCCCTCACACCACGAGGCACCCTATGATCCGCGAAGAATTCCTGCGTCTGGCCGCTGACGGCTACAACCGCATTCCGCTGGCCTGCGAAACCCTGGCCGACTTCGACACCCCGCTGTCGATCTACCTGAAACTGGCCGACCAGCCCAACTCCTACCTGCTCGAATCGGTGCAGGGCGGCGAGAAATGGGGCCGTTACTCGATCATCGGCCTGCCGTGCCGCACCGTGCTGCGGGTTCACGATCATCACGTCAGCATCACCGTCGATGGCGTCGAGACCGAAAGCCACGACGTCGAAGATCCGCTGGCCTTCGTCGAAACCTTCAAGGCCCGCTACAACGTGCCGACCATTGCCGGTCTGCCGCGCTTCAACGGCGGTCTGGTGGGTTACTTCGGTTACGACTGCGTGCGTTATGTAGAGAAGCGCCTCGGCAAATGCCCGAATCCGGATCCTCTGGGCGTGCCGGACATTCTGCTGATGGTTTCCGATGCGGTGGTGGTGTTCGACAACCTCGCCGGCAAGATGCACGCGATCGTGCTGGCCGACCCGACGCAGGCCGATGCCTACGAGCAGGGCCAGGCGCAATTGCAGCAACTGCTGGAAAAACTGCGTCAGCCGATCACCCCGCGCCGTGGCCTGGATTTCAGCAAGCCGCAGGCGGCCGAGCCGGTGTTCCGTTCCAGCTTCACTCAGGACGACTACGAAAAAGCCGTCGACACCATCAAGGAATACATCCTCGCCGGTGACTGCATGCAGGTGGTGCCGTCCCAGCGCATGTCGATCGACTTCAAGGCAGCGCCGATCGATCTGTACCGCGCACTGCGTTGCTTCAACCCGACGCCGTACATGTACTTCTTCAACTTCGGTGACTTCCACGTCGTCGGCAGTTCGCCGGAAGTGCTGGTGCGGGTCGAAGACAACCTGATCACCGTGCGCCCGATTGCCGGCACCCGTCCTCGCGGGGCCACCGAAGAGGCGGACGTGGCGCTGGAAGAAGACCTGCTGTCCGACGACAAGGAGATCGCCGAGCACCTGATGCTGATCGACCTCGGTCGCAACGACACCGGGCGCGTATCGGAGATCGGCTCGGTGAAGCTCACCGAGAAGATGGTGATCGAGCGTTATTCCAACGTGATGCACATCGTGTCCAACGTCACCGGTCAGTTGAAGGCCGGGTTGACGGCGATGGACGCACTGCGGGCGATCCTGCCGGCGGGCACCTTGTCCGGCGCGCCGAAGATCCGTGCGATGGAAATCATCGACGAGCTGGAGCCGGTCAAGCGTGGCGTGTATGGCGGCGCGGTCGGGTACTTCGCCTGGAACGGCAACATGGACACCGCGATTGCGATCCGTACCGCCGTGATCAAGAACGGCGAACTGCACGTGCAGGCCGGTGGCGGCATCGTCGCTGACTCGGTGCCGGCGCTGGAATGGGAAGAAACCATCAACAAGCGCCGGGCGATGTTCCGCGCCGTTGCACTGGCCGAGCAAACCCCGGACTGAGTGATTGCTGATTCAGCCAAAAAAAACGCGGCGCCTGTGAGGGCGCCGCGTTTTTTTATGGCCTGCGAATCAGAAGTCGAGCGCTACGCCGACGTTGATCCCTTGCTGGGTAAAGTCGTCATCCTTGCGGATGTCGTAGCTGGCGCGCAATGCCAGATCCTTGGTGAGGTTGTGGCTCACGCCGAGGTTCAGGCGGTTCAGGTTGGTTTGAGGGGCATAGCCGGCCAGGGTGTAGCGGTTGTTCGGCAGGCTATTGAGGTTCATCGTCACATGCTGGGTGTCGTCGTTGTACTCGCGCTCATGGGCCAGTTCGCCGAACACCTGGGTCTGCGAGGTGATCTGGTACTTGCCCTGGATCCCGAGGCCGAGACGCCGGGAAATGCGCGACTGGTCATCGAACGTCAGTGCCGTGGAGTCGGCGCCATTTTCCGAGTAGCCATCGACTTCAACCTTGGCGAAATCGGCGCTGACGAATGGCGACAGGTGCCATGGGCTGCTCGCTTCTGGCGCAATGTCGTAGCCCACGCGTCCGTTGAAGGCCAGAACATAGCCGTCGGTATCGCCTTTCTCGCCGCGTTCGTTGACTCCCAGCTGGAATTTGCGTTTGAGGCTGTCGTAATCCAGATGCCCGGCGGTCACGGCGGCGTCACCCCACCAGCGGTTCTGCTGGTACTGGGCGAACGCGGTGCCAAGGTAGGTGTTCAGCTTGTAGTCCGAGTCGTTGTCGCCGGCCTCGAGTTTCTGGTTGTAGAAACCGGCCGCCACGCCCACGCGCCATGCGTCGTTGAGGCGGTAGCTGCCGCCGATGTTCAGGTTGTAACCGTTGCCGTCGGCGCTGGCGCCGCTGCGCTGGCTGTCGAAGTCCTGATGCTGGCCGCCACCGGCGACAATCGCCCGCCATTGGCCAACGGCCTGCCAGTTTTGCCAATCCGCCAGCCACTGGTTGCGCAGTTCATCCTGATGCGAGCGCAGGGTGCCTTGGGCCATTTGCGGCAACAGGGTCGCTTCCCATGGTGCGGCCAGCAGCGAGTAGGCGTAATCGGCAATCAGGCGCTGCCCGGCTTCGGTCGGGTGGACGGCATCGTTGTAGATCAGCTTGGTCGGATCCGGGGTGGCGCTGTTGATCCCGTACCGCGCGTTCTCCGTGCAACTGTTGCCGCTGAAGCAGGTGCCGACCAGATTCTGGTCGGTCGCCAGACCGAACTGCGCCGGATTGGCGAATGCCTCTTTGAGCAGAACCGGGACGTTCAGCGGGATGACGTTGGCATTGACGCTCTGCAACTGGCTGACCAGTTCGGTGTTGAACTGGGCGCTGAGTTGCGAGGTGAAGGCTTGTAGCGGCGAACCGTTGATGGCTGGCGTCAGGCCGATGTCCGGCAACAGCCAGACCATGATGTAGCGGGCGCCGGCACCTTGCAGTGTGCGTACGCTGTCGACCAGTCGATCGGCGGCGGCATTCGCCTGAGGGAGACTGGTGACCCGGCCCTGGAGGAAGTCGTTGCCGCCCCCGGTCAGGTAATACAGGGCATTCGGGTCGGCGCGGAAACCGTTCGACGGCAGATAACCGGCGCGGGTGCGTTCGCCGGTGGCGGACTGGCTGGTGATCGAGTCGAGAATCTGGTCGGTGCGGTAGCCGCCCACAGCCCAGTTGTTACCGTCCGGCTGGCCTTGGCCGGCACGTACCGCGGAGGACGAGGAGGCGGTTTGATCGGGGGTGAAGCCGAGGCGGCCACCGAGCAATTGCGTGGCGTTGAGCGAGTAGAACTCACCGCTGCCGTCCTGATAGTTCGGACCGGTACGGTTGGTGTAGCGTTCGGTGGCGCCGGCCGGGCCGCCGCTGTCGGTGAAAGTCCCCGCATCGCTGAGGCTGTCGCCGAAGACCACGAAATTCGAATAAGGATTGGGTGCGGCGTTCGCCTGGGCGCAGGCCATCGCGAGCAGGCATCCGGCGAGCGGTACAAACAACGTCTGTTTGATCATGAGCAAGTCCGTTTATTTATTGTTGTAGTGAACGAAACGACAGTACCAAAAACTTCCGGCGTTTTGCCATCGGTCGTCAACCCTCCCATTGTTTTATCCCCCACGGCCCCGGCCATATTGCACGCTCCGCCCAGCTAAGTTACTGTGCCGAAACGTATGAACGAGACCTTCCCCGTGTTGATCACCAGCAAACTTCTGGATCAAGTCATCAAGGCACACGCCCGCTGGCGTTGGCGCGCCTGAATCTATTCTGCCGGCTCCGCCGGATCTGTATCGCTTTGCCTTCCTTGCCCGTTTGAAATGCCGCTGTGCCGACGCGACCTGCGCGTCTGACCGTGTGCAGCGCCTGGCAAGTCATCCGAAGGCTGTCTTCAAGTCAGAATTCAAGAGGTTCGAAACGCCATGTTGCTGATGATCGACAACTACGACTCCTTTACTTACAACGTTGTGCAATACCTCGGCGAGTTGGGTGCCGAGGTCAAGGTGGTGCGCAACGACGAACTGACCATTGCCGAAATCGAAGCGCTCAACCCTGAGCGCATCGTCGTATCCCCGGGCCCGTGCACACCGACCGAAGCCGGTATCTCCATCGAAGCCATCAAGCACTTCGCCGGCAAACTGCCGATCCTCGGCGTCTGCCTCGGCCACCAGTCCATCGGCCAGGCTTTTGGCGGCGACGTCGTCCGCGCCCGCCAGGTGATGCACGGTAAGACTAGTCCGGTATTCCACGAGGACAAGGGTGTGTTTGCCGGGCTGAACCGCCCGCTGACCGTCACCCGCTATCATTCCCTGATCGTCAAACACGAAACGTTGCCCGATTGCCTGGAGCTGACCGCGTGGACCCAGCACGATGACGGTTCGGTCGACGAAATCATGGGCCTGCGTCACAAGACCCTGAACATCGAGGGCGTACAGTTCCACCCGGAATCGATCCTCACCGAGCAGGGCCATGAACTGTTCGCCAACTTCCTCAAACAAACCGGCGGCACGCGCTAAGGACTTTCCATGAATATCAAGACAGCCCTGAGCCGTATCGTCGATCATCTCGACCTCAGCACCGATGAAATGCGCGACGTGATGCGCGAAATCATGACCGGCCAATGCACGGATGCGCAGATCGGCGCGTTCATGATGGCCATGCGCATGAAGAGCGAGAGCATCGACGAAATCGTCGGCGCCGTGTCGGTGATGCGCGAACTGGCGGACAAGGTCGAGCTCAAGACCCTCGACGGCGTGGTCGATGTGGTCGGCACCGGCGGTGACGGGGCGAATATTTTCAACGTGTCGACCGCGTCTTCCTTTGTGGTCGCTGCTGCTGGCTGCACCGTGGCCAAGCACGGTAACCGTGCGGTGTCGGGCAAGAGCGGCAGTGCCGACCTGCTGGAAGCCGCCGGCATCTACCTCAACCTGACCCCGGTTCAGGTGGCGCGCTGCATCGATAACGTCGGCATCGGTTTCATGTTTGCCCAGACTCACCACAAAGCCATGAAGTACGCCGCCGGCCCGCGCCGCGATCTCGGTCTGCGCACCCTGTTCAACATGCTCGGCCCGCTTACGAATCCGGCCGGTGTGAAACATCAGGTGGTGGGCGTGTTCACCCCGGCGCTGTGCCGGCCGTTGGCTGAAGTCTTGCAGCGTCTGGGCAGCAAGCACGTGCTGGTGGTGCATTCGAAGGACGGTCTGGACGAATTCAGCCTGGCGGCGCCGACCTTTGTCGCCGAGCTGAAAGACGATCAGATCTCCGAGTACTGGGTCGAGCCGGAAGATCTGGGCATGAAGAGCCAGAGCCTGCATGGCCTGTCGGTCGAAGGCCCGGAGGCGTCGCTGGCGCTGATCCGCGATGCACTGGGCAAGCGCAAGACCGAGAACGGCCAGAAGGCTGCCGAAATGATCGTGCTCAATGCCGGTGCGGCGCTGTACGCCGCCGACCTGGCGACAAGTCTGAAAGAGGGCGTGGCACTGGCCCACGACGCTCTGCACACCGGTCTTGCTCGGGAAAAACTCGAGGAGTTGGGTGCCTTTACCGCGGTATTCAAAGTGGAGAATGAGGGATGAGTGTACCGACGGTTCTGGAAAACATTCTGGCCCGCAAGGTTCAGGAAGTCGCCGAGCGCAGCGCTCGTGTGAGCCTGAGCGAGCTGGAAAGTCTGGCCAAGGCGGCCGATGCACCCCGTGGTTTTGCCCAGGCATTGCTGGCGCAAGCCAAGAAGAAACAACCGGCGGTCATCGCCGAAATCAAGAAGGCGTCGCCGAGCAAAGGCGTGATCCGCGAGAACTTCGTTCCCGCCGAGATCGCCAAAAGCTACGAGAAGGGCGGGGCGACCTGCCTGTCGGTGCTGACCGATATCGACTATTTCCAGGGCGCCGATGCCTACCTGCAACAGGCCCGCGCGGCGTGCTCGCTGCCGGTGATCCGCAAGGATTTCATGATCGATCCGTACCAGATCGTCGAAGCCCGTGCCTTGGGCGCCGATTGCGTGTTGTTGATCGTCTCCGCGCTGGATGACGTGAAAATGGCCGAACTGGCGTCGGTGGCCAAAGATGTCGGCCTCGATGTGCTGGTGGAAGTGCACGACGGCGATGAGCTGGAACGCGCGTTGAAAACCCTCGACACGCCGCTGGTCGGAGTCAATAACCGCAATCTGCACACCTTTGACGTGAGTCTGGAAACCACCCTCGACTTGCTGCCGCGCATTCCGCGTGATCGCCTGGTCATTACTGAGAGCGGCATCCTCAATCGTGCCGATGTCGAGTTGATGGAAATCAGCGATGTCTATGCGTTCCTGGTCGGCGAAGCGTTCATGCGCGCCGAAAGCCCGGGCATTGAACTGCAGCGTCTGTTCTTCCCTGAACGCGGCGTTCCGGTGAGCGGTTCGACCCTCGACTGATTCATTCAGACCGAGTCGACTCATTCGCGGGCAAGCCCGCTCCCACAGGAGAAATGCATTCCTGATGTGGGAGCGGGCTTGCTCGCGAAGAGGCCATAAGATTCACCACAGACTGATCGTCTAACGGACTTCTTTATGACTCCAGTTTCCCTGACCATCGAAGCCGGTCTGCAAGCCGAACAGGATCTGCTGGCCTCGGTCTGCGCCGGCGATGCCGAATTCGGTCTGCTGTTCTGGCAGCCCAGCGATCGCGCTTTGGTCATGCCGCGCCGTTTGAATCGCCTCTCCGGATTCGATCACGCCTGCGAAGTCTCCGCTGCGGCCGGTTGGCCGGTGTTGCTGCGTGAAACCGGTGGCGAACCGGTTCCGCAATCGGCGTCGACCATCAATATTGCACTGGTCTACGCACCGCCTCGCAACGAAGGCGATCTGAACCGCATCGAAACCGGTTACCGGCGTCTGTGTGGTCCGATCTGTGAGTTGCTGGATGAGTTGGGCGGCACTTCGTCGTTGGGTGAAATCGACGGTGCGTTTTGCGACGGTCGCTTCAACGTCAATCTCGACGGTCGCAAGATGGTCGGCACCGCTCAGCGCTGGCGCCAGAGTCAGGGTGGTCAGCGTCCGGTGGGGTTGGTGCACGGGGCGATGCTGGTGGATGACGAACGTGAGTCGATGGTCGCGGCGGTCAACCGATTCAACGAGGCGTGTGGCCTGGAGCAGCGGGTACGTGCCGCCAGCCACATCGCTCTGCACGAAAAATTCCCGGCGCCCCATGCACTGGCACGCCTTGATGAACTCTTTCGTTTGATGCTGGCGCAGATCTACGCCGGCTGAGATTGAGAACTCAGCGAGTGCCGAAGACCACCATGGTCTTGCCTTTCACATCCACCAGGTTGCGTTCTTCAAGATCCTTGAGCACGCGACCGACCATCTCTCGCGAACAACCGACAATCCGGCCGATTTCCTGACGGGTCACCTTGATCTGCATGCCGTCCGGGTGAGTCATGGCGTCCGGTTGCTTGCACAGCTCCAGCAGGCAGCGAGCGACACGGCCGGTAACGTCGAAGAACGCCAGGTCGCCGACCTTGCGTGTGGTGTTGCGCAGACGTTGTGCGATTTGTCCGCTGAGCACGTAAAGAATGTCCGGATCCTGTTGCGACAATTCGCGGAACTTGGCGTAGCTGATTTCCGCGACTTCGCACTCAACCTTGGCCCGCACCCAGGCGCTGCGCTGCTGTTCCTGGCCGGCCTCTTCGAAAAGACCCAGCTCGCCGAAGAAGTCCCCGGCATTCAGGTACGCGATGATCATTTCGCGGCCGTCGTCGTCCTCGATCAGGATCGTGACCGAACCGCGGATGATGAAATACAGCGTGTCGGAGCGATCTCCGGCGCAGATGATGTTGCTCTTGGCCGCGTGACGGCGGCGCTGGCAATGCATCAGCAGCTTGTCGAGGTTCTTGATTTTGGGTGTGGGGGTAATACCAACCATGGTTGTATCCCGAAAAGACTGCACGGTTATATTTGGTTTTTATATGAGGCGCTGAGGCGGTCGCTACACAGTCTGGCGAAGGCGCCAGTGAATTGGCGCCAGCTTACCAGACACTTCGTCGAAATTTCGAGAAATCACCTACGCTGAAGGTGCATTCGTCCTAGGAACCTGCTCGCTGTCCGGGCAGGGCCCTGTGCTAAGCTGGCGACCCTTTTTTCTACAGTGGAGTCTTGGCGATGAAGGCACGCATCCAATGGGCTGGCGAAGCCATGTTCCTCGGCGAATCCGGCAGCGGTCATGTCGTGGTCATGGACGGTCCGCCGGACGCCGGTGGTCGTAACCTGGGTGTCCGCCCGATGGAAATGCTCCTGCTGGGTGTCGGCGGTTGCAGCAATTTCGACGTGGTCAGCATTTTGAAGAAGTCCCGTCAGGCAGTTGAAAGCTGCGAAGCCTTTCTGGATGCCGAACGCGCGACCGAAGATCCAAAAGTGTTCACCAAGATCCACATGCACTTCGTGGTCAAGGGTCGGGGTTTGAAAGAAGCCCAGGTCAAACGCGCCATCGAACTGTCTGCGGAGAAGTATTGCTCGGCCTCGATCATGCTCGGCGCGGCTGGCGTAGCGATCACCCACGACTACGAAATCGTTGAACTCGGCTGAGCCGACATTCAACTATCATAAAAGCAGTGCAGACTCTGGCGATCCCCCGCTGACGTCTGCATAATGCGCCACTTTTTTCAGGGCCGTGATCAGTCAATCGACGGGTCATCCGCCTGAACAGATAACCAAAATCGCCATCGCGAAGAGGTGTTAACCGTCCTACGCAGGTGCGTTGTTCGCACTTGACGGGCATGCTTGATCACGCGGCCGTGCCGCATACATAGAGAGTTTTTAACGGTGAAAAGCAAACTCAAGCTCCACGGGTTCAATAACCTGACAAAGACCTTGAGCTTCAACATCTATGACATCTGCTACGCGGAAACCCCGCAAGACCAGCAGGCTTACGTCGAGTACATCAATCAAGAGTACAACGCCGAACGCCTGACGCAGATCCTCACGGAAGTTGTCGAAATCATTGGTGCCAACATTCTGAACATTGCGAGTCAGAACTATGAGCCTCAGGGTGCCAGCGTCACGATTCTGATCTCGGAAGAGCCGGTGACTCCGACCGAAAGCCAGATCGAAGAATCCCCGGGCCCGTTGCCCGAAATCATCCTGGCCCACCTCGACAAGAGCCATATCACGGTGCACACCTACCCGGAAATCCATCCGGACGCCGGTATTGCGACCTTCCGTGTGGACATCGATGTGTCGACCTGTGGTGTCATTTCACCGCTCAAAGCGCTCAACTTCCTCATTCACCAGTTCGATTCGGACATCGTGACCGTGGATTACCGTGTGCGCGGCTTCACCCGTGACGTTGAAGGCAACAAGCACTTCATCGACCACGAGATCAACTCGATCCAGAACTACCTTTCCGATGACACTCGCGACGCGTACCAGATGACCGACGTGAACGTGTACCAGGAAAACCTGTTCCACACCAAAATGCTGCTGAAGAACTTCGAACTGGACAACTACCTGTTCGGCGATGCCACCAGCAACCTGTCTTCCGAGCAACGCGCTCAGGTGGCCGAGCGTGTGAAGCACGAAATGCTGGAAATCTTCTACGCGCGCAATATGCCGAGCTAAGAAATCCGGGCACAAAAAAAGGCGACTGCTTTGCGGCAGTCGCCTTTTTTACGGGCGTTTTTCAGATCCGGTAAGTGCTCTTGGTCATCACTTTGGCCAACAGGCTCATGCCGAACTTCACCGGAGCCGGAAAACGGAAACCACCAGCCTCCAGTGCACTTTCCGCATGATGCTCTTCATCAATACGCATCTGTTCCAGAATCGCCCGGGATTTTTCGTCCTCGGCCGGCAGTTGCTCAAGATGCTCGTTCAGATGCTTGCAGACCTGATGCTCGGTCGCCGCGACAAATCCGAGGCTGACCTTGTCGCTGATCAGCCCGGCGACTGCGCCGATCCCGAACGACATGCCATAGAACAGCGGATTGAGCACGCTGGTGTGGCTGCCCAACTGGTGAATGCGCTGTTCGCACCAGACCAGATGATCGATCTCTTCTTCGGCCGCATGCTCCATGGCCTCGCGCACCTGCGGCAGCTTGGCGGTCAGCGCCTGGCCCTGATACAGCGCCTGGGCGCAGACTTCGCCGGTGTGGTTGATGCGCATCAGACCGGCGACGTGGCGGGTGTCTTCATCGCTCATCTGCACATCGGGCTGCACGATCGCTGGCGACGGACGGTACGGCTGGCCGCTGAAGGGCAGCAAGGTACGCATCGCGGCATCGGCTTGCAGCAGAAGACGATCAATGGGCGAGTAGTGACGTTGGGTAGTCATGCTGACCTCCGGGAAGAATCTCGGCGGCCAGTTTAACCGAATCGGCCGTGGAAGGTTTGCGCTGGGTCATGTGGGAGCGGGGCGCTCCCACCGATCTCTGGGTTCAATCAGCCCGGCGGCCAGTTCATCTGGCGTTGACCGAGAACGTGCATGTGAATGTGGTAGACCGTCTGCCCGCCCATTTCATTGCAGTTCATCACCACCCGGAAGCCTTCCTCGCAGCCCAGCTCCAGCGCCAGACGCTGGGCGGTGAACAGGATATGCCCGGCCAGTGCCTTGTCGTCTTCGGTCAGGTCATTGAGGGTGCGCACCGGTTTCTTCGGGATCACCAGAAAATGCACCGGTGCCTGTGGGGCGATATCGTGGAACGCCAGAACCTGGTCGTCCTCGTAAATGATCTTCGCCGGGATTTCCCGGTTGATGATCTTGGTGAACAGAGTATCCACAGCTGTTTTCTCCGTTGTTTGGGCTGGCCTGAGTGTACTCATAGGGTGATAAGGCCGCCCAGTGTTTTGCCGTAGGACTTTTCAGCGCGGGCAGTAAGCCTTGTTGACCATGCCGATAATCGTGCGATTGAGCCAGCGCGAACCGAGCCGTGGCAGAAAGGCGAACCAGCGGTTTCGGCGTCCGGGAATGATGATTGCGCGGTTTTTCTCCAGGGCGCGCACGGTATACAGCGCGACCTCCTCGGGGCTCATCAGCAATTTGCTGGCGTTGAGTTTGTCGTTGTTCAGTTGCGCGGTGCGAAAGAACGCGGTGCGGGTCGGACCGGGGCAGAGCACCGACACTTTGACCGCACACTTCTTCAATTCCACCCGCAGTGCTTCCGAGAAGTGCAGAACATACGCCTTGCTGGCGTAGTAGGTGCTCATCCAGGGCCCAGGGTTGAAGGCCGCCACCGACGCGACATTGAGAATCTGCCCGCCGCCCTGCAACGCCATGCTGTTGCCGATGGCATGGCAGAGGCGGGTGAGGGCGAGGATGTTCACTTCGATCAGGTCCTGTTCGGTCATCCAGTCCTGGGCCAGAAACGGGCCGCAAGTACCGATGCCGGCGCAATTGACCAGCAGATCGATCTGCCGGTCGCCTTCTTCCAGCTCCAGCAGGAAACCGGACAGGCGCAGCGGCTCACCGAGGTCGCAGGCGCGGAACAGCACCTCCACGCCGAAGCGTTGGGTCAGTTCAATCGCAATGCTTTCCAGCTGATCACGCTGGCGGGCCACCAGAATCAGGCTGCGGCCACGGCGCGCCAGGGCTTCGGCCATCGCCAGGCCGATGCCACTGGAGGCGCCGGTGATCAGAGCGTAACGGGTCATGCAAATCTCCATCGCAACAGCGCCGCGCCGTCGACGCAGGTGTCACGGCGGGGAGCGTTGTTCATTCTTTCGCAGAGTCTACAGGGGCGAGGGCGGCTTCGGCTGCATCGTCTGCCGAATTCGCGGCGGGTTCGACTTCGACCTCGATATCATCGGTGGTCACCGAACCGCTCTCATAGCTGCTTTCAAGACTGCTTTCGTACTCTTCCTGGATGGCGGTAATCCCGCCCAGCATGCCGCCCATGAAAAACAGCCCGATAAACACGATCCACAAAGAGCACAGCACTTTGACTGCCGTACTGTTCGGCGGAGGGGGTGGACCGTAGCGATTGGCGCCGGTATTGCCCGGCACGACCATGATCACCAGCGGGAAGAAGCTGCCCACGAAAGGCACCAGCGTCAGCAGCCAGAGCCAGCCGGACCAGCCAATATCGTGAAGGCGCTGGATGCTGAACAGGATCCCGACAATCGCGAAGGCCAAAAACAGGAAGAAGGCGAGGAGGCCGCCGATGATCAGGCCGGTGGTCGAGTCGGCGCTCACCAGGCCCAGGCCGATCAGCGCGAATACGCTGACGATTGGCAGGGCTACCAGGCTCAACACCATCGACCATGCCAGGTAACGCAAACGGCCGATCCGGCCTTCGACGCTGAGCGGCTTTAGAGGCGCGAATGCCGGCAGGCTTTCACCGACGGCGGCGCGAGGAGGCGCGTAAGGCGAGTCGGGTTCGGTGACGGCGGCGCCTTGCTCGTGGACATCCGACAGATTCAGTTCGATGGGCGTTTCCGTTTCGATCCGGGCATCGATCCCGGTCTTGCCCAGCGCTTGCAGATAAGTCTGCGCATCGCTGTGCGACAGATCACGCTTGAGCGCGACGGTGCGGCCATTGAACAGACGCTCGATGGCGGCAACATCGCTTTTGAACAGATTGGCCAGGTTGAGCTTGGCCGTGGTGATATCGACGCCGGGCTGGAGCGCGCCGTCGAAAACGATCTTGTAACGGGGTTCGCTCATGGCCGAGGCATCCTTGTCGCGAGATAAATTGAGTCTAAGGCCAGTCAGACAGCGACCGGCCAGGTTTCATTCAGCGCGGCCAGCGTTTCGGCAGTTGCGCTGCGTGCTCCAGGGCTTGGCGATACTCCGCATCAAGACGCGCCACCAGTTGATCCACGCTTGGCAGATCGTCGATCTGCCCGACGCCTTGACCCGCCGACCACACGGTTTTCCAGGCCTTGGCTTCGTCATTGATCGGCTTGAGTTTGTCGCCGAAGTTCACCTCACCCTTGCCCTGCAGGGCTGCCATGTCGAAACCGGCGGCCTCCAGGCTTTGGCGCATGAAACTGGCCGGAACACCGGACACGGCAGGAGTATGAATGATGTCGGCGGCTTTGGCAGTCAGCAGCATCTGCTTGTAGGCGTCAGGCGCATGACTTTCAGTGGTGCCGATAAATCGCGTGCCGAAGTAGGCCAGATCCGCGCCGAGCAGTTGTGCGGCGAGAATCTCGTGCCCATGGTTCAAACATCCTGCAAGCAACAGGGTCTTTTCGAAGAACTCGCGGATCTCGGCGATCAGCGAGAACGGGCTCCAGGTCCCGGCGTGCCCACCGGCACCGGCCGCGACGGCGATCAAGCCATCGACACCGGCCTCGGCGGCTTTCTCGGCATGGCGGCGGGTCGTCACGTCGTGGAAGACCAGGCCGCCGTAACTGTGCACGGCGTCTACTACTTCCTTCACCGCGCCGAGGCTGGTGATGACGATGGGGACTTTGTGTTCGACGCAGATGTTCAGGTCCGCCTCCAGACGTGGATTGCTCTTGTGAACAATCAGATTCACGGCATAAGGCGCCGGGTTCTCCAGTGTCGCCAGTCCCGCTTCGATCTGCTCCAGCCAGGCCTTGAATCCGCTGCTTTCGCGTTGATTCAGCGCCGGAAAGCTGCCGACCACGCCGTTACGGCAGCACGCCAGCACCAGTTTAGGATTGGAGATCAGAAACATCGGTGCTGCCACTACGGGCAGACGCAGACGTTGTTCGAGCAGAGCGGGCAGCGACATCGGAAGTACCCCGGAAAGTTGTATTTGTTGAAGTTAGAACGGCTTGACCACGACCAGAATTACGATAGCCAGCAATAGCAGAACCGGCACTTCATTGAACCAGCGATAAAAGACATGGCTGCGGGTGTTCTCGCCACGGGCAAAACGTTTTACCTGCGCGCCGCACATGTGGTGGTAACCGATCAACAGCACGACCAGGGTCAGTTTGGCGTGGATCCAGCCACCGCTGCTGAAGATGCTCGGGTTCAGGTAGATCAGCCAGCCGCCGAAGATCAGCGCGGCGATCATTGCCGGGCCCATGATGCCGCGATAGAGCTTGCGTTCCATGATGCTGAAGCGTTCCTTGCTGATCGTGTCTTCACTTTGCGCGTGATAAACGAACAGTCGCGGAAGATAGAAGAGGCCGGCAAACCAGCACACGATGCTGACGATATGTAGCGCTTTGATCCACAGATAGAGCATTTTTGGTTATTCCCTGATTCACGGTAAGCCGGATAGTAGAGGCTTGAGCGTCCGCACGTCACCTTGGCGGTTGTCGCAGGCGCGCGCGGCCCCTATTATCGACGGCTTTCCAGTGGGTTCGTTGAGGGCAGGTTTATGGTCAAGGTCGGTATCGTCGGCGGCACGGGTTACACCGGTGTCGAACTGCTGCGTCTGTTGGCACAGCATCCGCAGGCAGAAGTGGTGGTCATCACTTCCCGATCCGAGGCCGGTCTGGCCGTGGCTGACATGTATCCGAACCTGCGCGGCCACTATGACGGTCTGGCATTCAGCGTGCCGGACATCAAGACGCTGGGCGCTTGCGACGTGGTGTTCTTTGCAACTCCCCACGGCGTCGCCCACGCACTGGCCGGCGAACTGCTGGCGGCAGGCACCAAGGTCATCGACCTGTCGGCAGACTTCCGTCTGCAGGACGCCGATGAATGGGCCAAGTGGTACGGCCAGCCGCACGGTGCACCGGAGCTGCTGGACGAAGCGGTTTACGGCTTGCCGGAAGTCAATCGTGAGCAAATCAAGAAAGCACGCCTGATCGCGGTGCCGGGTTGCTATCCGACCGCGACGCAGCTGGGTTTCCTGCCGTTGCTTGAGGCGGGCATTGCCGATGCTTCGCACCTGATCGCCGACTGCAAATCCGGTGTCAGCGGTGCCGGTCGAGGTGCTGCCGTAGGCTCGCTGTACTCCGAGACGTCGGAAAGCATGAAGGCCTATGCGGTGAAAGGTCACCGTCATCTGCCGGAAATTCGCCAGGGACTTCGTCGTGCCGCAGGCAAGGACGTCGGTCTGACTTTCGTGCCGCACCTGACGCCGATGATCCGTGGCATTCACTCTACGCTCTACGCGACGGTGGTGGATCGCTCGGTGGATCTGCAGGCGCTGTTCGAGAAGCGTTATGCCAATGAGCCGTTCGTCGATGTGATGCCAGCCGGCAGCCATCCGGAAACCCGTAGCGTGCGTGGCGCCAACGTCTGCCGAATCGCGGTTCATCGTCCGCAGGATGGCGATCTGGTGGTGGTGCTGTCGGTGATCGACAACCTGGTCAAGGGCGCGTCGGGTCAGGCCGTGCAGAACATGAACATCCTGTTCGGGCTGGATGAGCGTCTGGGCCTGTCCCACGCTGGCATGCTGCCGTAACGACCGATCTTGCTTGGTAAAAAGGCCCGTCTGACGGGCCTTTTTGCATTCTGGTGGGTGGATCAGCTTTATTGATATACCGTAACAATAGTTGACCGATTTTCTAGGACAAGCGGATAATGCGCGTCATCACGCATTATGGCGGCGTAACGCCGGGAGATAGTCAGCATGAGCGTCGAATCCTTCACCCCCACGGCTTTGCAATTCACTCAAGGTGCCGCGCACAAGGTGAAGAGCCTGGTCGATGAAGAGGGGAATGATCGCTTGAAGCTGCGCGTATTCGTTACGGGCGGCGGTTGTTCAGGGTTTCAGTACGGCTTCACCTTCGATGAGGATGTGGCCGAGGATGACACCATCGTCGAGCGCGAAGGCGTCAGTCTGGTGGTTGATCCGATGAGCTTCCAGTACCTGGCAGGTGCCGAGGTGGATTATCAGGAAGGTCTGGAAGGTTCGCGTTTCGTGATCAAGAACCCGAATGCCACCACCACTTGTGGTTGCGGCTCCTCGTTCTCGATCTGATCGCGTTTCACCGAACACAATAAAACGCCGCAGAGCCTCACGGTTCTGCGGCGTTTTGTTATCTGCAATTTGTCAGTTGGGGTAGATGGCGCCGAGTACACGCAGGCCTTTGGCGCCGGTGACGCTCGGGCGATTGGCGGCGATGCCTTCCAGACAGCAGTGAGCCAGCCAGGCGAAGGCCATGGCCTCGACCCAGTCCGGATCAACGCCATGAGTCGACGTGCTGGCGACCTTGGCGTTCGGCAGCAGCCCGGCCAGACGATTCATCAGTGTGGCGTTGTGAGCGCCACCGCCGCAGACCAGCAGTTCCCGAGTGTCGGACTGAGCGCTTTGCAGTGAGTCGACAATAGTCAGTGCGGTGAGCTCCAGCAGCGTCGCTTGCACGTTCTCCGCCGGGAACACTGGCAGGCGCGAAAGGTGTTGCTCCAGCCAGGGCAGGTTGAAGACTTCGCGGCCGGTGCTCTTCGGGCCTTGCGTCACGAAAAACGGATCGCTGAGCAGGGCTTTCAGCAGGGTGGGCTCAGCTTTGCCGCTGGCTGCCCATTGCCCGTTGCGGTCGTAGTTCTCGCCCCGGCGCTGATGAATCCAGGCATCCATCAGCACATTCCCCGGCCCACAGTCGAAACCGGCTACAGGCTTGTTCGGCTCAATCAGACTGAGATTGCTGAAACCGCCGACATTCAGGACCGCACGGTTACCTGTACGCTCTTCGAACAACGCTTCATGAAAGGCCGGAACCAGCGGGGCTCCCTGGCCACCGGCGGCTACATCGCGGCTACGGAAGTCGCTGACGACGGTGATGCCGGTCAGTTCAGTGAGCAGGGCGGGGTTACCGATCTGTACGGTGAAACCGCGCGCCGGTTCATGGCGAATGGTCTGGCCGTGGCTGCCGATCGCGCGAATGGCTTCAGGCTTGAGCTGTTGCTGTTCGAGGAGGGTATGGATCCCTTGCGCGGCGAGCTTCACCCAATTCTGCTGGGCAATCGCCGAGCGGGCGATTTCGTCAGGGCCGCTGGCGCACAAGCCAAGCAGCTCGGCGCGCAGGGTGTCAGGCATGGGGATGTAGTGCGTGGCGACCAGATTGATCGCCGAGGATTGCTCGATCAGGGCGATGTCCAGCCCGTCGAGACTGGTGCCGGACATCACGCCGATATACAGAGCCATGGCTTAACGTTTGCTCGAAGCCAGCATGGTGGCTTTTTCCTGATCCATACGAGCCATCAGTGGCTGGCTCTGCGCCAGGAAGCGAGCTCGTTCGGATTTGGCGATCGGGTCGGCCATCGGCAGCTTCTGGCCCAATGGATCGACGTGGACACCGTTGACCTGGAACTCATAGTGCAGGTGCGGGCCGGTGGACAGGCCGGTGGTGCCGATGTAACCGATCACTTGGCCCTGTTTAACTGTGCCGCCGGTCTTCACGCCCTTGGCGAAGCCCTGCATGTGCCCATACAGCGTACGGTAAGTGTTGCCGTGCTGGATGATTACGGTGTTGCCGTAACCGCCGCGACGGCCGGCCAGCAGCACTTTGCCGTCGCCGGCAGCCTTGATCGGCGTACCGCGTGGAGCGGCGTAGTCGACGCCTTTGTGGGCACGGATCTTGTTGAGGATCGGGTGTTTGCGGCCCATGGAAAATTTAGAGCTGATGCGGGCGAAGTCCACCGGTGTACGGATGAACGCCTTGCGCATGCTGTTGCCATCGGCGGTGTAGTAGCTGCTGTTGCCTTGCTTGTTGGTGTAACGCACGGCGGTGTAAGTCTTGCCGCGGTTGGTGAAGCGGGCGGACAGGATCGGACCGTTGCCAACGGCTTTGCCGTTGACCACTTTCTGTTCATAGATCACATCGAACTCGTCACCCTGGCGGATATCCTGGGCGAAGTCGACGTCGTAGCCAAAGACACTGGCCATGTCCATGGTCAGGCTGTGGGACAGGCCTGCGCGGGCGGCGGACTGCGACAGCGAGCTGTTGATCACACCGTGTACATAAGCGGTGCGAACAGTCGGTTTGGCGGTAACGCGGTTGAACACATAACCCTTGTCATTCTTGGTCAGGGTGATGGTTTCAATGTCGCTGACCTTGCTGTGCAGGTTGGTCAGCTGACCTTGTGGATTCAATTCGAATTCGAGTTTCTGGCCATGTTTGAGCTGACTGAACTGCTTGGCTTGTTTATCACTGGCCAGCACTTCATGGACGGCCGCGGCCGGGAGGCCGACTTTCTCGAACAGTGTAGAAAGCGTATCGCCCTTGGAGACGATCACTTCCCTGTGATTTGGGGCCTTCTTTTCTTCAGCTACCGGTGTCGGCGCTGGTGCAGCCTGAGCGGTTTCCTGCGTCTCTTCGGCGCTGTTTTCGATCTGCGCGAAAGGGGAGGCTACGGACTCATTTGTGGCTTGAGCTGCGTCGGCAGCGTCTTGATCTTGTGTCAGTTGTTCAGCAGGACTTTCCAGTTCAAGGCTCAGCGTTGTCTTTTTGGCTTCAACATCACTGGATGGAAACACCAGGAGCGCCAGGCTGAGAAGGGCGGCGATACCACTTGCGGCGAGCAGGTGGGTCTTCGGGTAAAGCGGTGGCGCTTTAGACGGTTCAGTGGTCATAAGTAATTTGACTTTGAAAAAGATGAATTGGAAAAGATGAATGACATGATGAAGATGAAATAACTGTATAAAATATAACCAAATCATCTCTGAAGCAAGTCTGCGGACGCCCTGTCCGTGGATTGGTGTCCGTGCGCCGGGCAAAACTTGTATTTGGTGCGCGATCTTGTATGGTTGGTTCCCTTTGAATCTGAGCCTTGCGGGTCTGTTATGAAGTCGGTTGAAGAGCAGCTAGCGCTGATTAAACGTGGTGCGGAAGAACTGTTGGTCGAGTCCGAGCTGATCGAAAAGCTCAAGCGTGGCCAGCCGCTGCGAATCAAGGCCGGCTTCGATCCAACTGCGCCGGACCTGCACCTTGGTCACACTGTGCTTATTAATAAGCTGCGCCAGTTCCAGGAACTGGGGCATCAGGTGATCTTCCTTATTGGTGATTTCACCGGAATGATCGGTGATCCGAGCGGCAAGAGCGCCACTCGCCCTCCATTGACCCGTGAGCAGGTTCTGGAAAACGCCGAGACCTACAAGACTCAGGTGTTCAAGATTCTTGATCCGGCGAAAACCGAAGTCGCGTTCAACTCCACCTGGATGGATCAGATGGGGCCGGCGGACTTTATTCGTCTGACTTCGCAGTACACCGTTGCTCGTATGCTCGAGCGTGATGACTTCGATAAGCGCTACACCACCAATCAGCCGATTGCCATTCACGAATTCCTCTATCCGCTGGTGCAGGGTTATGACTCGGTTGCTTTGCGCGCTGACGTTGAGCTGGGTGGTACCGATCAGAAGTTCAACCTGCTGATGGGGCGTGAGCTGCAGCGTGGTTATGGCCAGGAAGCGCAGTGCATCCTGACGATGCCGTTGCTTGAAGGTCTGGATGGCGTGAAGAAGATGTCCAAGTCGCTGGGCAACTACGTCGGTATCCAGGAAGCGCCGGGTGTCATGTACAGCAAGCTGGTCTCGATTCCTGATGCGTTGATGTGGCGCTACTTCGAGTTGCTCAGCTTCCGTTCGATGGATGAGATCAATGCTTTCCGTGCTGATGTTGAAGCGGGTGCCAACCCGCGTGATATCAAGATCAAGCTGGCCGAAGAGATTGTTGCGCGCTTCCATGGTGAAGAGGCTGCGGCCAATGCTCACCGTGGTGCGGGTAACCGTATGAAGGATGGTGAGTTGCCGGATGATCTCCCAGAGGTCGAACTGACTGCTGCCGAGGATATGCCGATTGCTGCTGTCCTTAATAAGGCAGGACTGGTGAAGAACTCTGCGGCTGCTCGTGATCTGTTGGCTTCCGGTGGTGTGCGTGTAGATGGTGAGGTGGTTGATCGTTCCTTTATATATGTACTGGGCGCAACCCACGTTTGCCAGGCGGGCAAGAAGGCTTTTGCACGGATTACGCTTAAATCTGAGTAAAGTTGAAATAAGGGGTTGACGGCGAATTCTGAGTCTCTATAATTCGCCCCACTTCCGGCGCAGTCGAAACGGAAAACTCCTTGAGATTCAATGAGTTAAGTATGTTTCGAGAGTGGATCGCTTCAGTTCATCGAAGCCAGGAAGGAGTTGGAAATGCCGGTTTTTCTGGTGCTTTCAACGGTTCGATCTTCTCGGTCGAAAGCGGAGAAAAGAGGTGTTGACAGCAGCGTGTAACGCTGTAGAATTCGCCTCCCGCTAACGAGAG